>VGXO01000034.1 GCA_016873275.1 Phycisphaerae bacterium
GAGGAGTCGCGGAGTTCCGGAACGCGCGATCTCGAGGAGGTGCGCTCTGGAACTCCTCCCCACGGCGGAGCCGTGGGGAGGTGTCGCCGAGCGCAGCGAGGCGACGGAGGGGACCTGCTCCGACGGGTTGCGAGCGAAGCGCAGCGCGATGCAAGCAACCCGTTGGTCGGACCTCCCCTCCGTCTCGCTGGCTTCGCCAGCGAGCCACCCCCCCGCCCTCGCTGCGCTCGGTCGAGGAGGAGTCGCGGATCGCGTCATCGCACCTTCGCGACCTCTGGAACTCCTCCCCGCCCTCGCTGCGCTCGGTCGAGGAGGAGTCGCGGATCGCGTCATCGCACCTTCGCGACCTCTGGAACTCCTCCCCGCCCTCGCTGCGCTCGGTCGAGGAGGAGTCGCGGATCGCGCTCCGCCGCGCCTGCCTCGAAGATCAGCGAAGCCGCTTCCCCGCCGCGTCCGCGGCGAAGAGATGCGCCCGGGAGAGATCGAGCGAGACCGCCGCGGTGCCGCCCTCGCGGAGCGTGCCGGCGTCGTCGATCCGCGCCGCGAGCCGCACCCCGCCCGCGTCGAGCCGCAGGTCCACGCGGTCGCCGTGACGCTCGACCGCCTCGACGATGGCGTGGATCGCCCCCGTGGCGCCGGAGTCGGCAGGTCGCACCGCGTCCGGGCGCACGCCGAGGAGGAGCGGGATCGTCCGCGCGCTCCCCGCGGCGCGGGAGGCGACCTCGGCGAGGCGCGGGGGAAGGGCGATCGTCGGCGGCGGAGCGCCCGGGGCGGAGGTCGCGCCCGCGGGTCGACGGGCGACGAAGGTCGCCTGCGATCCCTCGAGCCGGGCGTCGCCGGCGACGAGGTTGATCGCCGGCGTGCCGAGGAATCCCGCGACGAAGGAGTCGGCGGGCTCCGCGTACACCTCGATCGGCGTGCCGACCTGCCGGATCACGCCGTCCTTCATGACGACGAGGCGGTCGCCGAGGGTCATCGCCTCCTCCTGGTCGTGCGTCACGTGGATCATCGTGCCGCCGGTCCGGCGATGGAGCATGCGGAGCTCCGTCCGCATCTCGAGACGGAGCCGCGCGTCGAGGTTCGAGAGCGGCTCGTCGAGGAGGAAGACCGCCGGCTCGCGCACGAGCGCCCGACCAAGCGCGACCCGCTGCCGCTGGCCGCCCGAGAGCTCCTTCGGCTTGCGGGCGAGGAGCCCGGTGATCTCGAGCGTCCGCGCGGCGGACTCGACCCTCGCCCGCATCGCCGCGATCTCCTCGCGGCGGCGGCGGGCGTAGCTTGCGGAGAGGAGACCGAGCAGCCAGCTCGGGTGGCGGCGGCGCCGCAGCAGCGGGAACTCGAGGTTCTGCCGCACGGTGAGGTGCGGATAGAGCGCGTAGCTCTGGAACACCATCGCGATGTCGCGGTCGCGGGCGGCGACGTGGTTCACCACGCGACCGCCGATCGAGATCGTGCCGGAGGAGATCTCCTCGAGCCCCGCGATCATGCGGAGCGTCGTGCTCTTGCCGCAGCCGGAGGGACCGACGAGCACCACGAACTCGCCGTGAGGGATCGAGAGGTCGATCGCGTCGACGGCGCGGACGCCGCCGGGATAGACCTTCGAGACCTTGACGAGGACGACGTCCGCCATGGGTGGTGGGGAGGGTAGCGGGGACTCAGCCCTTCACGGCGCCGGCGCCGAGTCCCTCCACGAACTGCTTCTGGGCGCCGAGGAAGAGGAGCACGCAGGGCAGCATGGTGAGCAGGCTCGCCGCCATCAGCAGGTGCACCCGCTCGAGGTTCCCGTACTGGTTGCGGAAGCCGTTGAGGGCGACCGCGAGGGTCATCGACTCCTCGCGCTGGAGGTAGATGAGCGGACCGAGGAAGTCGTTCCAGGTCCAGATGAAGGTGAAGACGGCGACGATCGCGGTGACCGGGCGGCAGAGCGGCAGCATGATCCGCCACCAGATGCCGAGCCAGCCGAGCCCGTCGATGCGCGCCGCCTCGACGAGCGCCTCCGGCACCTGCGCGATGAACTGGCGGTACATGAAGACGAAGAAGGCGCTGCCGAAGAACGCCGGGACGACGAGCGGCAGCATGGTGTCGATCCAGCCGAGGCTCCGGAAGAGGAGGAAGAGCGGGATCATCGTCACCTGACCCGGCAGCATCATCGTCGCGAGCATCAGCAGGAAGAGCCCCTGCCGTCCGCGGAAGCGGACCCGCGCGAAGGCGAAGCCGACGAGGCTCGAGGAGAGGATCGTCCCGACGCAGACGAGCACGGTGATCACCGTCGAGTTCGCGAGGGCGTCCTTGAAGCCCTCGCCGAAGCCCTCGCTGCGGCGGCTCCCCATCTCCTCGACCGCCTGCGCGTAGTTCGACCACTGCGGCGAGGACGGCCAGACCTTGACCACGTCGCCGCCGCCGACCATCGCGGCGCCGGCGTTCGCGGGCGTCTCGAGGCTGACCACGAGCATCCACCAGAGGGGGAAGATCGTCAGCGCCGAGAGCCCGAGCAGCGCCGCGAGCACCGCGATCGCCTTGAGGATCCGCTCGGCGCTCATGCCTTGAGCCCCTCGTAGTGGACGAGCCGGCGGCTTCCCCGCATGAGGACCGCGGTGAGCAGGAGGACCACCACGAGCAGGATCCACGCCATCGCGGAGGCGTAGCCCATCTCGTAGCTCTCGAAGCCGAGGTTGAAGAGGTAGAGGACGTAGAAGCGGGTGAGGTCGCCCGGCTCGCCGCCGGTCATCACGAACGCCTGCGTGAAGACCTGGAACGAGCCGATCACCCCGACGATCAGGTTGAAGAGGATCACCGGCGAGAGCATCGGGAGGGTGACGCTGCGGAACCGCCGCCAGGCGCCCGCGCCGTCGATCGCCGCCGCCTCCTCGAGCTCCTTCGGCACGCCCTGCAGCCCCGCGAGGTAGATGAGCATGCTGCCGCCGACGGTCCAGAGGCTCATGATCGCGAAGGCGGGCGGGCCGAACCAGGCGGCGTCGGCGCCGAACCACTGCGGCGGCTCGAGCCCGAGCAGCGAGAAGGGCGGCGCGAGCAAGGCGTTCATGAGCCCGTCCTCGCCGTCGAAGACCCACCGCCAGAGGACCGCGGTGCCCACGCCCGCGAGGACGCTCGGCAGGTAGAGCGCCGCGCGGAAGAACCCGACCGCGGGCACCCGCGCATGCAGCAGCGCCGCCGCGCCGAGCGCGACCACCTGCCCGAGCGGCACCGCGAGGAGGGCGTAGTACGCGGTCACCCGCAGGCTCACGTGCATGCGGCGGTCGTGGAGGAGGAGCTCGCGGTAGTTGTCGAGCCCGACGAAGGTCGCCTCGGAGAGCGTGGACATCCCGTTCCAGCGGGCGAGCGACAGCACGAGGCTCATCGCGATCGGGAAGAGCATGAAGAGCGCGAAGCCGACGAGCCACGGCGAGGCGAGCAGGAGTCCCGCCCGCTCCTCCGCGGTGCCGGCGGGCGAGTCGCCCGGTCGGCGGCGGAGGAGGACCGCGAGCCACGCCGCGACCGCGAGCGCCGCGACCGCGCCGGCGACCGCGAGCACGTTCCACGGCATCGGCGCCCGACCGCCCGCCGCGAGCGGCGACTCGCGCACGCGGCGCCAGTTCGCGGCGAGGTCCGCCGACGCCTCGGCGACGGTGAGGTCGCCGCTTCGGAGCCCCTGGTCCATGCGGCTTCCGAAGAGCTGCTCGAAGCGCGGATCGACCGGCCACTCCGCGACCCGCGCGACCTCCGCCGCGTCGAGGTAGGCGCGGTCGTTCGCCGGCGCGACCGACGCGTCGAGGAAGGCGTCGCTCTCCGCGACCGCGCGGCGGGTGGGGATCGCGAGCCCGAGGCGGGACTGCGCCGCCTGGTTCTCCGCGCTGGTGAGGAACTTGACGAGCTCCCACGCCTCCGGCTTGTGCCGGCACTGCTCGGCGATCGCCCACGCGACGGTGAGGATCACGTTCGCCCGCTCGGCGCCGCGCGGCAGCGGGCGGAAGTCCCACTCGAACCGGACGTCGCCCGGCGCCTTCGCGGGCGAGGGCGTCAGCGCCGAGTACGCCGGGACCACCCAGCGACCGAAGGGTCCCGCCATGCCGACGCGGCCGGTCTGGAAGACCGCCGAGCCGCTCGCGACGCGGCTCCGCCCGCTCGTGAGGGCGTTCTCCTCTCCGTGCCGCCACGCCCGAAGCCGCCCGAGCGCCGCGACGACCTTGGGATCGTCGAGGCGCAGGTCGTCGAAGTCCTCGCCGACCACGTCCACGCCCTCGGTCCATAGATAGACCCGCACGACGAACGGCCAGGTCACGAACTCGGCGCCGGTCGCGTCGGGCAGCTCGCCGAGGCGGCGGGCGATCGCGATGAAGTCCTCCCACGTCCAGTCGTCGGGCGGCGGCTCGACGCCCGCGCGGCGGAAGAGGTCGAGGTTCAGGTAGAAGCCGACGGTGGTGAAGTCCTTGGGGATCCCGTAGAGCGGACCGCCGCCGACGCGGGAGCCGTCGAAGCGGAACGCCTCGACCGTCGCGGGGAAGAACTCGTCGAGGTCGAGCGCGTCGTCGTCGTCGCGCGACTCCTCCGCGGCGACGAACGCGTCGAGGGGCGCAAGGAGCCCGAGCGAGACGAAGTTCGCGAGGCGCTCGGCGCCGACGTAGAAGACGTCCGGCGGATCGCCCGCGACGAGCATGGTCTGCAGCTTGGTGTAGAAGCTCGCCGCGTCGCCGGGGTTCACCCGCCGCACGCGGATCCCCGGATGCGCCGCCTCGAAGCGGGCGAGGGCGTCCTCGACGATCGCGTCCTCCTCGGGACCGCCGTCGCCGGACCAGTGCATCACGACGAGCTCGACCTCGCCCCGGTCCTCGCCGGAGAAGCGCCCGCCGAGCTCCCGCGCGCCGACCCGCCAGAAGCTCCACGCGACGAGCCCGAGCGCCGCGGCGAGGAGCGCGACGCGGAGCGAGATCCCCACCACCGAGAGCAGCGCGTGCAGGGGACCTCGGGGCGCGGCGGGCATCGGGGGCATGGTACGGACGAAGGTTCAGCTATCCTTCACGCGAGGCGATCCACGTCGGGGTCGCCCCTAGACCGTCCGATCACGCTCCCGGGAGTCCACGCATGTCGCAGGTCGTCGCCCACGGGTCCATGGTCCCCAAGTCGGGCGGCACCGCCGCGCTCCTCGAGGTCCTCGGGGGTCTCCTCATCCAGACCTTCGGGATCGGGCACCTCTACGCCGGCCGGGTCGGTCGAGGGCTCCTGATCATGTTCGGCTACTGGATCATCCAGTCGATCAACGTCCTCCTGATGCTGGTCGGCATCGGCTTCGTGACCTTCGCGCTCGTCTGGCTCGTCGCGATCATCGCCTCGCCGCTTGCCGCGGCGTCCTCCTGCTCCTCGCGGTAGCGCCGAGGACGCGTGCTCCTCTATCATCGACCCCGATGCGGAGCCGTTCGCGCGAGGGTCGCAGGTGGTCCGTGGTCGCCGCGGCGGTCTTGACCATCGCGACCATCACGTGCCTCGCGTTGGTCGCGCCGGCGGCGCCGCGGGTGGTCCTCGGATTCCCCCCCGACGTGCCCGTGCTCGACGCCGCCTCCGCCGCGGACGCGGCGCGGGTGCCTGCGTCGATCGAGGCGACGCGGGGGAAGGACGGCTCGTGGTCCTGCCGCGTCGAGTTCCGGACCTCGACCGCGGCGCGGCGGGCTTCCCTCGCGGGCTCCTTCAACGGATGGAGCCCGACGGCGCTGCCGATGACGCGGCGGGCCGACGGCGCCTGGGAGGCGAGGGTCTCGCTCCCGCCGGGCGAGCACCTCTACAAGTTCGTCCTCGAGGGCGAGCGCGGTCCGGCGTGGTTCGACGATCCCCGCAATCCCGACCGCGTCGACGACGGGCAGGGGGGATTCAACTCGCGGATCCTGCTCGGGGCGGACGCGAGCCTCGCGGGCGCCGACGCCGCGTCGCGCGGCGACGGACGGATCGAGGCCGCCGCGGTGCGGCATCTGCCCGCCGGTCCCGCCTACCGGCAGGTGGATCCCGAGGGTCGGACGCTCCTTCGGCTTCGCGGGCTCCGCGGCGACGTCGAGGCGGTCGAGGTCGCGTTCGAGGATCATCCGCCGGTCGCGATGATCGAGGTCCTCGACGACGGGACCTTCTCGTGGTGGGAGGCGGCGGTGCCCGAGGCGGCGGGCGGCGACCGCTACGTGTTCATCCTCAAGGACGGATCGATGACGGCGCAGACTCCAGAGACCTACTCCCTCGATGATGGTCGCAGCTCCCGCGTGCGCACGCCCGACTGGGCGAAGGACGCGATCTGGTACCAGATCTTCGTCGACCGCTTCCGCAACGGAAGCGCCTCGAACGATCCCGTGCCCTGCCGACCGTGGCGGAGCGAGTGGTACTCGACGAGCCCGTGGGAGGACCGCGACGGTCAGGGCTTCTACCAGCACTTCGTGTTCGCGCGGCTCTACGGCGGCGACCTGCAAGGGGTGATCGAGAAGCTCGACTACCTCCGGGCGCTCGGCGTCAACGCCCTCTACCTCAACCCGATCTTCCAGGCGCCGACCGCGCACAAGTACAACGCGACGAACTACCTCCACGTCGACGAGCACTACGGCGTGCGGGGCGACTACAAGGCGGCGGAGGCGGTCGAGAACCTCCTCGACCCGCGCACGTGGACCTGGACCGGCAGCGACAGGGTCTTCCTCGAGTTCCTGCGCCTCGCGAAGTCGAAGGGCTTCCGGGTGATCCTCGATGGCGTCTTCAACCACGTCGGCGACACCCATCCCGCGTTCCTCGACGTGCGCCGGCGCGGCAAGGGCTCGCCCTTCGCCGACTGGTTCTCCGTCCGCAGCTGGGACCCCTTCGAGCACGAGGGCTGGGCGGGCTTCTCCGACCTGCCGATCTTCGCGAAGAACGGCGGCGGGCTCGCGAGCGAGGCGGCGACGCGTCACGTCTACGAGGTCACGCGGCGCTGGATGGATCCCGACGGCGACGGCGACCCCTCGGACGGGATCGACGGCTGGCGGCTCGACGTGCCCAACGAGGTGCCGCTTCCCTTCTGGATCGAGTGGCGCCGGTTCGTGAAGGCGATCAATCCCGACGCCTACATCACCGGCGAGATCTGGAAGCGCGCCGACGAATGGCTCGACGGCCGCAGCTTCGACGCGGTGATGAACTATCCCTTCGCCGAGGCGGCGATCGCGTGGGTCGGGAACCGCGCCGAGAAGATCCCGCCGAGCGTCCTCGACCGGCGCCTCGCGGAGCTCCGCCTCGCGTATCCCGCCG
Organism: Phycisphaerae bacterium; assembly: GCA_016873275.1. GTDB lineage: Bacteria > Planctomycetota > Phycisphaerae > Phycisphaerales > SM1A02 > VGXO01. Next base: position 7,240 of record VGXO01000034.1, read on the forward strand.
AGGTCACCTACTGCCTGATGAACCTGCTCGACAGCCACGACACCGACCGCATCGCGTCGATGCTGGCGAACCCCGACCGCGAGTACGACCGCGGCAACCGCGAGCAGGACGGGGCGAAGTACGACGCGAGCAAGCCGAGCGCGGAGGTCTACCGCAGGGTGCGCCTGCTCGTCCTGCTGCAGATGACCTACGTCGGCGCCCCGATGATCTACTACGGCGACGAGGTGGGGATGTGGGGCTCCGACGACCCCAACAACCGCAAGCCGATGCTCTGGAAGGACCTCGAGCCCTACGACGAGCCGCGGGAGAACCGCGTCATGGAGGAGCAGCTCGCCTTCACCATGCAGGCGACGGCGCTTCGCGCGCGGCATCCGTCGCTTCGGCGCGGCTCCTTCCGCACGCTCCTCGTCGACGACGCGCAGGACGTCTGGGTCTTCCTGCGGGAGTTCGGGTCGGAGAAGGTGCTCGTCGCACTCAACGCGAGCGACCGCCAGGCGACGGTCGAGGTGCCGGAGCTCGCGGCGATGCCCGCGACGGCGAAGGGCGAGTGGCGACTCGTCTTCGGGCACCGCCATCCGCGCGACGAGCCCGACCGCTTCCCCGAGATCGTGATCCCGCCGGTCTCCGGTCGCGCCTGGGCGACCGGTCCGTGAGGGCGGGCAGGATGCAGGCGATGCGCGACGAACGACGTTCCATGCACCCGCTGCTCGCGACGCGGCGTGCCGGCGTCCTCCTCCATCCGACCAGCCTGCCCGGAGCCTTCGGGATCGGCGATGTCGGCCCGGAGGCGGTCCGCTTCCTCGACTGGATGGAGCACGCGGGTCTCTCGGTCTGGCAGATGCTGCCGATCGGACCGATCGGTCCCGGCGACTCGCCCTACGCGAGCCCCTCGAGCTTCGCGGGCGAGCCGCTCCTCCTCTCGCCGGAGCGCCTGCACGAGGACGATCTCCTCGCGCGGGCGGACCTCGCGCGGGCGCGGCGCATGCTCGATCGCCCCGGTCCCGTGCGCTTCGAGCGAGTGCGGCGGGAGAAGACCCGCCTGCTCGAGCGGGCGCACGAGGCGTTCCTCCGCGCGAGACCGCGGCGCCTCGCCCGCGAGCACGAGGCGTTCGTGCAGTCGGCGTCGTGGTGGCTTCCCGACTGGACCGCCTTCGCCGCCTCTCGGGATGGTCGCGGCGAGGCGTTCCACGCGTTCTGCCAGTGGTGCTTCGACCGCCAGTGGCGTCGGCTCCGCGAGGAGGCGTCGCGGCGGGGGATCGTCTTCTTCGGCGACGTCCCGATCTTCACGAGCCTCGACTCCTCGGACGTGCGCTCGCGACCCGAGCTCTTCCGCCTCGACCGCCGCGGTCGCCCGGAGGTCGTGACCGGCGTGCCGCCCGACTCCTTCTCCGCCGACGGGCAGCTCTGGGGCAGCCCGCACTACCGCTGGAGCGCCCATCGCCGCGACGGCTTCCGCTGGTGGCGCGACCGGATCGGGATGGCGCTCGCGAGGTTCGACCTCGTCCGCATCGACCACTTCATCGGCTTCGTCCGCGCCTACGAGGTGCCCGCCGACGCGCCGAACGCGCGGCGGGGGCGCTGGCGGGCGCAGCCGGGCCGCGAGCTCCTCGCGGCGCTCGCGAAGGACCACGGCGCGGCGCTTCCCCTCGTCGCGGAGGACCTCGGCGCGGTGACGCCCGCGGTGACGCGGCTCCGCGAGGAGTTCGGGCTCCCCGGGATGCGGATCGTGCAGAACGCGTTCTGGCGCGACGACGCCTTCGACATGCCGCACCGGTTTCCCCCCGAGTGCGTCGCGTATCCCGGCACCCACGACAACCACGTCGCGACGGGCTGGTGGCGCACGCTCGGCGCCGACGCGCGGCGGCGCGTTCGCGACTACGCCGGTCGCTCGGCGGACCCTGCCGAGGGTCTGGTGCGCCTCGCGATGACCTCGCCCGCGTCGCTCGCGGTCTGCCTGATGCAGGACCTCCTCGGATTGCCGCCCGGATCGCGCATGAACCTGCCCGGCACCGCGAGCGGCAATTGGCGTTGGCGGCTCGAGCGCGGCGCCGCGGACCGCGCGGTCGCGGAGGCGCTTCGTCGCCTCGTCGCGGCGAGCGGAAGGCTTGGCTGAGGGTTTGCTCGGCGAGGCGTGAGGTGCTGCATCAGGCGGCGGGGGACTGGTCGATCCGCCGCTCGCGGTCGGCCGCGAACGCCAGGCAGGCGCGGATGTCCTCGCGCTCGAGGTCCGGGTGATCGGCGAGGATCGCGTCCTCGCTCATCCCGGCCGCCAGCCATCCCAGGACGTCATGGACGCAGATGCGCAGTCCGCGCACGCACGGACGACCACCTCGCTTGCCGGGTTCGATCTTGACTCGATCGCGGTAGTCCATGACTGAACATGGGACGGTCCCCAACGCGGACCCACGTCCGGCGGGGTTCGGGTCGGCGGTCGATCGCGTCCGCTACGCTCCCGACCTCGCCCGCCCGAGGAAGTCCCGGATGCCCCGCCTGAGCCTTCGCCCCCGCGCCACGCCTGCCGCCGTCGAGCGCGGCGCGGATCATCGCCTCGAGACCACCCGCCGCATGCTCGAGGAGGTCGCGCTCGACCTGTGGTGGACCTGGAACGAGCACGCGCAGCGTCCGTTCCGCGCGATCGATCCCGCGCGGTGGGAGGCTTCCTCGCACAGCCCGATCGCGATCCTCCGCGACGTGCCGCCGGAGGTGCTCGCGGCGAGGCTCTCGGAGGACTCCATGCGCCGCGCGGTCGCGGAGGTCCACCGCGACCTGATGCGCTACCGGAAGGCGCGGACCTGGTTCGACCGCGCGCGGCGCCGCCGCGCCGGGAACCTCAAGGTCGCGTACCTCTGCTCGGAGTTCGCCCTCCACGAGTCGATGCCGCAGTACGCCGGCGGGCTCGGGATCCTCGCGGGCGACCACCTCAAGAGCGCGAGCGACCTCGGCATTCCCCTCGTCGGCGTCGGGCTCCTCTACCAGCACGGCTACTACCGGCAGCAGCTCCGCGAGGATGGCTCGACCCGCGTCCTCTATCCGCGGCAGGATCCGGCGCGGCTTCCCGTCGCGGACACCGGCACCCGCATCCGCTGCCCGATCGGGAGGCGGTCGCCGCTCGTCCGGCTCTGGCGGCAGCGGATCGGTCGCGCGAGCCTGATCCTCCTCGACACGGACCTCCCCGAGAACTCCCGCGAGGAGCGCGAGCTCACCGAGGGGCTCTACAAGGGCGAGCCGCGCCTCCGCATGGAGCAGCAGGTGCTGCTCGGGATCGGCGGGCTGCTCGCCCTCGAGGCGCTCGGCGAGCTTCCGACGGTCGTCCACCTCAACGAGGGGCACGCCGCGTTCGCGGGCGTGTGGATGCTCTCGCGGGAGACCCGCGGCGGCGCCGCGCTCGACGCGGCGATCGACCGCGTCCGCCGCCGGCTCGTCTTCACCACGCACACGCCGGTTCCCGCGGGGCACGACCGCTATCCGATCGAGATGGTCGCGACGGCGCTCGCGCCGGTCCTCGCGGAGGGCGGGCTGCCCTCGGACGTGCTGGAGCGCCTCGGTCGCGAGCATCCCGAGGACCCCAAGGAGCCGCTCTGCATGACGGTGCTCGCGCTCCGGCTCGCCGGGCGATCCAACGGCGTCTCCCGCCTGCACGGCGAGGTGAGCCGCGCGATGTGGCGCGACGCGCACGGCGTCGACGCGGCGGAGGTGCCGATCGGCTCGATCACCAACGGCGTGCACGTGCCGACCTGGATGCATCCGCTCGCCGCGGAGTTCTGGCGCTCGCGGAAGGTCTCGCTTCCGGCGCCCGCGCCGGACGCCCGACCGCTCGCGGACGCCGCGAAGGCGGACCTCGAAGGCCTGTGGGACCTCCGCCATCGTCTCCGCCGCGAGCTGGTCCGCTTCGTGCGGGCGCGGCTCGTGCTCCAGGGCTGCTGCCGCGGCGCCGGACCGGGCGCCGTCGCCGAGGCGGGCGCGATGCTCTCGGAGCACGCGCTCACCATCGGATTCGCGCGGCGCTTCGCGACCTACAAGCGGGCGATCCTCCTCTTCAGCGACCCGAGACGGCTCGCGAGGATCCTCGGCGATGCAAGGCGACCGGTGCAGGTCGTCTTCTCCGGGAAGGCGCACCCCCGCGACCTCGGAGGTCAGGCGTTCGCGCAGAAGGTCTTCGAGATGACCCAGCGCCCCGAGTTCAGAGGTCGCGTCGTGCTCCTCGAGGAGTACGACATGGCGATCGGTCGCGCCCTCGTCTCCGGCTGCGACGTCTGGCTCAACACGCCGCTTCGCCCGCACGAGGCGAGCGGCACGAGCGGCATGAAGTCGCCCCTCAACGGCGGCATCAACTGCTCGATCTCCGACGGGTGGTGGCCCGAGGCCGCCGACGGCACGAACGGCTGGACGATCGACGCCGGGCGGACCTGCCGCACGCAGGCGGCGCAGGACAAGGCGGACGCGGAGGCGCTCTACCGGCTGCTCGAGGAGGAGATCGTCCCGGAGTTCCATGATCGAGGTCGCGACGGGATTCCCCGCCGATGGTTGCGCCGGGTGATCCGAAGCGCCGCGACCGTCGCGCCCGTCTTCAACACCGACCGCATGCTCGGCGAGTACCTCGACGAGGCGTACCTTGCCGTCGGGCCGGGCGAGCAGGGTCGGCGCCGAACCTAGCATCCGCCATGAAGGACCACGCCATGAGCCTCCCCCACGCCGCCCTCGCGCTCCTGCTTGCCGCCGCCACCGCCGCGACCGCGCAGGTCGATCCCGGATGCGGGCAGCCGCCGACGGGCTCGGCGGGCGCGCCGAAGCCGCCGACCGCGGCGGCGGGCGGGGAGGTCGCGCCGAGCGGCTTCGACGGCGAGGCGCTCCTCGAGCGCCTCGAGGTCGCCGGTCGAGAGACCCGCACGCTCGAGGCGGGACTGACCCTGATCCGCTTCGACGCCCTCGTCGAGGAGTCGGAGACGCGGCTCGGCGAGGTGCTGCTTGCCCGCGAGGGCGACGCGACGCGGGTGGCGATCGTCTTCGACGAGTTCATCGACGGCTCCGGTCACGGCGAGTCGTGGCGGCAGCACTGGGTCTACGCCGACGGCTGGCTCGACGAGCTCGACCACCGGCAGAAGCGCTACGTCCGCCGGCAGCTCGCGATGCCCGGCGAGGCGGTCGATCCGCTCAGGCTCGGCGAGGGACCGATCCCGCTGCCGATCGCCCAGAAGAAGGACGACGTGCTCGCCCGCTTCGACGTGCTCGAGCCGCCGCCGCCGAGCCCGCCGCTCCTCGACCGGCTCGCGGACTTCGTCGGCGTGCGGCTCGTGCCGAAGCCGGGCACCGCGCTCGCGGAGGACTGCTCCTTCATCGAGCTCTTCTACGACCGCGCGACGCTCGCGCCGCTCGGGATCCGCGTGCTCCGCCCGAACGGCAACCGCGACACCGTGCTCCTTCGCCGACCGAAGGTGAACGGCGAGATGGGCGAGCCGCAGAGGTCGCTCCTCCTGCTCGAGCCTCCCGACCCGGCGGCATGGGCGTACGACGTTCGGCCGCTCCGCGTGCAGGACCCGCCCGCGGTCGAGGCTCCGGCGCCCTCCGGCGGCTGAGGTCGGAGGCGTCTCCGGACTCGGCGGCAGGTCACGCCCGGCGGCGGGCCGCGAAGCGGAGGCGGATGGGCACCTCGGAGAAGGGCACCACGTCGCGCAGGCGGTTGAGGAGGTACCGCTCGTACTGACCCTCGAAGAGGTCGGGGCGGTTCACCACCACCGCGATCGTCGGCGGATGCACGCCGATCTGGCTCGCGTAGTAGATCTTCGCCTGCGAGCCGAGCCGCGAGGACGGTCCGCGCTCCTCGAGGATCCGCGCGAACGCGGCGTTGAGGCGACCGGTGCCCTCGCGGTGACCGGATTGCTCGTGCAGGTTGAACGCCATCGCCACGAGCTCCTCGAGCCCCTCGCCGGACCGACCGGAGATCGTCACGATCGGCGCGAAGGCGAGGCTCGGGAGCTCCTGCTCGAGGTGCGCGAGGTAGTCCTCCGCGGCGAGCTTGCCCTCGACGAGGTCCCACTTGTTGATCGCCACCACCACCGGCTTGAAGCGGTCGATGAGCTCCTTCGCGAGCGCCTTCTCGATCTGGCTCGCGGGCTCGGTCGCCTCGAGGAGGAGGACCGCGACGTCGCATCGCTCGATCGCCTCGACGGCGCGCCCGTGCGAGTAGCGCTCGACGTCGTCCGCCCAGCTCTTCTTCTTGCGGACGCCCGCGGTGTCGATGGCGACGAGGGTTCGCCCCTTCATCTCGAACCGGACGTCCACGCTGTCGCGGGTGGTGCCGGCGATCTCCGAGACGATGACCCGCGGCTGCCCGGCGAGGGCGTTGACGAGGGTGCTCTTGCCGGCGTTGCGCCTTCCGACGATCGCGAGGCGGAGCTCGGGTCGCTCGGGCGGCGCCTCGGAGGACTCGCCGAGCCGGGCGCGGAGCGCCGCGACGAGGCGGCGCATCCCGAGCCCGGACTTCGCGGAGACGCCGATCGGCTCGCCGAAGCCGAGCCGGTTGAGCTCGCCGAGGCGGACGAGCCAGCTCTCGTCGTCGGTCTTGTTCGCGACGAGGATGACCTTCTCCGCGAGGCGGCGCTTGCGGAGGAGCTCCGCCACCGCGCGGTCGAGCGGGGTCGCGCCCTCGCTCGCGTCGAGGACGAAGAGGATCACGGTCGCCCGCTCCACGGCGAGCCCGATCTGACGCTCGATGTCGGCGTCGAGCCGCGAGAGGTCCTGACCCGACTCGTCCACCCGGCGACCCTCGGGCGAGTAGAGCCCGTAGCCGCCGGTGTCGGTGAGCTCGGCGAAGCGGGGGACGCCCTCGGGATCGTCCACCGGATCGGGGACGAGCTCGAGGAGCGCCTCGATGCGGTCGCGGGTCACCCCCGGCGTGGGATCGACGATCGACACCCGCCGACCAAGCAGTCGGTTGAACAGGCTCGACTTGCCCACGTTGGGGCGGCCGACGATGGCGATCGAGGGGATGCTCAAGAGCGGAGGAGTCCGAGGGCGAAGGGGTGGAGTGTAGGGGTGCTGCGGAGGGTCGCCGGTGGAGCGTGGACGCATGGACGCATGGACGCATGGACGCGTTGATCCAGCAGAGCCGGACGAGGCCGCGGGGTGGCGGAGCCGAGCATCGCGCGGAGAGGAGTCGTGCGTGCGGCTCGTTCGCGACGCGTGGCGCTGCCGGACCCTCGCTCCCGCTACCATCCGATCTTGCGCCCGCGTCTGAACCCGGACCGCTCCGTCGAGCGGCGGTCCGGAGCCAACTATCCCCGCTCGACGACAACGCGGTCCTTCGACGATCCCTCCGGCGCGACGGCGCCGGTGGTCGCGTCGACCGCCTGTCCGGCTCCCCGACGCGCGCCATGCCCATCACCAAGCTTCCCGTCTACGAGGCCGACGCCGATCCCGAGCGGCGCACGGCGATGACCGACCGCGAGATCTACGAGCGCCTCAAGCCGCCCACGAGCATCGTGGTCCGCTACGGGCTCATGAAGGCGGTCGCGGAGTACCCCTACGACGGACCCGCCAAGCCCGGCTGCGGCTCCAAGCTCGTCGCCCGCACCCACCGGGGGCTCGAGGTGGTCGAGATGCTCACCACCACCTGCTCCAACTCCGGCTGCGGCAAGAGCGTCTCCCGGCAGGAGATGCTCGAGTACATCGAGAACTCCGGCGGCAGCGACTACCCCTTCCGCACCGACGGTCGGATCCTGCGGGTCGCGACCCCCGACGATCTTGCCCGCTGGACCACCGTGCAGACCGATCTCCGCGGACAGGTCCGCCCGATCAAGGCGATGGTCGCGGAGCTCGGGCTCCCCATGAAGATCGTCGACCTCGAGGGCACCCTGAGCCGCGAGACGGTGACGGTCTACTTCCTCTCCGAGGAGCGGGTCGACTTCCGCGAGCTCGTCCGTCGCATCGCCGGCGAGATGAAGACCCGCATCGAGATGCGGCAGGTGGGCGCCCGCGACGAGGCGCGGCTCGTCGCCGACTACGAGCGGTGCGGGCAGCACTGCTGCTGCAAGAACTTCCTGAAGGTCCTCAAGCCGGTGTCGATGCGCTCGGCGAAGACCCAGAAGGGCACGATCGACCCCCTCAAGATCTCCGGTCGCTGCGGGCGGCTCATGTGCTGCCTCCGCTACGAGGACGAGACCTACGAGGACCTCAAGAAGCGCCTGCCGAAGAACCGAACCCGCGTGGGCACGCCCCACGGACCGGGTCTCGTGATCGACTCGAAGATCCTCGTGCAGCTCGTCCTCGTGCAGCTCGAGGCGGACGGCCGCGAGGTCGCGGTGCCGGTCGAGGAGCTCTGCGATCCGGACGCCTGCCCGCCGCCCGAGGCGGAGGTCGATCCGTTGCGCGGGCTCTCGACGGACGCGGCGCTTCGCCGCGGTCGCGAGGGCTCGGCGCCAAGGCAGGACCGCCACCGCTCCCGCCTCGCGGCGAGCGAGGGCGCGACGCGCGGCGCGGACGCGCGGGCGCCGCGCGAGCGTCCGCCGGAGCCGAAGCCGTCGAGCGCCGAGGGCATCCCGCCCGCTCCCGCCGACGCCTCGACCGAGGCGGGCGAGGGAGGCGAGGGCACGCGGAAGAAGCGGCGTCGGCGTCGTCGGCGAGGTCGCGGCGGCGAGGGATCGCCGGGCACGCCCGAGGGGATGGCGACCGAGTCCGGATCGACGTCCGGCGCCGGACCTCTGGCGCTGGAGCATGGCGGCGAGCATGAGCCCGACTCCGAGCGTGGCGACGAGGCGCCCGAGGATCGCGAGGCAGGCGATGTCGCGCCGGGAACCTCGGCAGCGGATGGCGGCACGGCGCCCCGCAAGCGCCGACGCCGTCGGCGCCGGCGTGGTGGTGGTGGCGGAGGTGGCGACCCCACGGGTGGTGGTCCTGCGCCGAGCGGCGGAACGCCCTCGGCGTGAGCGTGGGACGCGCGGGAAATCTTCCACGCATCTCGTTCGGCGCGACCGATACGCCAGCACCTCCACGTCAGCACCGACCCGATCCCGAGGCACGAGCGTGAAGCGACCCCAGCGACGAGCCGCCCGTTCTTCCCGACCCGTCACCGCATCGTCGAGGCAGAGCCGGACGAGGCTGGTCTGGGCGAGCTTCCTGGTCGCGACCGCGGCGGTCAGCGGACTCTTCGTGATCGGCGACCGAGGCACGGCGCCGCCGCTTGCCTCCGTCGCGAGCCGCGAGCCGGGCGGTCGCCTGCAGCCCTCGAGCGGCGGGATCGAGCAGGGTCGCTGGACCTCGATCGTGATCCATCACTCCGGTCTGCCCGGGGGAACCCCCGAGTCGATCGACCGCGAGCACCGCTCCTATGGCTACGCCGGTCTCGGCTACCACTTCCTGATCGGGAACGGGCGGGGACTCGACGACGGGGCGATCCACGCCGGACCTCGGTGGAACCTCCAGCAGCCCGGCGCCCACGTCGCCCCGCGAGCCGGGGGCGCGACGCCGGACGCGGACGAACTCAACCGGACCTCGATCGGGATCTGCCTGATCGGAAACGGGAGCCGCGAGGAGTTCACGGCGCGGCAGATGACCGAGCTCGTCGCCCTCGTGCGGCGGCTCCAGCAGGAGCTCGACATCCCCGCCTCGGCGGTCCACCTCCACTCGGACCTCGCCGCGGTCGAGAGCCCCGGACCCCTCTTCCCGGCGGCGGCGTTCGCCAACGCGATCCTCGACTGATCCGGCGGCGGGTCGGGGCGTTCCTTGCGGCGGCGGGGGGGCGGGCGTTACAGTCGCGGATCACTTCTTCGCGTCGGGCGGCTCGGTCCTCGCCCGGCGTCTGACCCTTGCTCGGACCTCGTCGTCCGCGACGGGCGTCCACGCTCCGGGGACTCCAAGGGTGATCCGAGGACCCGCGTGCATGAACCGAGCGCCGCAAGGCGTTCGGGACGCTTCAGGCTTCGCCAGTGGACACCGTTCTCGACAGCCAGTTTCCAGGCTTCAAGGTGCTTGCCAAGATCGGGCACGGCGCCGCGAGCACGATCTACGCGGTCCAGAATCCGAAGTCCAAGCAGGTCTGGGCGCTGAAGCACGTCATCCGCAAATCCGACAAGGACATGCGATTCCTCGAGCAGGTCGAGCAGGAGTACGCCGTCGCGAGCAAGCTCGACCACCCGAACATCCGCAAGGTCGAGAAGCTCATCAAGAACCGGAAGATGTTCCGCCTCGCGGACATCGTGCTGGTGATGGAGCTCGTGGACGCCGAGACGGTGGACCTGCATCCCCCGGAGCAGATCCGCGGCGCCCTCGACATCTTCGTGCAGGTCGCCCGGGCGCTCGCCCACATGCACGAGCGGGGCTTCATCCACGCCGACCTCAAGCCCACCAACATCATGGTGGATGACCGCGGCACCGTGAAGCTGATCGACCTTGGGCAGGCGTGCCAGATCGGCGCGGTCAAGAAGAGGATCCAGGGGACGCCCGGCTACATGGCGCCCGAGCAGGCGCACCGCGACGCGATCACCGAGCGCACCGACGTCTACAACTTCGGCGCGACGATGTACTGGATCCTCTGCCGCGAGGTGATCCCCACCGCGATGCCGCCCTCCGACGACCGCACCAGCCTCTACTCGGGGGCGATCGACGCGGAGAACCTCGAGCTGCCGACGCCGCCCTGCGAGAAGAATCCCGCGGTGCCGGAGGCGCTCTCCGACCTCATCCTCGCCTGCGTCCAGCCGCAGCCCGGCGACCGCCCGCAGTCGATGGCGGAGGTGCTGCGCGGTCTCGAGGCGATCCGCGAAGCGACGAGCTGAGGCTGGGGGAGGCTCTCGTTCGGCGGTCGACGCATCGCTCCTGGGTCGCTCGGCTCCGGCGGGAGAGTGCCGGAGCGCATCACCTCTCCCGCGAGTCGCCACGCGACGAGCGGGAGAGGTCGCCTCGCGAACGCAGTTCGCGAGGCGGGTGAGGGTGGTACGACTCGAAGCAAGCGTCGCGGGGCGCCCTGATCGAGACATCGCTCATCGTCGCGGCGGCTCGACTTGCGTCGTCGTGCTTCGGACCACCCCCACCGGGCTTGTCGCTTCGCGACAAGCCCGACTCCCCCGCGTCGCTGCGCTCGCGGGAGAGTGCCGGAGCGCATCACCTCTCCCGCGAGTCGCCACGCGACGAGCGGGAGAGGTCGGTTCGCGACCAACGGTCGCGAACCGGGTGAGGGTGGCTCGACTCACGACCCTTGCGCGATCGGGCTCGCGCGGAGCCCGCGCAACGACAAGCCGCGCCCGGCGGACGCCGGACGCGGCTCGAGATGGTCGGGACTCGACCGCGCGCTCAGCCGCCCTTCTTCATCGCGTCGCGGAGCGCCTGCTCCTGCTCGACGCTCCAGAAGCCGGGTCCGAGCTCGATCGCGATGGAGCCGTAGGGGATCATCGAGTCGGTCTTGATCACGAGCACCCGACGCTTCGCGGCGGCGTCGATGATCTTGTTGACGATGTCCTCGGAGGGCATCTTCACCACGCCGATCTGGGGGAGGATCTTGCCGATCTCCTCGAGGTAGGTCTTCGCGTCGTCGTTCTGCTGCGCGGCGAAGTCAAGCTCGCTCGCGACGTGGAAGGTCGGGCGGAGGCGGCTGGTCATCTGGAAGATGCCCTCCATCGAGTTCACCGCGGCGCCGAGCCCGTCAGGCACGCGGATCGTCTCGACGCCGCTGACCGAGAGGAGCGGGAACTCGGTCGAGGCGATCACCACCCAGTTGCCGGTGCCGAAGATCGGCAGCGCTCCCGAGATCTGCTGCTGCCAGGGCATCGGCGCGCCACCCTGCATCTGCTGCGCGTCGGCGGGACGCGGGGCAAGGGCGAGCCACCCGCCTCCAGCGGCGACGACCGCGGCGACGGCGAGGAGGGAGGAACGGAGCGGACGCTGGCGGAACATGAGGAGTCTCCTAGATGGGACGAGGTCGATGGGACGAGGTCGATGGGACGAGGTCGATGGGACGAGGTCGATGAACGAGTTCGGGTCGCGGGCCGGTCACTCCACGACGCCGGTCCTCTGCGGGAGGGTCGCCGTGGGAGGATTGCGGAGCGTACCGCAGCGGACGCCCCGCCTCTCGCGGGCGACCGCGACGGCTCCCCGCTCGACTCCGCTGCAGATCGGCGCTCGGCGCCCCGATAACCCTCCGCGGATCCTGCACCGCCGCGCCCTTGACCTGGACGTCCTTCCCGATGCCAGACCCGATGCCAGACCCGATGCCAGACCCGAAGCCAGACCCGAAGCCCGACTCGATCCCCCTCCCTAACGACCGCAAGGTGCTGGTCATCGGCTGGGACGCCGCCGACTGGCGGGTGATCCGTCCTCTTCTTGAACAGGGCAAGATGCCCAACCTGAAGCGGATGATGGAGGAGGGGGTCAGCGGCAACAACGCGACCCTCACGCCGGTCCTGAGCCCGATGCTCTGGACCTCGATCGCCACCGGCAAGCGCCCCTTCAAGCACGGGATCCACGGCTTCAGCGAGCCGACCCCCGACGGCAAGGGGATCCGACCGATCACCAACATCAGCCGCAAGGTCAAGGCGGTCTGGAACATCCTGAACCAGTGCGGCAAGAAGCCGATCGTGGTCGGCTGGTGGCCGAGCCATCCCGCCGAGCCCATCGACGGCGTGATGGTGAGCGACTGGTACCAGAAGAGCCGACCGATCCGCGATCCCGAGGTCGCGCGGCAGCTCGAGCAGGGGATCCGGCCGAGACCGGGCGACCTCGGCTGGACCCTCGCGCAGTGGCCGATGCCGCCCGGCGCCGTGCATCCCCCGCGGCTCGAGCGGAACCTCCAGGAGTTCCGGATCCATCAGGTCGAGGTCGCGGAGGACGACATCGGACCCTTCGTGCCGCTCGGGCACAAGGTCGACCAGCAGAAGGACCAGCGCCTGCAGTCGATCGCGAAGATCGTCGGCGAGATCTCCTCGATCCACGCCGCCGCGACCGCGCTCATGCAGCTCGAGCCGTGGGACTTCATGGCGGTCTACCTTGACGGCATCGACCACTTCTGCCACGGCTTCATGAAGTACCACCCGCCGCGGCAGCGGGGCGTCTCCGAGCCGGACTTCGAGGTCTACTCGGGCGTCGTCGAGGCGGGCTACCGCATGCACGACCTGATGCTCGGGGCGCTCCTCGCCCTCGCGGGCGAGGAGACGACCGTCATCCTGCTCTCCGACCACGGCTTCCATCCAGATCACCTGCGCCCCGAGCACATTCCCACGGAGCCGGCGGGTCCGGCGGTCGAGCACCGCCCCTACGGCATCCTCGTCGCGAAGGGTCCGGGCATCCGCCGGGGCGGCGAGATCGCCGGCGCGAGCGTCCTCGACCTCTGCCCGACCATCCTCTCGCTCTACGGGCTCCCCGTCGGCCGCGACATGGACGGCAAGCCAATCGTCACGATCTTCGAGGATCCGCCCGAGGTCGCCACGATCGAGAGCTGGGAGACCGTTCCCGGAAGCGCCGGCATGCATCCGCCGGACGCGATGCTCGACGGCGCGCAGAGCGCCGAGGCGATGAAGCAGCTCGTCGAGCTCGGCTACATCGAGCAGCCGAACGAGGACGCCGGCGTCGCGATCAAGGGGACCGTGCGGGAGCTCCGCTACAACCTCGCGCAGTCCTACATGGATGCGGGGCGCCTCGGCGAGGCGGCGGAGATCCTCGAGGAGATCTGGAGCGACGACCCCGACGAGCACCGCTTCGGCCTGAACCTCCTCGGCTGCCTCGCGGGGCTCGAGCGGTGGAAGGACCACGCCACCGCGACCGCGAGGCTCGCGAGGAACGTCGCCGCCGCCCGCGAGAAGGCGCTCGAGGCGCTCGAGAAGCTCCGCCCCGAGGCGGAGAAGCACGACCTCCGGATCCCGAGGCTGCGACGCGAGGGCGAGGACCTCGTGGTCGACGATCCCGCGTCGAGCGGGCAGGACGCCACGGCGGACGAGGGAGGGGAAGGGCACGGCGAGGAGAAGCCCGATAGGGAGAAGCCCGACAGGGAGAAGCCCTACAAGGAGCCGCCGCGTCAACTCGTCTTCAGGATCCGCAAGCTCATGAGCCTGCTCGGCGACATGCGCGGCACCTTCGCGTGGCTCGAGGCGCAGCACGCGATCGGCACCGGCGCCGGCGCGAGGGCGCTGCCGATGCTCGACGCGGCATTCGAGGAGTGCGCGAACGACGAGACCCCCGAGCGCCACCTGATGCTCGCCCGCGCGTTCCTCGACCTCGGTCACGCCGCCCGGGCGGAGACCTGCTTCGCGCGGGCGCTCGCCGCGGACGGCGAGGGCGCCGACGCGCGGCTCGGGCTCGCCGAATGCGCGGTCGCCCGCGAGGCGTGGGAGGACGCGGTCGAGCACGCCCTCTCCGCGACGGAGCTCCGCTTCCAGAACCCCCGGGCGCACCAGCTGCTCGGCGTGGCGCTCCATGCGGTCGGCGACGCCGCGACGTCGCGCACGGCGCTCGAGCTCGCCGTCGCGCAGGCGCCGGGCTTCGTCGAGGCGCGGGAGTCGCTCGCGAAGGTCCTCGACGCTCTCGGCGACGCGGGACGCGCCGCGGACCAGCGGCGGTTGATCGGGGAGATCCGGCGCCTGAGCGAGGCGAAGCCGCCCTCGGCGGATGCCGCCGCGCCGGCGGCGCCGGCTCCTGCCGCCGCGCGCGATCCCCTCGACGCGGCGATGGAGCGGATCACCGCCGCTCGGGAGTCCCGCCGCGGCGGCGCCGACCGCGTCGGCTCGCTCGAAGGCGCCGCCCGCGACGAGGTCGTCGTCATCGTGAGCGGGCTCCCGCGCAGCGGCACCTCGATGATGATGCAGGCGATCGTGGCGGGCGGAGTCGAGCCCTTCACCGACGAGAAGCGCGCCGCCGACAGCGACAATCCCCGCGGCTACTACGAGCACGAGAAGGCGACCCAGCTTGCCCGCGACGCCTCGTGGATCCCCGAGGCGAGGGGGAAGGTCGTGAAGATCGTCGCGCAGCTCCTGCCGTTCCTGCCGCAAGGTCCGACGCTGCCGCGCTACCGCGTCGTCTTCATGGACCGGGACCTCCGCGAGATCGTCCGAAGCCAGCGGGCGATGCTCGAGCGGCTCGGTCGTTCGGGCGGGCGGCTTGAGCCCGACAAGATGATGACGACGCTCGACGCGCAGGTCGCGCAGATCGAGCGCTGGATGCGGCAGCGTGCCGACGTCGAGTGCCTCTTCGTCGACTACGCGAGGGTCGTCGCGGATCCGCGCGGCGAGATGGCGCGGGTCGCCGCGTTCCTCGGGCTCGCGGACGCCGCGGCGATGGCGGCGGCGATCGACCCGAGCCTGCGGCGGCAGCGCGGAGGCGGCGCGGCGTGAGCGGCGAGGCGACGCCGCGGCGCGTGGTGCTCGCGGTGGTCCATGCGACGGACTCGGCGCTGCGGGCGATCGCCTCCGGCGAGGTCGCGGACCTTGCCTCGGATCCCGCATGGCGCGCCGCGCGACCGCTCCGCTTCATCCCGCGCCTTGGTGCGGCGGGCGTCGCCGCCTCGATCGCGACGGGAGTCCCTCCCTCGCTCCATGGCGTGCTGACCCCGTGGTCGATCGACGAGGCGACGCTCGCGCCGCGACCTCGCCGCGCGGGCGATGCGGATCGACCGTGGATCTGGAGCCGCTGGACCGCCGCGGGACTCGGGGCGGTGGTCGCAGGTCTTCCCGGCATCGCCGACCCTCGCGCGGCCGGCGTGCCCATCGCGACCCGCGCCGCGACGCTTCGACCACTCGAGTTCCTCGCCCAGATCCGCCGCGGCGGAGGATCGGGCGAGAGCGCCGGCGAGCACGCGCCGCCGGTCGCGCCGCCGGAGTCGGTCCGCGCGGTCGCCGAGTCGATCGCCGCGGTGGTCCCGCAGGTTCCGCTCGGGGGCGACGTGGTCGCGCGGGCGGCGCTCTCGGCGCGGATCTCGCTCGCGGCGGCGGCGGGACTCGAGGCGTCGGCGGGCGGGCAGGCATCACGGCGGGGACCTGCGTTGTGGGTCCTCGGCGCCTCGGCGCTCGTCGAGCCGGCAGAGCGCCACGTGGAGCCCGCGGATCACGCGGACGAGCCGACGCAGGCGGCGGCGTCGGCGCAGGCGTCGGCGCTCGGCGTCGCGGCGGTCCGCGCGGCGGTCGCGGAGCTCGCCCGCGGCGTCGGCGAGCAGGGCGTCCTCCTCGCGGCGGTGCATGGAGAGTCGATGGGCATGCTCGTGGCGGTCGGGATCTCGATCGACGCCGGAGCCGCCGCGGCGATCGACCTCGTGCCCACGCTTCTCGAGGCGGCGGGACTCGACGTGCCCGGGGATCTTCCGGGTCGGGTGCTCGTCCCGAGGAGGCGCGAGGGACCAAGGTCCTGGGCGGTCGCGTCGGCTCGTCCGGACGCGGGCGGTGCGGCGCGACCCGAGGCGGGGGTGCTCGCGCGGCGGGCGCTCGCGGCGAGGCGAGGTCGGGAGCGATCCGCGGCGGACGAGTCCACGCCCTCGATCGACGAGCTCCTGGCGCGCCGCTTCGAGGCGGAGTGGATGATTGCCCTCGAGCAGGCGGACTGGCCCGCCGCGGCATCGACCGCGGAGTCGCTCGTCGAGCTGCACGGTCGCGAGGTCGACCTGTGGCGGCTTGCCTTCGCGGCGGAGCGCTCGGGCGACCGCCCGCGCCTCGCGCACGCCGCCGGCTCGCTGCGGAGGAGCCACCCGGACGCGACCGCGACTCGGCTCCTCCCGCTGCTCGATCCGGCGCCGCCCCCGCGCGAGCTCCTCGAGTCGCTCGACCTCGATGCGATCCGCATCCCGACGCAGCGGTCGGTGGTCGGTCGGGCGGCGGCGAGGATCGGGCTCGAGGACCTCGCTATACGAGCGCTCTCCCCGATCGTCGCGGCAGGCATCGGGCTCCCCGCCGACCGGATCGTGCTGGCGGGAGTCCTCCTCAAGCGCGGCGAGGGCGCGAAGGCGCTCGCGGCGCTCGGCGGGCTTGGCGAGGTCATGGCGCCGCGGGTGCGCCTGCTCCGGGCCCGCTGCCTTGCCGCGGCAGGCGAGCGCGACCGGGCGGTCGAGCTCCTCGACCGGCACCTCGCGGAGCAACCCCTCGACGGCGAGGCGCGGACGCTGCGGGAGCAGATCGCCCGCGGCGGCTGAGGTCGGCTCGCTCCCGAAGCCGCGACGCTCGAAGCCGATCAACCTGCGGGCACTGCCGGGATCGAGCGTCATCCCGCGGTCGCTGAGGCAGGTTCCGCCGAGAGCAACGACCCTTCGAGTCCCCGATGAACTCGACGGCGAGGGCGTGGTGGGCGGTCTCGACCGGACCCGGCTCCTCTCGGCGCTGGGGTCCCTGCGGGTCATGATCGACGGCCGACCTCCGCGAACGCGGCGTGGTGCGTGGGTCCGCGGCTGCGCAGCGTCGATACCATCCGGTCATGACCACCTCTCGACCCTCCGGCGTCCGCGGGATGACCGCGATCGCGGCGTGCTTCCTCGGTCTGACCTTCTCCCTCTTCGGCTGCGGCGGCGAGGAGCCGACCCGCCCGACGCCGCCTCCCGCGGAGGTCGCGGCGGAGGCGCCCGAGGGCGATCAGTCCGACGCGCCCTCGCAGGGACTCGCGGCGCCCGGAAGCCGCATGGGTCTCGGCGCAGGCGGCGAGGCGGCGCCGATGACCGACGCCGGCGGAGGCGAGGGCGACGGCGGCTCGATCGAGGCGCCAGGCGGCGAGGTGCCGGCGCCCCCGCGACCCGCCGCGGGCGCGCCGATTCCCAACACGCCCGCGGAGCCCGGCGCGCCGATCGCGGTGCCGCCGCCGAAGGACACCGTCGATCAGGTCTACTCGAACGCGAAGGACCTCGAGCGAGACGCCGCCGCCGCGAAGTTCTCCGAGTTCCGCAACCTCGCCTCGCAGAACACCGAGATGATGGTGAAGGTCGCCCGCGCCCGCGCCGCGATGAAGACCGGTGGCGCCGCGGAGCAGGAGGCGTACGTCAAGATCAACCTTCAGTACGCGGAGTTCTCCGAGCGCCTCAACGACTACATGGCGCAGAGGCGATGGAGCGACCGTGACCGCGAGGCGATGGGCTACCTGCTCTCCCGCTCGACCGAGGAGGCGATGCGGCGGGTGCAGTCGGGCTCGTGAGCCAGCCCGCCGCGACGACCACGGTCCTCCTCACCGGCGCGACCGGCTACATCGGCGGACGCCTCGCGCCGCGGCTCCTCGACCGCGGCGTCCGCGTGCGGTGCCTCGCCCGCAGCCGCGCGAAGGTGCTCGCCCGACCGTGGGCGTCGCGCGATGGCATCGAGGTGGTCGAGGGCGACGCGGGGGACGAGGAGGCGGTCCGCCGGGCGATGCAGGGCTGCGCCGCCGCGTACTTCCTCGTCCACTCGATGGACTCCGCGGGGCACGAGTACCGCGCCCGCGACCTCGCGATCGCGGAGGTCTTCGGACGTGCCGCCGCGGCGTCGGGCGTCGGTCGGATCATCTACCTCGGCGGGCTCGGCGACTCGGAGGACGTCCTCAGCGAGCACCTCTCCTCGCGCCGCGAGGTGGAGCGGGCGCTCGCCCGCGGCGGCGTGCCGGTGACGGTGCTCCGCGCGGCGATGATCATCGGCTCCGGCTCGGCGTCCTTCGAGATCCTGCGCTACCTCGTCGAGCGGCTGCCGATCATGATCACCCCGCGCTGGGTGCGGACCGAGTCGCAGCCGATCGCGGTGCGCGACGTGCTGCACTACCTGATCGCGGCGCTCGAGGCGCCCGCCACGACCGGACGGACCCTCGACATCGGCGGCGCCGACGTGTGGAGCTACTCCGAGGTGATGCGGGAGATGGCGCGGGCGCTCGGGCTGCGGCGCCGGCTGGTGATCCCGGTGCCGGTGCTGACCCCGAGGCTCAGCTCGCTCTGGATCCACCTCGTCACGCCGCTCGCCGCGAGCATCGCCCGCCCGCTCGCGGAGGGGCTCCGAAACCGCGTCGTCTGCCGCGACGACGAGGCGACGCGGCTCATGCCGCACCGATGCCTCACGATCCCCGAGGCGATCGCCGCCGCCGTCGAGCGCGAGAAGTCGGGCGCCGTCGAGACCGCCTGGTCGGATGCCGGCGTCATGCCGGGCGACCCGCACTGGTCGGGCGGCACGGTCTTCGTCGACCGCCGGCGCCTCGCCTGCGGCGCGGACGCGGCGCGGGCATGGCGCGAGGTCTGCTCGATCGGCGGCGAGCATGGCTACTACGCGGCGGACTGGCTCTGGCGGCTGCGCGGTCGGATGGATCGCCTGATCGGCGGACCGGGACTGCGCCGCGGACGCCGCAGCGCCACCGACCTGCGGCTCGGCGACGCCCTCGACTTCTGGCGGGTGACGGCGTGCGAGCCGCCCCGCCATCTCGAGCTCACCGCGGAGATGCGCCTGCCGGGCGTCGCGACGCTGACCCTCGAGGTCGAGCCGCCCGCCGATGGCGGCGCCGGCTGCACGGTCGTCTCGACCGCGCGGTTTCGACCACGCGGACTCCTCGGGATCGCCTACTGGTACTCGGTGCTGCCTCTGCACGGCATCGTCTTCCGAGGAATGCTGAGGGGAATCGTCCGCGCCGCGGAGGCGGGGACGCCGACGAGCGCGGGCGGCGGCGCCCGATCCTGACGGGTCCACTTGCGCGGCGCGGGGCGCCGCCCGGAGATGCGCCATGCACGAGGTCGAATCGCCTAGGAATCGTCGGGAGTTCATCCTCCGCGCCGCGGTCGCGCTCGCCGCGGCGGAGGCGGCGGGAGGCTCGCTCGCCTTCTCGTCTCCGCTTCGAGGACGCGCCGCGCAGGAGGACGCGGAAGCATCGCCTGCGCCGATCGATCCGGCGATCATCGCCGCCGCCGAGCGCCTCGCCGGGATCGAGTTCACCTACGCGGAGCGGGCGACGATCGCGGCGACGATCGGCGAGCAGCTTGCGTGGTTCGAGGCGCGGCGATCGGTGGGTCCGCTGCCGAACTCGCTCGCGCCCGCCACGGTCTTCCGCGCGCTCCTGCCGGGTCGGCGACCTCGGTGGCGCACGCCCGACGGCGACGTGCGCGGGTTCGTCGAGGCGGACCCGGGTCCGCTGCCCGCCCGCGACGTCGATCTCGCCTTCGCGCCGGTCTCGCGCCTCGCGGCGTGGATCCGCGCCCGCGCGATCACGAGCCGACGCCTGACGGAGCTCTCCCTCCGCCGCCTCGAGCGGGCGGACCCCGCGCTCCGCTGCGTCATCACGCTCTGCCCCGAGCGGGCGCTCGCCGCCGCGGACCGCGCGGATGCCGAGACCGCCGCCGGTCGCTGGCGCGGACCGCTGCACGGGATCCCCTGGGGGGCGAAGGACATCCTCGACACCGCGGGCATCGCGACGACCTGGGGCGCCGAGCCCTTCCGCGACCGCGTGCCCGCCGAGGACGCGGCGGTGGTGCGTCGGCTCGACCGCGCGGGAGCGGTCCTCGTCGCGAAGCTCTCCGTCGGGGCGCTTGCCTACGGCGACCTCTGGTTCGGCGGCCGCACCAACGACCCCTTCGATCCCGAGCGCGGCTCGAGCGGCTCGAGCGCCGGATCCTGCTCGGCGGTCGCGGCGGGTCTCGTCCCCTTCGCGATCGGCAGCGAGACGCTCGGCTCGATCGTCTCGCCCTGCCGCCAGTGCGGATCGACCGGCCTTCGCCCGACCTTTGGTCGCGTCGCCCGCACCGGCTGCATGGCGCTCTCGTGGTCGATGGACAAGATCGGCCCGATCGCCCGCACCGTCGCGGACTGCGCGATGGTGCTCGCCGAGATCAAGGGCGCGGACGACGGCGATCCCTCCTCCGTGATCGAGCCGCTCCGCGTCGATCCCGCCGCCGACGCGCGGGACCTGCAGGTCGGCTTCGATCCGCGCTGGTTCGCGGCGGAGGGCGACGGCGTCGGCGCGGCGCCGGTGCTCGGGGCGCTCCGCGACGCCGGGGTCTCGCTCGTCGAGCTGGAGATGCCCGCGATCGAGGCGGCGCCGCTCCTCGTGCCGCTCCACGCCGAGGCGGCGGCGGCGTTCGAGGACCTCACCCGATCCGGTCTCGACGACTCGCTCTCCTGGCAGGCGCCCGAGGCGTGGCCGAACACCTTCCGCCGCACCTGGCTCCTCCCCGCGGTCGAGCTCGTGCAGGCGGAGCGGCTGCGCCGCGAGGCGATGCGGCGCTTCGACGACGTCTTCGACTCGGTCGATGCCCTCGTCTCGCCGCCCTACGCGGGATCGATCCTCGTCGTCTCGAACGCGACGGGGCATCCCTCGCTCGTGCAGCGGGTCGGCTTCGACGCGGCGGGGCATCCGCAGGCGGTGACCTTCACGGGCCGGCTCTTCGACGAGGGCACCCTGATCCGGCTTGGTCGCGCGGTGGAGGATCGCCTCGGGGTCTGGTCGCGGCGCCCGGAGGCGTTCGCGGGCTGAGCGGCGCCGTGGGACGCCGCGCGGCGGGGTGATCGGCGGTCACGCGATAGGACCCGCCGCATGCCGAGCGAGCCGGTGAGCCACGACCTCCGCGAGGAGGACCTCGCCTCGAAGGTCCGCTGGTTCTCGACGCTCTCGCCGGAGGAGCGGCTGCGGATGCTGCTCCAGTGGGCCGACGCCATGCAGCGGCTCAACCCTGGGATCCGCGACGTGGGGCGCCATGCAGCCGTTCCAGGACGTGTTCAGGTCCTTGAGCGTCCATGAGGTCCGCTACCTCGTGGTCGGCGGCGTCGCGGCGATCGTGCACGGCGTGCCGCGCACCACGTTCGACCTCGACCTCCTCGTCGGGGCGGACGAGGCGAACGCCCGCCGCCTGCTCGCCGCGCTCGAGTCCGCTGGTCTCGGTTCGGCGGCGCTCACCAGTCCCGAGGCGGTGATCGCCCACGAGATCACCGTGCTGAAGGACCGGATCCGCGTCGACCTGCTCACCACGATTCCCGGCGTCCGCTTCGAGGACGCCTGGACGAGGCGGGAGAAGCGGTCCCTCGACGGCATCGACTACTGGATCATCTCGCGGGCGGACCTCATCGCGGCGAAGTGGGCATCGGGCTGCCCGAGGGAACTCGAGGACGCCCGTGCCCTGCAGGGACTCGGATGATCCTCCGGCGACGAGGCGGCTTGACCTCCGCTACCGCCCTAGCGTCGGCAGCAGGCCGAACACCACCTCGAAGGCGATGAGCGCGATGATGATCCACTCGAGGATCTCCGCGCGGCGGTGCGCCTGCGCGTCGGAGAACTTCGAGTAGATCGACTCGAGGACCTCGAGCTTGCGGAGGATGCTCGCCTCCCAGCGGTGGAGGTGGAACCGCCGCGCCGTCGCCGCCATGAGCCGCGCGAGCGACTGGTCGCCGACCAGCTTGAGGGCGTTCTGGATGCTCTCGTAGAGGAGCGCCGCCTCGACCTGCAGCCGCGCGAGCCGGCGCCAGTCGCGGCTCGCGGCGCTCCATCGCCATCCGAGACCTCGTCCGCCGAGCGATCGCCCGCCCCGCAGCGTCTCGTACGCCTGCGAGAGGGCGAGGTCGAGCTGGCGGTCGAGGTGGCGGAACTCGAGGAGCTGCACGTTCGCGAACTCGAGCACCTCGACGGTCGGCTCCGGATCGGCGTCGATCACGAGCGCCCCGTGCCAGTCGACGACCGCGAGGTCGGAACGCCCGTGGCTCACCCGCTCCGCGGTCGAGTCGCGGACCTCCTCCTCGGAGAGCTCGCCCTGCTCGGCGCGGAGGAGCTGCGCGAGCTCCTGCGGGTCGAACGACTCGACCGACGCGGGGCGGTCCGCCTCCGGAGGCATCACGAGGACGACGTAGTCCTCCGCGTCGGCGGCGACGCTCGGGCGGTCGACCGCGTCGCCGAGCCGCGCGAGGATCGACTCCACGCGTCGCCTCGCCTCGACGACGAGGACCTCGGAGCCCGCGAGCACCGGCATCGCCGCGCGGAGGACCTTGAGCTCGCGCGGGATCGGCAGGCGGTAGTGGACCGACATCGAGCCGAAGTCGAAGAGCGTCACCTCGACCTCGCCCGCGACCGCGAGTCCGCCGACCGAGATCGAGCCCGCGGGCGAGGCGAGGCGGAGCGGCAGCGGCTCGTACTCGAAGGTCCCGGTTCGACGGCTCGTGCCGCCCTCGTGCCAGAGACCCGCGCGGGACGCCTCCGCGAGGCGCCGCGCCGCGAGGTCGAGGTCGATGCCGACCCCGACGTCGAAGGCGATCAGCACCCGCGCGCTCGCTCCGCCGGCGGCGGCGACGGGATGACTCGGGGCGGCGCTCATGGGGGGATCCTCGCCGTCGTCGTCGCGGCGGGCAACCGTCCGGAGGTGGGCAGGGGCGAAGTCCCTACCATGCCCGCCCCATGAGCCAGCTCGCGACCCTTCGCATCCAGGACGGCATCGCGGAGATCCGCCTCAACCGCCCCGAGGTCCGCAACGCCCTCTCGCACGAGCTGATCGCGGCGCTCGAGTCGGCGATCGATGCGGTCGAGCGGGATCGGTCGGTCCTCGTCGCCGTCCTCGCGGGCGAGGGCAAGAGCTTCTGTGCCGGCATGGACCTCAAGGCGGTCGCGAAGGATCCGCATGCGATGGCGGACATGCTGCGGGCGCTCGCCCGCGTCTCGCGGCGGCTGCGGCGCCTGCGGGTTCCCACGATCGCCCGCGTGCAGGGCGCCGCGGTCGGCGGCGGCTGCGGGCTGATGGTCGTCTGCGACTTCGCGGTGACCCACGCGGCGGCGAAGGTCGGCTATCCCGAGGTCGACCTCGGCATCTGCCCGGCGGTCGTCGCGCCCTGGCTCGTCAAGAAGATCGGGGCGGGTCCGGCGCGGGCGATGCTCCTCTTGGGCGGCACGATGTCCGGTCGCGAGGGATGCGAGCGGGGGATCGCCACCCACTGCGTCGACGAGGAGCCGCAGCTCGACGAGGCGGTCGCGGCGCTCGCGAAGCGGCTCGCCGCGGGTGGTCCGAACGCGATGGCGGCGACGAAGCGCTGGCTCAACCAGCTCGACGGGTCGCTCGAGGACGCGGTCCTCGATCAGGCGGCGGAGCTCTCCGCGACGATGATCGCCGGCGAGGAGGCGCAGACCCGCCTCCGCGCCGCATGGTCGAGGTAGCGGGATCCGTCACGCCTCGCCGTCGACCACGATCGCGAGCCGATGAGCCTCGCGGTAGTTGAGGGCGCTCGCGCCCGCGAGCTCCTCCGCGACGAGGCTGCGAAGCCGCAGGTATGGGACGAAGACGCGGCGCCGCGAGCCCTCCTCGGTCGCCTCGAAGTGATCGGTGCCTACCGCGACGAGGCGCATCACCCGCGAGCCGCTCGCGCCCCGCATCTCGACCTCGGCGTGGAGGAAGGTGCCGAGCACCTCCTTGAGCGTGCCGAACTTGACGTGATGACCGGTCGCCGAGCCCGGCGGCGATGCCTGCTCCGGCTCGGCGGCGCGGGGGAAGTCGAGCCCCTTCACCTGCGAGGCGGCGATCCACTCCGCGCGACCCGACGCCTGCACCTCGTCGCGCGGATCAAGCGAGCCCTGCCGCGCGAGCTCGCGCAGCTGCTCGGCGGACATCCAACCCGAGGTGCCCGAGGCGCCCCGGAAGCGGTACTGCGGTCCGGCGCCGACGGATGGTCCGGTGCTCGATCCAGCGGGCATGCGACACCTCCTTGGAGTTCCGCCGATCGACCGGCGGGTGTGCCAGCGGTCTCGGCTCGTCCGCACCGCGCGGACGACGCCGACGGCTCGGGAGACGCGCCCGACGCGCGGTCGGACGCGGACAAGGACGCATGCTTCTTCCCCA
>VGXO01000035.1 GCA_016873275.1 Phycisphaerae bacterium
CGGGGATCGACCGGCGAGCGATAGGCGCGGGCGAGATCGACCTCGCCGACGCCGCTCGCGCCGCCGAGGCACTCCGTCACGTCCTCGCCGGTGAGCTCGAAGTGGACGCCGCCGAGGATGCTGCCGAGGCGGCGATGCACCTCGAAGCTCGCCTCGACCTCCGCGAGGATCTCCTCGAACCGCCGGGTCTTCACCGTCACCGTCCGCCCGTCGGCGAGGGGCACCCGCGCGAGGCGGGTGTTGCCGTGCATCGGGTCGACCGACCACAGGACGCGGCGGCGGGTCTGCTCGACCGCCGCGACGATCGCGGGGAGCCGCGCCTCCACCTGATCCGCGCCGAGGCGGTGGATCAGCGTGATGCGACCGGGCACGCGACGAGGATCAAGGAGGTCGAGCAGCTCCGGGAGCGCCACGGGATCCTGATCCGGTCCGATCTTCACGCCGATCGGGTTCTCCACGCCGCGGAGGTACTCGACGTGGGCGCCGCGCGGGTCGCCGGTCCTCGCGCCGAGCCACGGGAAGTGGGTGGCGAGGTTCCACCAGCCTTCCTTGTGGGGCACCTGCCGCGTCTGCGCCTCCTCGTAGGAGAGCAGCAGTGCCTCGTGGCTCGTGAAGAACGCCGCCCGCTCGTCGAGCGAGGCGCCCTCGAGCGCCATCCGATGGCGTCGCTGCGCGACGAGGCGCTCGTACTCGCGGAAGTGCGGCTTCGAGGGATCGCGGGCGAAGTCGAGCCGCCACCACTCCGGATGCCCGGGATCGCCGAAGCCTCCGTCGAGGAGCGCGCGGATGAAGTTCACCGTGAGCCCCGCCCGGGCGTAGCCCTTCAGCAGCCGCCGCGGGTCGGGCAGGCGGTCGTCTGGCGTGGCGCTCGCGGCGTTGACGAGGTCGCCGCGGTAGCTCGGCAGCGACATCTCGCCGATCGTCTCGAACGCGGCGCTCCGCGGCTTCGCGTACTGCCCGGCGATGCGCCCGACGAGGATCGCCGGACGACCGCCCGCCTCCGAGAGGACGAGACCCATCTGGAGGAGGATCTTGAGCTTCGCGGCGATGAGCGGCGAGCGGCAGTCCTCGAACCGCTCGGCGCAATCTCCGCCCTGGAGGAGGAACCGCCGACCTTCCGCCGCGTCTGCGAGCTGCGCTCGAAGCCGCTCCACCTCGAAGCTCGAGACGAGCGGAGGAAGCTCGCGCAGCTCGGCGAGGACCGACGCGAGTTGCGCGGCATCCGGGTACTCCGGCTGGTGAAGCCCGGGACGCTCGCGCCAGGAGGTGGGAGACCAGGGCATGTCGGGCTCGTTCGCGGGAGGCGGGAGGATAGGTTCAGCCGGCGCCTGCCCTGACCGCCCCGACCGATCTTCGGGCGACGTCGGCCGGCGATGGGAGCGCGCGGAGGGCAGTACACTCCTTCCCCTCATGTCCGGTCCCCGGCAGGTCGTCATCACGGGAGTGGGTCCGATCACCGCCTTCGGGGCGGGCATGGAGCCGCTCTGGAGTGCCCTCGAGGAGGGTCGGACGGGGATCGCCCCGATCGCCGCCTTCGACGCGAGCGGATTCCGGAGCCGCTTCGCGGCGTTCGTGCCGGTCGAGCGGTTCGATCCCCGAAACGCGGTGCCCAAGAGCTACCGCAAGGCGGCGAAGGTGATGTCGCGGGACATCGAGCTTGCCGTGGGCGCCGCCGCCGCCGCGATCGCCGACGCGGGGCTCGTGACCCGCGGGATCGACCCAGAGGCGACGCCGACGATCGCGCCGGATCGGATGGGCTGCCACATCGGGGCTGGACTCATCGCGGCGGAGGTCGACGAGCTGACCGCGGCGCTCGCCGCGAGCACCAATCCCGACGGCTCGCTGAGCCTTGCCCGCTGGGGCGAGTCGGGCATGCAGAACCTGACGCCGCTCTGGATGCTCAAGTACCTCCCGAACATGCTCGCCTGCCACGTCACGATCATTCATGACTGTCAGGGTCCGAGCAACACGATCACCTGCGCCGAGGCGAGCGGGGGACTCTCGATCGGCGAGAGCATGCGGGTCATCGAGCGGGGCGACGCCGACGCCTGCCTCTCCGGCGGCGCGGAGAGCAAGCTGAACCCGATGGGGCTCCTCCGTCAGCAGTTCGCGGGTCGCATCTGCGAGGCGGGCGAGGGCGCCGATCCGGCGCGGCTCGTGCGTCCCTACTCGAGCGACGCCGACGGCACCGTGGTGGGCGAGGGCGGAGGCATCCTCGTCCTCGAGGCCGCCGAGACCGCGCGTGCCCGCGGTCGGCGTCCGCTCGCGACGGTCGCGGGCTTCGGCGCAGCGCAGGCGGCGGCGAGCGATGGCGCCGGCGTGCGGCTCGATCCGGCGGGCGAGGAGGTCTCCGCGGCGATCGAGCGGGCGCTCGCGAACGCCGGCGTGCGGGCGGAGGAGGTCGACGCGATCGCGCCGTTCGCCTCCGGGATTCCCGCGGTCGATGCGGTGGAGCGTTCGGGTCTTGCCCGCGTCTTCGGCGACCGCCTCGCGCGGATCCCGCTGATCACGGTGGTGCCGAACGTCGGCGACTGCGCCGCGGGCTCGGGAGCGATCTCGATCGCCCTCGCCGCGACGAGCCTCGCCCGGCAGCGCCTGCCAAGGCGGCTCAACGCGGGCGCCGTCGAGGGACTCGACGCCGGCGCGGCTCCCGGACGCGACGTGCCGCTTCGCGCGGTCGTCGCGACCTCGGTCGGTCTCGGCGGACAGGTCGCCGCGGTCGTGCTGCGGAGGATCGCATGACCTCGCCCGGCGCCGACGACCGCGTGGTGATCACCGGCATGGGCTGGGTCACGCCGCTTGGGCACGAGCTCGAGTCGGTGTGGAAGCGGCTTCTCGCCGGCGAGAGCGGCATCGCGCCGATCGACCGCTTCGACGCCCGCACCTTTCCGACGACCTTCGCCGGGCAGGTCCGCGGCTACGACCTCGCGCGGTTCGTGAAGGATCCGGCGGTGCACGCGGGCGCCGGGCTCAACACGGCGTTCGCGCTCGGCGCGGCGCGGCAGGCATGGACCCAGGCGAGGCTCGACGACGACGCGCGGCTCGACCGGCGGCGGATCGGTCTCTACCTCGGCGCCGGCGAGGGCGTCCTCGACTTCGATCCCTACGTGGCGAGCAACCTCGCCGGCTGGGATCCCGCCACGAAGCGGGTGGACGGGCGCCGCTGGGTCGAGGCGGCGCTGCGGCTCATGCACGCCGAGCGGGAGATCGAGCAGGAGCCGAACATGCCCCTTGCGCACCTCGCGCGGGAGTTCGGGATCCGCGGTCCCGCCTACAACTGCCTCACGGCGTGCGCGGCGAGCACGCAGGCGATGGGCGAGGCGTTCAGCATCATCCGCCGCGGCGACGCCGACGTGATGATCGCCGGCGGCACCCACACGATGATCCACGTGCTCGGCATCACCGGCTTCAACCGGCTGACGGCGCTGAGCATCTCGAAGGGCGACCCGACCAAGGCGAGCAAGCCCTTCAGCCGCAACCGCGACGGATTCGTGATGGGCGAGGGCTCCGGCATGCTCGTCCTCGAGCGGCTCTCGCACGCCGCGCGGCGCGGGGCGACTCCGCTCGCCGAGGTCGTCGGCTACGGCTCGAGCGCCGACGCGTTTCGGATCACCGACATTCAGCCGGCTGGACGAGGCGCTGCGGCGGCGATGACCGGGGCGCTCCGGCAGGCGGGGCTCGACCCGGCGGCGCTCGACGCGAAGGGACGACCCGGCGTCCACTACATCTCCGCCCACGGGACCGGCACGCAGGAGAACGACTCGATCGAGACCGCGGCGGTGAAGCGAGTCTTCGGGTCGCTCGCGCCGCGCATCCCGATGAGCTCGGTGAAGAGCATGTTCGGGCACCTGATCGCCGCGGCGGGATCGGTCGAGATGATCACCTGCGTGCTCGCGATCCGGGACCGCGTGCTGCCGCCGACGATCAACCTGCACGAGCCCGATCCGGCGCTCGACCTCGACTACGTGCCGAACCAGGCGCGAACCGCGGACGTCGACGTCTGCCTCTCGAACTCCTTCGGGTTCGGCGGACAGAACGACACCGTGATCATCCGGCGGTTCTGACCAGCACCGAGGCGCCGACTCGCCGCGCCCGGGGCGCCCGAGATCACGCGCGGCTGTTGTAGCTGCCGTCGACGGTGCTGATCCGGATCATCTCGCCGATGTTGATGAACGGCGGCACGCGGGTCTTGAGTCCCGTCTCGCAGACCGCCTCCTTGAGCTGGTTGGTCGCAGTCGCGTTCTTGATGCCCGGGGTCGTGTCGGTGACCTTGAGCTCGACCACGTTCGGGAGCTCGATCGAGATCGGCTTGCCGTTCGCCCAGAGCACCACGACCTGGGTGTTCGGCTTCACGTAGACCATGAGCTCCCCCACGAGATCGTCGGAGAGCTCGTGCTGCTCGTAGTTCTCCGAGTCCATGAAGGTGTGGGTGCCGCCGCTCGAGAAGAGGTACTCCATGGGACGGCGGTCAAGCTCGATCGGCTCGACCTCCTCGCCGGAGCGGAGGCGCTTCTCGATGATGACGCCCGACTCGAGGTTCTTGATCTTGATCTGCACGAACGCCCGCAGGTTGCCCGGCGTCACGTGCGTGTAGTGCGTGATCACGAACATGTTGCCGTCGAGGAGAATCGCCATGCCGGGACGGAGGTCGGTCGACTTCATGGGGCGGGCTCGCGGCGGTCCGGGGACCGCGGGGCAGGAGTCTGGAATCGAGGGGGCGGGATGCTAGCAACCCTCGCGGGAGCGTTCTCCCGTCGCACGCAGGTCGCGGAGGAGGGGGTCGCGCGACCGGAGACGACGCGTCATCGGCTCGCGGCGTCGATCAGCCTGCGAATCACGCCGTCGCCAAGGACCGGGTCCGCCGTCCTCTCGGGGTGCCACTGCACGCCGACATAGAAAGGACGGCGGGGGTCGCGGATCGTCTCGATCACGCCATCCTCGCTGCGGGCGAGGATCTCGAAGGGACCGCCATCGCCGAGACCTTGGTGATGGGCACTGGTGACCGGTCCTTCTCCGAATGCCCCGTGGATCCGGTGCACCCGATCGTCGGCGTGCTCTGAGCCCTTCGGAAACTCGTCCGGAAGATGCTGGATGAGCCGGCAGCCGCGGTGGA
Source organism: Phycisphaerae bacterium (assembly GCA_016873275.1). GTDB lineage: Bacteria > Planctomycetota > Phycisphaerae > Phycisphaerales > SM1A02 > VGXO01. The sequence goes on from VGXO01000035.1 coordinate 5,114, forward strand.
CCCCCATCTCCTGCATGCCGAGGCAGATCCCAAGGACGGGGGTTGCCGGTTGGTCGTCGAGCGCCTTGAGCAGGGCGAAGTCGAATGCCTGCCGCGCGGGGTGCATGATCTCGGACTTCGGATGGAGCTCCACGCCCCAGGGGCGCGGATCGATGTCGTCGCCGCCGGTGAGGATCACCCCGTCGAGGATCGACAGGTAGTCGGGGATGCAGTCGGGATCGGGAGGGAGGATCACCGGAACGCCGCCGGTCCGACGCACCGCGTCGCAATATGACTGGTTGAGGCGGAAGCGGAGAGGTCGGCGGCTTCCTGCGTCGCGTCCGGAACGAGGACTAGGACTAGGACTAGGACTAGGACCAGGACTCGGGCTCGGACCAGGGTCCACGCTCGCGGTGAGACCGATGCGGGGGCGTCGGGACAAGGGGGCGGCTCCGGGCAGCGGCATGCGGCGACGATACCGCCGGACTCAGTCGATGCCGTCGTCGGAACGAGAGAGGATCGAGCCTCTGCGGCGCGGGCATGGAGTCCTTCGAGCTCCTCGCCGGATCGGGTGATGCGCTCTGGGGGAGATGGGAAACGACGAGGCGGCGGCGGCGCAGGACGCATCACGACGCGAGTCGTCCATAAGGTCGCGGCGTGACTGCACGCCCCGACATGGCAGTCACTGATAACCAACAATCCGCCGAGGAACCGAGCCGTCCGCGTTCCCTCGCCGCCTCCCGAATGCATGCTTGATCACCGCTTCCGCATGGACACGGAAGTGGTTTTCTACCAAACGGTTACGTGCTGCGTGGCACGACCAACCGGGCGGACTCAGGACATTGAAAAAGGAGTCGGAACATGAAGGGTCGGATTCTTGGAATGGCTGTGGCGGCGACGCTCGGCATCGCGTCCCTCGCCAACGCGCACCCCATCGACGTGGGGCAGATCTCTCCTCCGGGCACGGGGCTCCCGGGCTCGTCGGGTCGTCTCGAGGCGGCTCCGCTGGCGGTCTTCTCTGGCCCCGGCGCCACGAGCGGCAGCGCGAACAACATGGGCGGTGACCTTGCGACCCTCGTCGCGGCGGTCAATCCCGTCGCTGGCCAGGTCTACGTCTTCGCGGTCGAATCCGCCAGCGGCGCGTCGCTCGTCGTCCTCGCGGGCGGCAGCGTGAACACCTCGGTGCTCACGAACACCGGCGGCACCGGCGTCTATCAGACCGGTGGCGTGAACATCAGTTCGCTCATGGCTGGCGGGTTCAGCTCGATCGGCACCATGGACGCGGTGGGCGGCAACTCGTCCTTCGCGTACGTCAACATGCCGATCTACACCACCGGCTCGGTGACCCTGTTCGGGCAGGATGGCGTCCTCGGCCGCATCGGCACGACCGCCACGGTGAACTTCCTCAGCTGGAACTCGATCTCCAGCACCTTCAGCACCGTCACCTCGCAGAACATGGACGGCTCGCTCAGCTTCCAGTTCCAGGTGGTCCCGGTGCCGGCGCCCGTGGCTCTCGCGGGTCTCGGACTGGTCGGCGCGGGTCTCCTCCGCCGCCGCATGGCGAAGAACTGAGTTCGACTCGCTCGGCTCGGTTGGAGCGTGACTTCAAGGGGTCGGTCCTTCGGGACCGACCCCTTCTTCGTTGGGGCGGGCGGATCTCGGCAGCGCGACGTGTTCGGTCCTTCGAATGCTCTCCACGAACCAAGAAGGCATGTCAGGGTCGAGCGTGATCGCAAGGGTCCCAGAATGTCGGTCGTAGATCGCAACCACAAGGTAACCATGTACTTACGCAGGTGAATCTGCGACGAATCTCCGGTCTGGTGGAGGTCGCCTCTCGATCCGGGCGCATCGTCAGTCCTGAAGTTGCGGCTTTCGTTGAAGGTCCCCGACTCGGCTCCCCGCGCTGGTAGCGCGGGCACGAGGCGATCCCGGGACTTCACCTCGAAGCCACAGCTTGGGAGATTGATCATGAAGGGTCGGTTGCTACGGATGGCATGGGCGGCGAGCCTCGCGGCGGGCTCGATGGCGACGGCTGGGGGTCTCGAGATCCACGGGATCTCGCCTCCGGGCGCAGGACAGCCCGGCTCCACGGGGCACCTCGATGCCGTGCCGCTCTCGGTGTTCGGCGGCACGCCGGCGACGAGCGGCAACGCGAACTCGATGTCGTCCGGCGACCTCGCATCGCTGGTGACTTCGGTCAACCCGCTTGCGGGCACGGTGTACGTGTTCACGGTCAACTACGGCTCGCAGGCTTCGATCGTCGTCCTCGCGGGCGGCACGCTGCAGACCTCGGTGCTCACGAACACCGGCGGCACCGGCGCGTTCCAGACGGGCGGCGTCAACATCGGGCAGCTGTCTGGCGGAGGATTCAGCTCCGTCGGCACCCTGAACGCCATCGGTGGCGTCGCGGCGTTCGCCTACGTCGGCATGCCTCACAGCACCACTGGCAGCGTGACCATCTTCGGCAACAACTCGGCGGGATTCATCTCCCGCACCGCGACCGTCCAGTTCCTCTCCTGGAACGCCTCGTCGAGCAGCTTCAACGTCGCGACGTCGACGCAGATGAATGGGCAGCTGAGCTTCCAGTTCTTCGTCAATCCAGTGCCGGCGCCGCTGGCGCTGTCGGCGGCCGCGCTCGCGGGAGCCGTCGTCCTTCGCCGCAGGATGCTGAACAAGAAGCACTGACTCCGATCCGACTCGTCCTGAGCCTGTCCCGAGGGGTCGGTCTACGGACCGACCCCTTCGTGATTTGTTGGACGGGGCGAAGGTCCGAGTGGTCGGAGCACGCAAGTACACTCGCGGTCTTCCCTGGAGATCCGCGATGTCCCGCCCTGCCGCCACCCGCACCGAGACCGACGCCATGGGACCGATCGAGGTCCCCGCGCACCGCTACTGGGGCGCCCAGACCGAGCGAAGCCTCCATCACTTCCCCTTCGGCGACCGGATGCCGACGCCGATCATCCGTGCGTTCGGGCTCCTCAAGTCCGCCTGCGCCGAGGCGAACGCGGAGTTCGGGCTGCTCGAGCCGCCCCTCCGCGACCTCATCGTGCGGGCGTCCGCCGAGGTCGCCTCCGGCACGCTCGACGAGGAGTTCCCGCTGAAGGTCTGGCAGACCGGCTCCGGCACGCAGACCAACATGAACGTGAACGAGGTCATCTCGAACCGGGCGATCGAGATGGCAGGCGGCATGCGCGGCTCGAAGAAGCCGGTGCATCCCAACGACCACGTCAACATGAGCCAGTCGAGCAACGACACCTTCCCGACCGCGATGCACGTGGCGGCGGCGATCGAGCTCGAGCGGACCCTGCGGCCGTCGGTCGAGCGGCTGCGCGAGGCGCTCGCCGCGAAGTCGCGGCAGTTCGAGCGGATCGTCAAGATCGGGCGCACCCACCTGCAGGACGCCGTGCCGCTCACGCTCGGTCAGGAGTTCTCCGGCTACGTCGCCCAGCTCGACGCGTCGATCGCGGCGGTCCGCGCGACGATGCCGGGCGTCCTCGACCTCGCGATCGGCGGCACCGCGGTGGGCACCGGTCTGAACGCGCCGGTCGGCTTCGGCGAGGCGGTGGCGCGGCGGCTCTCCGCCGCGACCGGGCTCCGCTTCGCGAGCGCACCGAACAAGTTCGCGGCGCTCGCGGGACATGAGGGCATGGCGTTCGCCCATGGCGCGCTCGCGGTGCTCGCGGGGGCGCTCATGAAGATCGCCAACGACGTGCGCTGGCTCGCGAGCGGACCTCGCTGCGGTCTCGGCGAGCTCGTCATCCCCGAGAACGAGCCGGGCTCGAGCATCATGCCGGGCAAGGTGAACCCCACTCAGAGCGAGAGCATGACCATGGTCTGCGTGCAGGTCATGGGGAACAACGCCGCCGTCCAGCTCGCGGCAAGCCAGGGGAACTTCGAGCTCAACGTCTTCAAGCCGGTGATCGCCTTCAACCTCCTCCACTCCTGCGAGCTCCTCGCGGGGACCTGCGACGCCTTCCGGGAGTTCTGCGCCGAGGGCATCGAGGCGAACGAGCCGCGCATCGCGCGGCTCCTCCACGAGAGCCTCATGCTCGTCACGGCGCTCGCGCCTTCGATCGGCTACGACAAGGCGACCCACATCGCCAAGCACGCCCACAAGCACGGGAAGACGCTCAAGGAGTCCGCGGTCGAGCTCGGGCACGTCGATGAGGCGACCTTCCATCGGGTGGTGCGACCCGAGCAGATGGTCCGACCGGGCTGACCGCGACGAGGGATTCCTTGATGGCGACTCCCCACGGGCATGCGACCCTCGAGGTCCCCGTCGACTCGATCGAGGCGGCGGTCCTCGCCGACGAGTTCCTCGGGACCGGCGACCGCCTCGAGCTCTGCGACGACCTCGCGAGCGAAGGGTGGACGCCACGACCGGAACTCGTCGAGGAGGTGCGTCGCCGCTGCAGGGCGGGCATCGTCGCGATGATCCGTCCGCGGCTTCCCGGCGCACGTCGCGAGCTCGACGTCGCCGCGTTCCTCGCGACCCCCGCGGTGATGGGGGCGTCGCGGCGGGAGATCGAGGCGAGCGCCGCGGCGGGGGCGGACTCGGTCGCGATCGGTCTGCTGACGCGCGACGGTCACGTCGACCTCGACGCCTGCGGCGAGCTCGCCGAGCACGCCCGCTCGATGGGGCTGATCGTGGCGTTCCTCCGCACCTTCGACCTGCTCGCGGACCGCGCCGCGGGGATGCGGGCGATCTCGTCGCTCGGGGTGGCGCGGGTCGTGACCGCCGGAGTGCTCGGCTGGGACGCTGGCATGTCGTCGCTCGAGGAACGGTGCGGGGTGCTCGCGCGGGACGCGGCGCTTGCCACGGCGTGCGCGGGCGGTCGCCCGCCGGTCGAGATCGTCCCCGGCGGCGGCGTGCGGGCGTCGAACGCCGCGTCGTTCCTGAAGGTCTCGCCCCACCTCCATGCCTCCTGCCGGAGGGGCGGCGTGATCTCGCGGGACGAACTGACCGCGCTCCGCGAGGTCCTCGGACCTTCGGCGATTGCCTGATCTGCGTCGGGATCCGACGGACGGATCAGCGCTTCGAGAACTGGAAGCGACGACGAGCGCCGGCCTGACCGTACTTCTTGCGCTCGACCTTGCGCGAGTCGCGGGTGAGGAAGTTGTTCGCCCGCAGCATCGGCTCGAGGGAGGGGTCGAAGTTCATCAGGGCTCGACCGAGACCGAGCACGATCGCGCCCGCCTGACCGGTGAAGCCGCCGCCGAGCACGCTCGCGCGGACATCCACCTTGCCGAGCATGCCGGTCTTCTCGAGCACCGCGTTGATGTCGTTGCGGTCGCGGAGCTCGGCGAAGAACTGGTCCATCGGCTTCGACTTGACCGTGAAGACCCCGGAGCCCTGCTTGACCCGCACGCGGGCGATGGCGGTCTTGCGGCGACCGGTGCCCCAGAACCACCCGGCGGAGTCGGGACCGCGCGGGGCGCGGCGGATCGGAGCCGGAGCGGGGGTGGAGGTCGAGTCGTTCGTGTTCATGGTCGGGTGTCCTGCGGTCCGGAGCCGGGCCAGTCGGTTCGGGTCATCGAGGGGAACGCCCGAGGGCGGCCTCGCGGGGTCGGGTCAACCTCCGCCGCCTTGGCCTTCGGGCGGGGAGGAGTCACGATCGGTAGACGCTCAGCCAGCGACGAGGCGGAGGCGCTTCGATGGGGCGTCGAGCGGAATCATCTGGTTCGCGGGCATGCCCGCCTCCGGACCGGCGACGACCCGGAGCCGCTTGATCATCCGGCGCCCGAGCGGACCGCGGGGGAGCATGCGGATGATCGCCGCCCGCACGACCTCCTCCGGCTTGGTCGCCATCACCGCGCGATAGCTGCGGATCCGCAGACCGCCGGGGTAGCGGGAGTAGTTCTGGAGCTCCTTCTGGTCGAGCTTCGCGCCGGTCAGGACGACCTTGGCGGCGTTGGTGACGATCACCGAGTCGCCGCACAGGCAGTGCGGGGTGTACTCCGGGCGATGCTTGCCCATGAGCACGGTCGCCACCTGCGTCGCGATCCGACCGAGGACCTTCCCATCCGCGTCCACGTGCCGCCACGACATCGGGACTTGACCGGGCTTGGCATGGAAGGTCTGTCGGGGCATGACGGGGCAACTCCGGGACGGCGAACGAGGGGTGCAGGACCCCGCGGACTAGGCGCTGCCCGGTCCGCGGAGAATCGCCCAGAATAGTCGTGGACCCGGCAGTGTCAAGGTTTTGGGGAACTCCGGAGAGTCGGGATCGGGGCGTCCCGAGCCGGCTCCGGCGGGCGGCGCGGGGGATGTGGGGCGGAGATCCCCCGCCGGTCGATGCAGGGAACCTTGCGGCGTTCCGGGGCAGGAGCGTGCCATCGATCCCCCGATGTCCAAGTGGGTGTCCAAGTCGATGTCCAACTCGGCGTCCGAGCCACCCTCGATCGAGGACCCCCCGCGGTTGGACGGGGGGGGCGTCCCGCCTCGTGCTCGGGGTGGTCTTGCGGTCGTCCTCGCCTGCTGGATCGGGATCCTCGCGATCGCCGGGCTGGTGATCGTCGGGGCGGGCGAGCCAGTCCCATCGGACGAGGCGACGTCCTCCTCGGTGGAGCCGTCGATCGGCCTCGCCGAGGAGATGGCGGGTCGGATCAGCCTCGCCCTCCAGCTGTGGCTGCCGGCTCGCGATCGCTCGAGCGTCATCTCGATGAGCGGTCTCGCCGGAGACCCGGACGCTCCCAGACCTCGACGGGTCATGGCGGAGGCGATCCTCCTCTCGGAGGTCGGAGACCCGAGCGCGGCGATCGCTCGGCTCGACGATCTCGACCTCGCCGCCTCGGACGACCTCGGGGAGGAGGAGTCGATCGATCTCTCCGCGATCCGAGATGCGCTGCGGATCGCGATGAGCTCGCCGGAGCGACCGGCGCCTTCGATGAGCCCGGAGAGGCGCGACCTGCTGCGGCGCGAGCTCGGCTGGTTCGGCGAGGTCGCGGTTCGCTGGGAGCTCCCGCCGGAGGATCCCACGCACGCCGAGGTCGCGGCGAGGCAGCGGAGCCTCCTCCTCGTGATCCTCGCGACGGGGGCGTGGTACGTCGGGTTCGGCGCGGTCGGCTTCGCCCTGCTGATCCTCGTGATCGTGCTGACGGCGGTCGGGCGGCTGGTGCCGAAGGTCGCGCCGAACGGCGGCGCCGGTCGTCTGGGCTCGATCTACGCCGAGACCTTCCTCGTCTGGCTCGTGATCTTCGTCGGCTTGCAGTGGCTCGCGTCGCTGGTGCTGGGAGACGCCGGACTCCTCGAGGGCGGCTGCATCATGGTCGGGAGCCTCGCCGCGCTCGCGTGGCCGCACTGGCGTGGGCTCTCCTTCTCCGAGGTGCGATCGGACCTCGGACTGGAGTGGGGGCGACCCCTCTGGATCACGCCGATCGGGGGGATCGCGACCTATGCGATCGCGATGCCGCTCCTCGTGCTCGGCGTGCTGCTCTCGACGCTCCTCACGACGTGGCTGCAGCCCACGGCGCCGCCTCAGCATCCCGTGCAGCAGGAGATCGCCCTTGCCGGCACGCCCGAGCTCCTCGGCATCCTGCTCCTCGCCGCCGTCATCGTGCCGCCGGTCGAGGAGATCATGTTCCGGGGCGTCCTCTACCGTCACCTTCGGGAGGCGACGGGTCGCCTCGGCTCGGTCGCCTCGTTCCTCGTCGCAGCGATCCTCTCCTCGAGCCTCTTCGCGGCGATCCACCCGCAGGGCATCGCCTTCGCGCCGGTGCTCGCGGCGCTCGCGGTCGCGTTCTGCATCGCCCGCGAACTCCTTGGCGGTCTCGGTCCGGCGATCGTCGCCCACGGCATCACCAACGGGGTCGTCGTGCTGCTGAACGCGGCGATCCTCGGCACGAGTTGAGCGCCTCGCGGCGGAATCCAGCAGCACGGACAGACGGCGCGTGCTACGGTGCCGGGATGAGCCAGCGCCTTCGAGCGGCGTTCGCGTGCCTCGGTCTCGCCCTCGCGGTCGAGGCGTCGCCCGCGGACGACCTCCCGCGTGGGCTTCCCGACGTGCCGCCCGCCTCGCTGACCGAGGTCTCGCCGGAGGCGGCGAGGTTCTTCGATTCCCTCGTTCGCCGCTACCGCGAGCTCGTGCGCTACGCGGACGTCTCGTGGTTCGAGCAGGTGATCTCCGGCGCCGATCCTTCCGACGCCACCACCTCCCGCTCGCGGGTGCGGGTCGAGGGTCGGATCGCCGATGGTCGGGTCGAGGTGATCTCGACCGCGACGCGGCTGCTCGAGGCGCTCCTCCCCTCCGACGATGACCACCCCGGCGGACGCACTGCCGCGGATCGCCGCCGCGCTCGCCGTGACGTCGATGCGGCGCTCGCGCCGCACCTGGCGCTCCGACTGCTCGACCAGCCGCTCCGCGAGTTGCGCCCGGAGGGACTCGAGGGGTACCGCCCGACCTCGCTCCGCACCGTCGAGCTGGACGACCGCCCGATGCTCCGCCTCGAGCTCCGAAGCGGCGGCGACACGCCGGGAGAGCCCTCGGCGATCCTCGAGCTGACCATCGATCCCGAGAGCATGCTGATCCGCCGCGTCGAGGGCGAGGAGCGCTGGCCGGACGGCCGCACCTGCTCGACGAGCATCGAGATCGAGCCGCGGCAAGAACTGATCGAGCCGGCGATGGACCCGAGCGCCCCGACCGAGGCGGGAACGCCCGCGGAGCCCGAGGTCCTGCCGACGCTGCCCGCGACGACCGCGCGACCGGTCGCCTGAGCCCGGAGCCGGATTGATCGACGCTGAGCTCGCTACGAGAGCTCGACCGTCCAGTACGCCTCGTCGAGGAATGCCTTCCACGACTGGTACCTCGGGCTTCCGAGGCGGATGGTGATCGCCGGATTCCGCTTCGGCTGGCGCGGCGTGCGCACCAGCTTCATGCCTGCCTGGCTCGGGGTTCGCCCGCCCTTCCGCGCGTTGCAGCGGACGCAGGCGCAGACGAGGTTCGTCCAGGAGTTCTCGCCGCCCTGCACGCGCGGGATGACGTGGTCGAGGGTCAGCTCGCGGGTCGAGAATGCACGACCGCAGTACTGGCAGCGGCTGGCATCGCGGGCGTAGATGTTCCGGCGGTTGAGCTTCACGCCCTCGCGCGGCAGGCGGTCGTAGCCGAGGACGCGGATGATCTTCGGGACCGCGATGACCACGCGGGTCGTGCGCACCCAGTCGTGCTCCTCCCGCTCGAACTGCTGCTGGAGCGCTCCGAGGTCCGCCCACGTCGCGAGGTCGTAGTTGCGGTAGGCGCCATTCTCGATCGCGATGATCTCGGCGACCTGCTTCGCGAGCAGCGAGAACGCGCGTCGCGCGTCCACGACCCGGATCACCGCGTACATGCGGTTGAGGACGAGCACCTTGGCGTCGAGTCCGCTCGCGACTGCGGTCATCCGTTCCTCCGATCGCAGCACCTCCTGGCGGCGATCGAAGAAATCGTAACCCGCCTCCGCGGACGGTGCCGACCCCGGCGCGAAGGATCGGTCAGGACCGCGGTCGGGTCGGATCGTCCCGCGCCTGCGGAGGGGCGAGAACCTCCTCGCCCCGCGGACCCCGCGCGGCGATCCACGCGGTCGCTCGGGACGATCCGACGAGGGTCAGAAGCGGTCCGAGCGGCAGCACTCCCTCCCCGATGGGCACGATCTCGACGCGGTCCGGATCGTCGCGGCAGGGCCGCGCGTCCTCGAGGAGGACGATCGTCGCGAGACCCGCGAGGGTCTCGGCGATGCGGAGGAGGTGATCCTCCGCCTGTGGAAGCATGTCGATGGTGAGCAGGTCGGCGGGGGCGAGGGCGAGACCGAACCGCTCGCCGCGGTGCCGGCGGAGGAAGTCCGCGGTTCCGGCGACGTCGCTCAGCACCTGCCGCGCGTGGGGGCGGAGAAGGAGCAGCCGCTCGTGGGCGACGAGCGGTCCGACGAGTCCGTCGCAGATCTTCTCGAGCGCCGCCCGCCCGGGACCCATCCAGTTGCGGGGCTCGTCCTCGAAGGGATCCTCGGCGAGCGATCCGCTCCGCGCGACGATCCACGGCGACGCGAACGATGCGGGCGGCGGCAGCGCGTCGCGGAGGAGGTTTCCCTCCCATGACACCAGCGGCGGCGGCGCGGCGACGCCCTTCGGCGAGCGCCAGTGCCAGTGGTCGGCGGAGGGGAAGGCGTGGCGCATGGACGGGTGCGGTCGACCGGAGGGTCTAGCCGCGGAACTCGCAGCGCGAGGTGCACGTCTCGTGGACCACCACCTCCGCGAGGTTCGGCACGCGACCGTGGAGCCGGCGCCAGATCCACGCGGCGAGCAGCTCGCTCGTCGGGTTCGAGAGCCCGGGGATCTCGTTGAGGCAGCGGTGGTCGAGCTCGTCGATCACCGGCGCGACGAGCTTCTTGAGATCGCCGTAGTCGATCAGGTAGCCGACCGCCGGTTCGACGAGACCATCGACGGTGACGTCCACCCGGAAGGAGTGACCATGCATGCGGCGGCACTTGTGCCCCTCCGGAAAGGTGGGGAGGAAGTGCGCGGCCTCGAACGAGAAGGACTTGCCGAGGCGGACCCGGATGGGAACGCCCGCATCCGTCACGGCGCGGACTCGTGCTCGGAGGCGGTCGCCGGCTCGACGTGCTTCAGCCCGCGCCGCTGGTCGCGGAGCCGGCGGCTCTTGCCGAAGCGGTCGCGGAGGTAGAAGAGCTTCGCCCGGCGGGCGTCGGCGTGGCGCACGACCTCGATCTTCGCGATCCGCGGGCTGTGGAGCGGGAAGATGCGCTCGACGCCCTCGTTCGCGACGATGCGACGGACGGTGATCATGCGGTTGATGCCGCGTCCGCGGTCGGCGATGTAGACGCCCTGGAAGACCTGGATGCGCTCCTTGTCGCCCTCGATGATGCGGTAGTGGACGTCGACGGTGTCGCCGATGTTGAAGCGCGGGTAGGCCCCCTGGGGCTTGAGCTGATCGGCGACCACGCTTTCGACGGTGAGGGTGCGGTTGATGCGGCTCATGGCTGGACTCGAGTCGGGGGCGAGAAGAAGTCGACGGACGGAGCGGTCAGCGACCCGCGCCGACGACCGCGAGGAGGTCGGGGCGGCGTCGCGCGGTGCGGTCGAGGCGCTGCTCGTGGCGCCAGCGGGCGATCGCCGCGTGGTCGCCGCCGAGGAGGACCTCGGGAACGCCGCGACCCCGCCACGAGCGGGGTCGCGTGAAGTGGGGACAGTCGAGGAGCGGACGGTCGGCGTCGTCGCGGAGCGAGAAGGAGTCCTCGCCCGCCGAGCCCTCGTGACCGAGCGCCCCGGGAAGCAGGCGGATCACCGCGTCGGCGAGGAGGAGCGCCGGGATCTCCCCGCCGCTGGTCACGAAGTCGCCGATCGAGATCTCGAGCGGACGGAGCTCGTCGAGCACCCGCTCGTCGAGACCCTCGTATCGACCGGCGAGGACGAGGAGCCGCTCCGCGCGGGCGAGCTCGGCGACCCTCGCCTGACGCAACGGCTCGCCCTGGGGCGAGAGCACGATCCGCCGCGCAGGACGAGGATCCGACGCCTCGACCTCGCGGACCGCGTCGTGCACCGGCTGCGCCATCATGACCATGCCGGGACCGCCGCCGAAGGGTCGGTCATCGACGCGACCATGAGGATCGAGGCTGTACCGCCGCAGGTCATGCACCCGGACCTCGGCGATCCCCGCCTCGATCGCGCGACCGACCACGCCCGCGCCGAGCACCGGCGGGAACATCTCCGGGAAGATGGTCAGGAAGTCGATCCGCATGGGAACCTCCGAGCCCGCGGTTGCGGGATCGTCGGGGAGGCTTAGGCGCTCGCGACCGGGGTGCCCGGCTTCGCGTCGCAGCCGAGGCGGCGAAGGAGGTCGGTGACCGTCTGGCTCGGCTGGGCGCCGACGCTCAGCCAGTAGCGGACGCGGTCGACCTTGATCGCGTGCTGCTTGCCCTCGGGGGCGGTCGGATCGAACCAGCCGAGATGCTCGATGACGCGACCGTCGCGGGGCGAACGCTTGTCCATCGCGCCGAGGCGATAGAACGGCTTGTGGGCGCGGCCCATCCGCTTGAGGCGAAGCACGACCATGGGGGGAACCTCGTGGCGCCGGACGCGGGCCCGTCCGCCTCGGTGGCGGATCGAACTCAGGCGCCGGGAGTCCCGGGAGAGCCGGATGGCTCCGTGGGGGGCTCCTTGGCCCGGCGGATGCGAATCGGGGAGTGTACCGGGCAGCAGGGTTGGTTCAAGGGTTCCGGTCGAAGAGGAGCGACCTCACCCGACCGGTCCGCCCTCGACCGGCGGGCCGCCGGGACCCCGCAGCACGCCGCTGACCCAGTCGGCGTAGGCGTTGGACGCGTCCGCCGCCGCCCCGAACAGGACCCCGCCGAAGCCGCCCATGAAGAAGAGGACCATCAGGGCGAGCATCGAGTAGAGCGCGACCTGGGGGTTCTGGCTCCAGCGGTACCACGTGAAGGACGCTCCGGCGAGGATCCCCGATCCATCGAGCGGGGGGACCGGCAGCAGGTTGAACATCGCCAGCGCCAGGTTCAGGAAGCCCCCGATCGTCAGGAACTGGACGAGCCGGTCGGCGACCTGTCCCGAGGGACTCGCCACGCCCTGCCAGATGCCGAGGACGGTGAGGGCGACGAAGGCGAGGAGAAGGTTCATCGCAGGTCCCGCCGCGGAGACCACGATCCGACCCCGCCGACCCCAGCGATAGCGGCTCGGGTCGGTCGGCATGAGACCCCAGGTGATCCCGATGAGCGCGAACATCAGGAGCGCCCACGGACCCATGTGCACCATCGGGTTGATGGTCATGCGGTCGAGCTCGCGCGGCGTCTCGTCGCCCTGCCAGAGCGCTGCCCAGCCGTGGGCGAGCTCGTGCAGCACGATCGATCCGATGACCCAGATCACCCACGTGGCGACGAGCGGCGCGCCGCCCTGCTCGAAGAGGTTGTGGACCCACCATCCGCTCACGAGGGGCTCCGTTCCCGACGGGGCGTCCGCCACGTCCAAGGGGTCGCATGGTAGCGCGACGAGCGCCGCCATCCGAACCGCTCGCCTACGCAAGCACGCCGTGCGGATCGAACACCGCCTCGCCGCCCACGATCGTCGCGAGCACCCTCGGTGGCGAGTCGAGCCACTCCGCCGAGATCGGGTCGCGGTCGAGCACCACGAGGTCCGCATCGAGCCCCTCGCGGAGCATGCCCGTCGAGGCAAGCCCGAGGCACCGTGCCGCATCGCGGGTGTGGGCGAGGAGCGCCGCCTGCGGCGTGATCGACTCCTGCGGGCGGAACACCCGACCATCCGCGATGCGGGCGGTGACGGCGCTCCGCACCGCCTCGATCGCGTCCGGCGCGACGATCGGCCAGTCCGATCCGAAGGCGAGGATCGCTCCCGCCTCCTGCAGCGAGCGGAACGCGAAGAAGCCCGCGAGCCTCGCCTCGCCAAGCGCCCGCGGCGCGACGAGGGCGTCCTCGACCCGATGGAGCGGCTGCATGCTGAGCATCCGACCGCGCACCCGCGGGAGGTCGCCGCGGTCGAGCGTCTGGGCGTGCTCGATCCGGGGCGGCGCCGCGACCCCGGCGTCGGCGTCGAGCGACGCGTAGGCGTCGAGCGAGCGCCGCAGCGCCTCGTCGCCGATCGCGTGGATCGCGGGCGAGAGCCCCGACGCATGCACGAGCCTCGCCCAGGCGTCGAGGTGACCGTCGAGGGCGAGCTCGACGAGCATCCCGCGCGAGGGCGCCGCGTCGAGATACGGCTCGAGCATCCGCGCCGTGCGGAGCCCGAGCGTGCCGTCGGCGAACGCCTTGAAGCCGATGACCTTGGTCCACGCCGCGGCGCGCGGTCCCAGCGCCTCGATCTCCTCGTTGAGTCGCGCCGCGAGCGACGGATCGATGGGCCAGTCGCGGTCGAGGAGCGTCAGCCTCACCCGAAGCGGCAGGGTCGCCGCCTCGGGCAGGATCGCCTCGCGGACCTCGCGGGCGTACTCCATCGCGCCGACGGTCGCGACGCCGAAGTGGTGGAGGTGCCGCGCCGCGGCGCGCACGGCGGCGCGGCGGCGCGGCGCGTCCGGCGCCGGGACCTCCGGCTGCGCCTGCCGCCAGGCGTTCGCCTCGACGAGGAGCCCGGTAGGTCGCCCCGCGGCGTCACGGCGCACCGCGCCGCCCGGGAAGACGGGGAGTCCCGGATGCCGCCGCTCGACCGCCGCGATCGCCGCGTCGTTGAGCACGCAGGCGTGCCGGTCCATCCGCCAGGCGATCGCCGGTCGCGATCCCGCCGCGGCGAACCAAGTCCGGTCCGGGTCCGCGCCGCCCTCCGCCGCCCAGCGCTCGGCGGACCAGCCCCACGCCTCGATCCACCGCGTGCGGGAGGGATCCTCGCGGTCGAGCCTCGCCGCGGCGTCGGCGATCGTCCGCTCGAACGCGCGACGACCATCGACCGCTCCGAGGTCCACCTGATCGAGCGACAGCCCCGCCATCACGAGGTGCACGTGCGCGTCGATGAAGGCGGGCATCGCGACCGCCTCGCCAAGCCGGACCGTCCGGGCGCCCGACCGCGGGCGATCGATCGCCGCGATTCGACCTCCCTCGACCACGATCGAGCCTGCCCACGGTCGCGCTGCGTCCGCGGTCCAGCAGCGACCCACGATCTCGAGAGGAGGAGCGGTCATCGCTTGATCACCACGCCACGCAGATGATCTATCGTACGAGGAGTTCGACGCACGACCTCATGCCGCGCGAGCCGCCTCGACGACGGTTCGACCGGATCGCCCTCGACCCACGACGCTCGCGACCGCGTGAGCGATGACGACCCCGACGGACTCGCCACCGACTCCACCACCGACTTCAGGAATCCCGCGATGAACCACTCACTGCCGCGACGCCGCCTGCTCGCCACCCTGCTCGTCGTCGCGGGTCTCGCAGGCTGCGGCGACGATGGTCCGGCGCCGGTCGGTCCGGCGCCGATCCGCGCTCCGGACGAGGCGGCGGCGAACGCGGTGCGGCCGCCGGGCGGATCGCTCAAGAACGCGATCGTCGCGAAGCCGCCGACCTCGGAGGATCCCACGGATCCGCAGAACTGGAAGTTGACGGGTCCCGACGACGACCCGACCCTCGTCGAGATCGGTGGCCTGCACGCGCGGAAGCCGCCCACCTGGACCTGGCAGCAGCCGACCATGCAGTTCCGGACGCTCCAGTTCGCGGTGCCCGGGCGAGACGGCGCCGGCGCGGCGGACCTCATCTTCAGCCTCTTCTTCGAGCAGGAGGGCGGTCCCACCGAGCTCAACGTCGACCGCTGGAGCCGGCAGTTCCTCGACGATGCCGGGCAGCCGACCCAGCCGGTGATGCGCGAGCGGATCGAGTACGAGCAGCCGACGCTCATCGTCGAGCACCGTGGCGCCTATCTGCAGATGGGCGCGGCGGCGCCTCGCGGCGACCACGCGCAGATCGCCGCGGTGATCGAGGCGCCGAAGCGGCGCGTCTTCGTGCGGCTCGTCGGACCTTCCGCGACCGTGGACGCGAACCGCGACGCCTTCATGGAGATGGTGGGGGGCTTCCGCGCGATCAACCTCGCGCTGCCCGAGGTCGCGCCGAACCCCTCGGCGGCGACGCCGGCGGCTCCGTCGCCGGAGACCTCGACCCCGAGCGATCCCGCCCCGACGGGCGACGCTACTTCTTCCGCGCCGCCTCGAACCGCTGGTTGACCTCGTTCCAGTTCACCACGCTCCACCACGCCGAGACGTAGTCGGGGCGCCGGTTCTGGTAGTGCAGGTAGTAGGCGTGCTCCCACACGTCGAGCCCGAGGATCGGCGTGCAGGCGCAGTCGACGAGCCCGGTCATCAGGGGGTTGTCCTGGTTCGGCGTCGAGCAGATCGAGAGCCGACCGTCGCCGCCCATGCCGAGCCACGCCCAGCCGGAGCCGAAGCGCCCCGCGGCGGCGGCGCCGAACTTCTCCTTCATCGAGTTCATCGAGCCGAACGCGGCGTCGATCGCCGCCGCGAGCGCCGGCGAGGTGGTGCCGCCCTTGCCCGGCGGCGACATCACCCGCCAGAACATCGAATGGTTGTAGTGACCGCCGCCGTTGTTGCGGACCGCGGTGCGGATCGACTCCGGCAGCGAGCCCATCCGGGCGCAGAGCGCCTCGATCGAGAGCGACGCGAGGTCGGGGTGCGCCTCGAGCGCCTTGTTGAGGTTCGTGACGTACGCCTGGTGATGCTTGGTCCGGTGGATCTCCATCGTGCGGGCGTCGATCGCCGGCTCGAGGGCATCGTTCGCGTAGGGAAGCTCGGGAAGGGTGAAGGGCATGGCGAGGTCCTCCGTGGAAGGGGGGCGGAGTGTAGCGGGGGCGCCCGTATGATCGCGCCGTGGACGGACTGGCTCGGGTGATCGACGCG
The DNA here is from genome assembly GCA_016873275.1 of Phycisphaerae bacterium. Lineage (GTDB taxonomy): Bacteria > Planctomycetota > Phycisphaerae > Phycisphaerales > SM1A02 > VGXO01. The sequence continues at coordinate 21,439 of VGXO01000035.1, forward strand.
AACCTGAACCGCGCGAGCGAGGCGCTGCGGGTCCTCGAGGACGCGGCGAGGTTCGCGCTGGAGGACGGCGCCCTCGGCGCACGGCTCAAGGCGATCCGGCACGAGATCCGGGAGGCGACCGCGGTCATCCCGGCGTCGCGGCTCCGCCGAGGTCGCGACGTCGAGGGCGATCCCGGTCGCGAGGCGAAGGTCGCGGGCGAGGAGCGCCGGCGCGACTGGGCGGAGGTCGCCGCGGTCGCGGGCTCGCGGCTCGCCGAGGCGCTTCGATCGCTCGAGGAGCTCCTCAAGATCGACCATCCCGCCGCCGCCGCGGGGATCGAGCGGTGCCGCTACGAGTCCTACGAGCTCGCGGCGCGGGTCGAGCGATCGCTCCTCGGCCGCCGCCGTCGGCAGTGGCGGCTCTGCGTGCTGCTCACGATCGACGCCTGCCGCGGGTCGTGGTCGCAGGTGCTCGACGCGGCGCTCCGCGGTGGCGCCGACTGCGTGCAGGTGCGCGAGAAGCACCTCGCCGACCGCGAGCTCCTCGCGCACGCGCGGCGGGTCATCGACCTCGCCCGTCCCCGCGGCGCGAGCATCGTGATCAACGACCGCGTGGACCTCGCCCTCGCCGTGGGCGCGGATGGCGTGCATCTCGGTCAGGACGACCTCCCGCTCCGCGCGGCCCGCCGCCTCGCTGGACCGGACCTCCTGCTCGGGGCGAGCACGCACGACCTCGGCGAGGTCGAGCGAGCCCTCGCCGACGGCGCCGACATGCTCGGCGTCGGCTGCATCCATCCCTCCTCGACGAAGCGCGAGCTCTCGGTGGCGGGTCTCGAGCTGCTCCGCGCGTTCGCGTCGCGGCACGCCGACCATCCGCACCTCGCGATCGGCGGGATCGATCCCTCGAACGCCACGGCGACCGCCGCCGCGGGCGCGCGGGGCTTCGCGGTCGGGCGGGCGATCACCGCCGCGGAGGATCCCGAGGGCGCCGCGGCGCGGCTCGTCGAGGCGATCGAGTCGGTCGATCGCCCCGCTCCGGCGGTCGTGGGATGACCTCCGGCTCGCCTCGACTCGAAGTCGGCGCCGGCGCCGCGGCGCTCGTCCGCGAGGTCGAGCTCCTCCTCCTCGGGACCGGGACCTCCTCGGGCGTGCCGGTCATCGGCTGCGCCTGCGCGACCTGCCGCAGCGACGATCCCCGGGACAAGCGGCTCCGCTGCGGCGCCTGCCTCCGCCTCGTGGACGAGTCGGGCGAGCCGCGGGTGATCCTGATCGACGTGCCGCCGGACCATCGCGAGCAGGCGCTGCGGCACCAGCTCGGGCGATGCGACGGCATCGTGGTGACGCACGACCATGTCGATCACGTCTGGGGTCTCGACGAGGTCCGGCGCTACAACGTCCTGATGGGCCGCTCGATCGAGATCTTCGCCGAGCCGGAGGTCCTCGCGAGCCTCCGGCGGGTCTACCGGCACGTCTTCGAGCGGCAGTCGAACGTCAACGAGTCCTTCGTCGCCGACCTCGTCGCGCGACCGATCGACCGCCGCCGGCCGTTTGACCTGTGCGGGCTCCGCTTCACGCCGGTGCCGCTCTTGCACGGTCGGCTGCCGATCCTCGGCTTCCGCATCGAGGCGCTCGACCGCGGCGGGGCGATCGCCCGCGAGCAGCCGGGACCGCTTCCGCTCGCCTACTGCACCGACTGCTCGGCGATCCCGCCCGAGTCGTGGCGGCTGCTCGCGGGAATCGACACCCTCGTCCTCGACCTGTTGCGGGACCGCCGGCATCCGACGCACTTCACCTTCGACGAGGCGGTCGCCGCGGCGGGGGAGATCGCGGCGCGACGTACGGTCTTCATCCACATGACCCACGACCTGCCTCACGCCGCGACCGACGCCCGCCTTCCCGCGGGCATGTCGCTCGGCTTCGACGGCATGGTCCTCGGCGGTCGTCGGGAGTGACGGCGGGACGGCTCTCGCCTTGGGCTGGCGACGAGTCTGGCGACGAGTCTGGCGACGGGTCTGGCGCCGGTTCTGGGGGGCGTGCCGGGGCGTGGTGATTGCTACACTCCCCGCCCCATGGGTCAGATCAGGACCATCAAGAAGCGCATGGTCGCGGTCCGCACCATCCAGCGGATCACGAAGACCATGCAGATGATCGCGACGGCGCGGTTCACCGCGGCGCTCCAGCGCGCGAAGGCGACCCGCCCCTACACCGACCGCATCCGCGACATGAGCGGACGCCTTGCCGCCTCGGCGGGGGAGTTCACCCATCCGCTGATGCGACCGGAGCCCGCCGGCGCGAAGCGCGAGGTGTTCCTCGTCATCTCCTCCGACCGCGGTCTCTGCGGCGCCTACAACGGCAACGTGCTGAAGCAGGCGATCTCGGCGATCCGCCGCTCGACGGGTGCCGGCAACACCCTGCGGGTCGAGACCGCCGGACGCAAGGCGAGCCTCTTCTTCAAGTTCGCCCGGGTCGAGGTCGCGGCGAGGCACCAGATCGGCGACAAGCCGACCTACTTGGCGGTCAATGAGCTCGCGAAGACCTACATGCGGGAGTTCACCGAGGGCACGTGCGACGCGGTCCGCGTGGTCTACATGCGGTTCGTCTCGAACAGCCGACAGGTGCCCGAGGTCATGACGCTGCTGCCGCTCGAGCCGCCTGCGGCGACGGAGTCGAAGTCCGCGGCGAGCGGCGGGGGGGCGACCGTCTACGAGTTCAGTCCCGACGCTCCGACGCTCCTCGACGCGATCCTCCCGAAGACCGTCTCGGTCTCGCTCTTCCAGGCGTTCAATGACGCCGTCGTGAGCGAGCAGGTCATGCGGATGGTCGCGATGAAGGCGGCGACCGACAACGCCGCCGGTCTTGGGCGGACGCTCAAGCGCGACTACAACCGCGCCCGCCAGACCCGCATCACGACCGAGCTCACCGAGATCGTCGGCGGCGCCGCCGCGCTCGAGTGATCCGACCGGACGCCCTGCGCCGCCTCGCGGCGGGAGATCCGCGTGGGAACCTCCTCGCCGACCGAGCCCGCCCCGACGCTGCCTGATCCGGTGGCGATCGAGCGGAAGGGTCTCGCCGGAACCTGGATCCTCGGCGCTGCATGGACCGCGCTCCCGGCGCTCCTCGGCTTCTGGCTGCTCGCGCGGATCGGACCGATCAGCGAGTGGCTCGCCTCACATCCGGGCGAGGGGATCTGGATCTACGTCGGGCTCTTCGCGCTCTCCGCGGGCTTCGGGCTGCTGCCGACCTACGCGCAGTCGATCCTCGGCGGCTGGGTCTTCGGGCTCGCCGCGGGCGTGCCCGCGGCGCTGGGGGGCTTCGCGGGCGGCGCGGTGATCGGCTTCCTGATCACGCGGCTCGTCGCGAAGCAGAGCCTCGAGACGGCGATCGCCCGTCATCCCCGCGCGTCGGTGATCCGCGAGTCGCTGATCGGGCACGGCTTCGGGCGGACGGTGCTCGTCGTCGCGCTCCTCCGGATGCCGCCGAATTCTCCGTTTGCCCTCTCGAACCTCGTGATGGCGGCGACCGGCGTGCGATTCGCGCCGTTCATCCTCGGCACCGTGATCGGGATGACCCCGAGGACGGCGCTCGCGGTGTGGCTCGCGCACTCGGCGGCGGCGACGGGCGCCGCGGACATCCAGGGATTCCTCCAGGAGCCGGGGCGCGGCTGGATCCTCGCGGTCGGCGTGGTCTCGATGCTCGTCGTCGTCGCGATCATCGGCGCGATGGCGAAGGCGGCGCTCGCCCGCCTCTCGCCGGGCGGTCGCGGTCATGCCTGAGTCGTCGCGCCGGGGTCAGGAGGCGTCATGAGGCGCCTCGGTCGGCTCGTCCTTCTCCTCGTCGTGGTGCTGCTTGCGGTCGGCATCGCCGCGGGGTTCTGGTCGGCGCGCACGCCTCCGGCGTGGTTCAAGCCGCCCGCCTCGGACGAGGCATCGCGCGAGCGAGGCTGGACGGTCGAGCGTCGGCTCGCCGAGGAGTTCTCGCGGATCCGCGCCGAGCAGCCGACCTGGTCGCTCCGCGTGCGCGAGGAGGACCTCAACCTCTGGCTCGCCGAGCGCCTGCGGCCGTGGGTCGAGCACCGAGGCGCCTGGCCGGAGTCGGTTGGTCGCGTGCAGGTCCGGCTCGCCCACGGGCGGGTGAGCCTCGCGGTCGAGCTCAAGGACCTCGGCAGCGTCGCGGTCCTCGAGGCGGCGCCGGTCGCCTCGAAGGAGGATGGCTCGGTCACGCTCCGCTGGACCTCGGCGGGGTTCGGTCGCCTCCGCCTGCCCTGGCCCGACGCCGGGATTAGGAACGCGGTCCTCGACCGCGTGACCGGCGGTCGCGAGGAGCACGCGGCGTTCGCGGAGGTCCTCGAGGGACTCACGATTCCGGGCGAGATCGACCTCGGCGATGGTCGGAGGGTCTCGCTCCTCGACGCGGAGGTCGGCGACGGCGAGGCGATCCTCGACCTCGTCACGGCGCCGGCGGACTGAGGACCTCATCGAGCCAAGTCCTTCGTCGCTTGCCCGCGCGACGCTGACGGGGCGTCGTCATCGCCCGCGCCTCCGGCGCGGACTTGGCGTGCTACCGTCCGCCCGTGGCTGGTTCGAAGGACCGAACCCCTGATCGACCCGTCGATGCGTTCCCGCGGGGGGACTCCGGAGGCGTTGCGCCGCGCGGCGTGACGCGGCACCTGCTCGGCTGGGACCGCCCGATCCCGCTCCTCGCGGCGGAGTGGTTCCTCGCCCGCGCCGAGGTCGTCGGCGGCGAGGTCGATGCGTCCGATCAACTGTGGATCTTCAGCGGCGCCCGGGCAGGTCGGGAGTTCCTGCGGCGGCTCGCGGAGGACGCGCGGCGCCGCGGCGCCGCGTTCCGACCGCCCGAGGTCGCGACGCCCGGACGACTCGCGAGGCTCGTGCAGGACGCGATGGTCGATCAGGTCGAGGGGCGAGCGCCCGCGAGCGAGTGGGAGCTGCGCTCGGCGTGGGCGAGCGAGCTGCTCGCGGCGCCCAAGGACCTCGCGGCGCCCCTCGTCGGCGCCGCGGCGGGCGACCGCGACGCGCTCGCGTGGTCCCTCGCCGGGCGACTCGTGCGGGTGGTCGCCGAGCTTCGGCTCGAGCAGGTCTCGCCCCGCGCGATCCTCGACGCGGCGTCGCCCGCGGAGCGACCGCGCTGGGAGGCGATCCTCCGCCTCGACGCCCGCGTCGCCGAACGCCTCGCGAAGGCGGGACTCGCGGACCCGGACGCGCTCCTTGCCCACGCGGTCGCCGCCGGCACGGTCTCCCCGCGGCGGGTCGTCGCGGCGGGGGTCCTCGAGTGGACCGGCTGGCAGCGTCGGCTCCTCGAGCGATCTAGCGCGGTCGTCCTCGTCGCGGCGCCCGCCGAGCGGGCGGATGACTTCGACGCGCTCGGCGCGGTGGTCGCCGAGCGGTGGATCGGGCGGGCGATCGATCTCCCCATCGAGGCGGTCACGATGACCGCGACCGTCGCCGACGCCGCGGAGGCGATGCTCGATCGCCTCGAGGTCTGGAGCCGCGAGGCATCGATCGACGAGGTCGCGGTCGGCATCGCGGACCCCGTGCTCGCGGCGCCGCTCGCGCGGGTCGCGCGTCGCGCGGGCATGACGCTCCACCTCGCCGAGGGCGAGTCGCTCGCATCCTCCTCTCCGGGGCGGGCGATCGAGTCGATGACCCGCCTCGTCGGTGCCCCGAGCGCTGCGCTCGCGGCGGCGGTGCTCCGCCATACGCACCTCGCCGCCTGGCTCGGCGGCGGGGCGGACCTCTCCGCGACGGCGACGGAGGTCATCGCGCTCCGCATGCCGCGCTCGCTCGAGCAGCTCGCCGAGGGCTGCCGCGCCGCCGAGGAGGGACGCCGACCGGCGCTCCGCGAGGAGGCGAGGCGCTCGACCGCGGGCGCGATCGATCGACTTCGCACCCTCGTCGAGCGGTGGAGTTCCGCGAGGCGTCCCTCCGCCGCCTGGGCGACGGAGGTCGCGTCGTGGCTCCGCGAGGTCGCGGAGGCGGTCGACCGCGGATCGCGCGAGCTCCGCGGCGAGGGTGACCGGCTCCGCGACGACCTTGCCGCGGTTGCCCGCGTGCTCCGCTCGATCGCGGCGGTCGATCCGGCGATCGAATCGCCGATCGCCGCGGAGACCTTCCTCGATCGCCTGAACGAGATGCTTCGCCGGGAGCGTCGCGCGACCACCGTCGAGGGCGACGCGGTCGAGGGTCTCGGCTGGCTCGAGCTCGCCGCCGACCTCGCGCCGAGGCTCGTCGTGGTCGGACTTCACGACGGCGTCGTTCCGGGCGCCGGCGGGGGCGAGACCCTGCTTCCCGAGTCGCTGCGGCGGACCCTTGGGCTTCCGACCTCGCTCGCGCGGCACGCCCGCGACGCGGCGGTGCTCGCGACGATCGCCGCGCGGTGCACGCACCTCGCGGTGATCGTCCCGCGGCGGGCGCCCGACGGCAGCGAGCAGCTTCCGAGTCGGTTGCTTCTCGGCGGCGAGGGCGAGTCGCTCGCCGAGCGGGTGCTCGCGGCGACGGGCGATCCGGCTCCGACGCTCCGGCGGTCGCTCGGCGGCGGCTCCGCGGCGTTCGCGCCGCCCGCGCCGGATCCGACGCGACCGCTTCCCGAGCAGCTCTCGCCGACCGCGATCCGCACCTACCTGCTCGATCCCTACCGCTTCTATCTGCGGCACGTCGAGCGTCTCAAGGAGGCGTCGGAGGGGGCGGGAGAACTCGACGCCCTCCGCTTCGGCACGCTCGCCCACGGAGTGTTCGAGCAGCTCGGACGCGATGCGACCTTCCGCGGCGAGTGCGACGAGTTCCGCCTCCGCGATCGCCTCGAGTCGATCCTCGCCGAGGTCGCCCGACGCTCCTTCGGACCACGTCCTCCGGCGAGCGTGCGGGTGCAGCTCCGCTCGCTGCGGCGGCGGCTCGGCGCGTTCGCGGCGAAGGAGGCGCAATCGCGCCGCGCAGGCTGGCGGACGATCGACGTCGAGCGCGAGTTCGACGAGCCGCTCGTGATGGCGCCGGGCGAGGCGCCGCAGCGCATCACGGGTCGCCTCGACCGGATCGACCGGAACCTCGACTCCGGGCGCTACCGCATCCTCGACTACAAGACCGGCGACAAGGCGACGACGCCCGAGCGGGCGCACCGCGCCGGTCCGCGGGCGGCGCCGCGCTGGATCGACCTGCAGCTGCCGCTCTACCGGCACCTCCTCGCGGGGCCGCTCGGCGCCGCGGAGTCCTCGATCGAGGTGGGGCACGTCACGCTCGCGGGCGCCCCGGGCGACGTGGCGATCCGGACGATCGCCGCGTGGGACGAGGGGATCTTCGCCGACGCGATCGAGCGGGCGAGGGAGGTGGTGCGGGCGATCCGCCGCCGCGAGTTCGACCGTGCTCCGCCGCCCGCGCGACAGGACGAGTTCTCCCTGCTCTGCGGCGAGACGGTGCTCTTCGGCGCCGAGCTCGGAGGAGAGGACGCATGAGCCGCCTCGTGCCCTGCCGGCGGATCCTCGCCTCCGCGGGAAGCGGGAAGACCTTCGCGCTCACCACGCGCTACCTCGCGATCCTCCTGGGCGGTCGCGAGGTCGATCCGCGCTCGATCCTCGCGACCACCTTCACCCGCGCCGCGGCGGGGGAGATCCGCGGACGGATCCTGCGGCGCCTCGCGACGGCGGTCCGCGCCTCGACGCCGGAGGGCAGGAAGGAGATCGAGGGACTGCTCGCCTCCGGAGAGCTCGCGCCCTCCGACGCGACGCCGGAGCGCTCCGCGGCGGCGCTCCGCCGGCTCCTCGACGACCTCGACCGTCTCGAGGCGCGGACGATCGACAGCTTCTTCTTCGCCGTCGCGGGCGCGAGCGCGATCGAGCTCGGGCTTCCTTGGCCGCTCGAGCCCCTCGACGAGCATGGCGAGGCGCTCCTCGAGGCGGCGGCGGTCGAGGGCGTGATCGAGTCGCTCGACGCCGAGGATCCGGAGGCGTTCCTCGCGACCCTCGAGGCGCTGACCGAGGGGAACCCGGGTCGCGCGGTGGGCGAGCTCGTCCGCCGCGCGACCGACGAGCTTGCCCGCCTCGCGGAGGAGGCGCCGGAGGAGGCGTGGACGTGGACGCTGCCGAAGCCGCCGGCGGAGATCGCGGCGGCGGCGACCGCCGCGGCGCTCGAGGCGATCGCCCCGGCGATCGAGCAGGAGAAGGCGCAGGGCGGCACGCGGACCGCGAACGCTCTTCGCAAGACCGCGGCGGACCTCCGCTCCTTCGGCGAGCGTGATCCGTCGTCGATCCCGCTCGAGGCGTGGGTCGGATGGCTCGACGGGGGACTCACCGGCGCGGTCGCGAGCAAGGGCGGCACCTACTACTCGAAGCCGCTGCCGGCGGAGGCGATCGCCCTCCTCTCGCCGATCGTCGCGCGGGCGCGGTGGGAGGTGGAGCGGATCGCGCTCTGGCGCACGACCGCCTCGGCAAGGCTCGCGCTGGCGGTGCGCGACGAGAGGCGGCGGCTTCTCGAGCGGCGCGGGGCGACGACCTTCGCCGAGGTGACGCGGCTCGTCGGAAGGCATCTCGGACGGCGGCGTGAGGCGCAGCCTGGACCACCGGTCGGAAGCTCGCCTCTCGGCGAGCTGCTCGCGCGGCTCGACGCCCGCGTCGATCACCTCCTCCTCGACGAGTTCCAGGACACGAGCCTCGCGCAGTGGGCGGCGCTGCGACCGATCGCGTCGGAGATCGTCGCCCGGGGCGACGCCTCGCGGACCTTCCTCGCGGTGGGCGACCTCAAGCAGTCGATCTACGGCTGGCGCGGCGCGGAGCCGGAGATCCTCGAGCATCTCGGCGACCGCCTCGCCGCCGCTCAGGGGGCTCGCGGCAGCGTCGCGTTCAAGCCGGAGTCGTTGGAGGACTCCTATCGCTCGACGCCGCAGGTGCTCGAGGCGGTGAACGCGGTCCTCGGCTCGATCGGCACGAGCGACCCGGCGCTGGAAGCCTCGCCGACCGCGGCGCGGTGGTGGGCAGGCGTGTTCGAGACGCATCGGGCGAAGCGCGAGCAGGCGGGGCTCGCGGAGCTCCATCTCGTGCCGCGCGAGGGCGATGATCCCTCGGAGGATGACGAGGAGGACTCGCTCGCGCCCTCGCCGAAGACGCGGCGGGTCGTCGAGCTGGTCCGTGCGCTCCGCGGTCGCTTGCCCGACGCGTCGATCGGGATCGTGGTGCGCCGAAACCGCACCGTCGCGGCGACGCTCGCGGCGCTTCGGTCGTCCGGGATCGACGCGACCGGCTGGGGCGGCGGCTCGATCCGCGACTCGGCGGCGGCGAGCGCAGCGCTCGAGTTCCTCCGCCTGTGCGATCAGCCGGATCACTCGATCGCGGCGTTTCATGTCGCGTCGAGCCCGCTCGGCGCGGCGGTGGGTCTCGGCGTGCGGTCGTCGCGCGAGGATCGCCTCGCCGTCGCGACGCGGTTCCGGGCGAGGCTCCTCGAGTTGGGCGCGGCGGCGGTGCTGGAGGAGCTTCGCGCCGCGGTCGAGCCAGCCCTCGGCGAGGGGGACCGTCGCCGCTGGGGTCGCCTGCTTGAGGCAGCGGACGCGATCGACGCGAGGGGCTGGACGCGACCGATCGAGCTGGTGGACGCCGCCGACGCGGTGCGGGTCGGCGAGGGCGCCGCTTCGCTCGTGACCGTCCTCAACGTCCATCAGGCGAAGGGACTCGAGTTCGACTCGGTGATCTGCCCGGAGCTCGACGTGCGGCTCAAGCCATCGAAGGGCGTGATCGTCGCGAGGGACGAGGACGGTCGCATCCGGCGGATCGTCCGGCGCCTAAGAGGCCTCGAGCACGTGCCCGCGCTCGCCGCGGTGCGCGAGGCGAGCGACGCACGACAGGTCCGCGAGTCGCTCTGCCTCCTCTACGTCGCGCTGACCCGCGCCCGGGACCGGCTCTTCATGCTCGTGGACGCCCCGAAGCCGAAGGAGGAGAAGCGCCCCGCGACCGCAGCCGGCGTGATCCGCGAGGCGCTTGCCACGCCTGGCGCTCCGGCGAGCGGCGTCGTCTGGCGGTCGGGCGACGGAGCATGGCTCGAGGAGGCGATGGAGGCGGGCGCGAGCGAGGCGGGGAAGGCTGGGGTCGCCGTGGCGGTCGCGGGCTCGCCTTCGCCTCGAGCCACGGAGTCGTCGGCGTCGCCTCGCGCGTCCGTCGCGGCTTCCGCATCGGCGGGGTCGTCCTCGTCCTCATCCTCATCCTCGTCACGCCCCACGCACGTCGAGCGGTCGATCTCCTTCCGCCGGTCCTTGACCGTGCGGACCCGCCGGGATCGTCCGCCCTCCTCGCACGAGGAGAAGGAGCTCGCCGAGGCGATCTCGATCGCAGGTGGCGACGCCGCCGAGCGCGGCACCGCGATCCACGCGCTCTTCGAGGCGATCGGCTTCCTCGAGGACGGCGTTCCGGAGGACGGAGAACTCGATCGGGCGATCCGTCGGGCAGTGCCGCGGCGCGAGACGGCATGGCGGGCCGCGCGGGTCGCGGAGTTCCGC
>VGXO01000036.1 GCA_016873275.1 Phycisphaerae bacterium
GTCCGACCAACGGATTGCTCGCCTCGCGCAGCGCTCGCGCACGCAACCCGTCGGAGTTGGTCCCCTCCGTCGCCTCGCTGCGCGAGGCGACACCTCCCCACGGCAGCGCCGTGGGGAGGAGTTCCCGAGGTCGCGAGCGTGCGATCGCGCGATCCGAAACTCCGGAACTCCGAAACTCCTCCTCGACCGAGCGCCGCGAGGTCGGGGAGGCGTGCTCCGGAACTCCTCCCTGACGGAGCGAAGCGACGTCGGGGAGGCGTGCTCCGGAACTCCTCCCTGACGGAGCGAAGCGACGTCGGGGAGGCGGCTCGCTGGCGAAGCCAGCGAGACGGAGGGGAGGTCCGACCAACGGATTGCTCGCCTCGCGCAGCGCTCGCGCACGCAACCCGTTGGAGTTGGTCCCCTCCGTCGCCTCGCTGCGCGAGGCGACACCTCCCCACGGCAGCGCCGTGGGGAGGAGTTCCCGAGGTCGCGAGCGTGCGATCGCGCGATCCGAAACTCCGGAACTCCGAAACTCCTCCTCGACCGAGCGCCGTGTCCACGCCGCTCGCCCGTCGAGTCAGTTCCGACCGCGCCGGCGACCACGCAGCCCCGCCGCGCCACAGGCGAGCGCGACAAGTCCCGCCCCGCCGGGCACGGGACTCAGCGAGATCTGACCGGCGGTGATCGCAACGCCCGTGTCCTCGTACGCCCAACGACCGAGCGTGACCGAGTAGTTGCTCACCAAGCCCGCGGTGGACGAGCCGGTCATCGACAGGATCTCGATCCAGCCGTATCGGGTCGAGGCGCCGGACACGAAGTTGAAGAGCACGTACTTCGAGGTGAGCGGCGAGACGCCCCCGAAGGCGGCGTTGCCCCGGTTGTTCAGGTTCGCGCCGTTGCTCTGCGCGGCGTTCACGTAGAGGAACCCGTTGGAACCCGCCCCGGCGTTCGCCGCCGCGCCGTAGCTGGCCAAGAACGCCGGAAGAGGACCGGGACCACCCATCCTGAAGCCCCCGCTGCCCGCGCCGAACCAACTGATCCCGACCCCTACGAAGCCGCCGGAAGGTGACCCCGCGTTCCCCGCCATCGTGTCCAGCCTGAAGCCACCACCGCCTAGCACCGTGACGTTCACGGCGGGCGTCTGACCCGCCCCCGTGTTCCACCCGATGACGGTGTTGACCTTGCTGCTGTCGACGACGATCGCCGCCTCGGCGGTGCCGGCGATCGAAGACGCCGCAGCCGTCGTCGCCATCGCGGCGTAGGTCGTCAGTCGGGAACGAGTCGTTCGGGAGTTCATCGTGTTGCTCACCTCGTCGGGCGTCCTGATCCGTCGCGCTGATCCATCTGGGTCCCGCCTCGTCGCAGGGACCGCGGCTCGACCTTCAGGTCGGACCGGACCTCGTTCGCCCGCTTGGAACGTACATCGTGTCCCGCGTGGAGCAGGGCTGGACGCCCGACTTCTCCGCGGAAGCCGGTGAAACCTCTGGCAACGTGCGGAGGAGAGGTCGGCGAGGCAAGCCGCCGAACGGTCCACCCCCCCCTCGCGACTACCCTCCTCGCCCATGTCGGTCGCCCTCCGCATCGACGTCGATACCTTCTCCGGCACCCGCGATGGCGTGCCTCGGCTCCTCTCGATCCTCGAGCGTCGCGGCCTCGCCGCGACGTGGTACTTCACCGTCGGGCCGGACAACATGGGTCGGCACCTGTGGCGGCTGCTCCGTCCACGCTTCGCCCTCAAGATGCTTCGCTCGAAGGCGGCGAGCCTCTACGGCTGGGAGATCCTCCTCCGCGGCACGCTCTGGTCGGGTCCGGAGATCGGTCGGCCGCTCGCCGAGGTGATCCGCCGGCCCATCGCCGCGGGGCACGAGTTCGGCGTGCATGCGTGGGACCACCACCGCTGGCAGCGCCGGGTGGCGAGCCTCCCCGATGACGCGCTCCGCGAGGAGTTCGCCCGCGCCTTCACGCGGCTTGCGGAGATCGCGGGACGCGAGCCGGAGACCTCCGCCACTCCCGGCTGGCGCACGACCGAGCGCGTGCTCGCGATGAAGACCGCCTTTCCGCTTCGCTTCAACAGCGACTGCCGCGGCGCGGCGTCGCCGTTTCGACCACGCCTCGCGGACGGGCGCGTGCTCGACCAGCTGCAGATTCCCGTCGATCTGCCGACCTACGACGAGGCGATCGGCACGCTCGTCGCCGACGACGAGGCGTTCAACGCGATGCTGCTTGCGCGGCTCGCCGACGGCGCCCCCCACGTCCTGACCATCCACGCCGAGAGCGAGGGCGGCGCGAAGGCGGCGCTCTTCGAGGAGTTCCTCGACCGCGCCGCCGCCGAGGGGCATCGCTTCGAGCCGCTCGGGCGCTGGCTCGACCGCCAGCCCACCGCCCGCGCCGCCCGGCTCGGGCGGGGCGAGGTCGCGGGACGCGAGGGATGGCTCGGCGTCGTCGAGCCGCCGACGGAGGTCGCGGCGTGAGCACCCCCCGAATCCTCCTCGTCGTCGCGGCGGCGCTCGCCGCGATCTACCTGCTCTTCCTCGGGGTGCGGCCGCTGATCCTTCCCGACGAGCACCGCTACGGCGCGATGGGGCTCGAGATGGTCGCCCGAGGCGACGTGGTGGTGCCCCACCTCACCGGCTTCCGCTACTTCGAGAAGCCGGTCGGCGGCACCTGGCTCATCGCCGCGGCGGTGGAGGTCCTCGGCGCGAGCGCCTTCGCGATCAGGCTGCCCTCGGCGCTCGCGACGATCCTCGCGGCGGCGCTCCTTGGGCTCGGCACCGCCCGCGGCACGGGACGACCGGCGTGGGGCGTTCTCGCGTCGCTCGCCTACGGCACGATGACGATGCCGCTCATCCTCGGCACGACCTCGATCCTCGATCCGGGCTTCGCCGCGTTCGTGACCGGCTCGCTCGTCCTTCTCTTCCTCGCCTGCACGAGCGCCCGCGTTCCCTCGTCGATCGCCCTCCTCGCCGGCGCCGGCGCGATGGCGGGCGCCGCGTTCCTCGTGAAGGGCCCGCTCGCGATCGTGCTCGCGGCGATCGTCGTCGGTCCCTTCCTCGCGTGGGAGCGCCGCTGGCGGATGCTCCTGCTGGTGCCGTGGATCCCGCTCCTCGTCGCGGGGGCGGTGGTGATGCCGTGGGCGATCGCGGTCCACGAGCGGCAGCCCGACTACTGGCGGACGTTCCTGTGGGTCGAGCACGTGCAGCGGTTCCTCGAGCCTGATCCGAACCAGCACCTCGAGCCGTGGTGGTTCTTCCTCGCGGTCCTGCCGGTCGCGATGCTGCCCTGGACGCTCGCGCTGCCCGCGGCGTTCCGGGGATTCTCGCGAGACGACCTCCGTCGACCCTGGATCCGCTTCCTCCTCTGCTGGCTGGCGCTCCCCTTCCTCTTCTTCTCGGCGAGCTCCGGCAAGCTCGCGACCTACATCCTGCCGGTGCTTCCCGCGGTCGCGGCGCTGGTGGTGATCGGCCTTGCGCGGCGGTTCGAGTCGAGCGCCGACGCCGCCCCGCCCTCGCGCCTCGCCCGCGTGCCCGGCGCGATCCTGATCTCGGTCGGCGTGATCGCCTTCATCCTCGCGCTCCTCCCTCGCTCCGCGGGCGTGCTCTGGACCGAGGGCACCGCGTGGCGCGCGGCGATCTTCGCGATCGCCCTCGCGGCGTGGGGACTCCTCGACTGGCGGGCGATCGGCGAGCGCGATGCGACGCGGCGGATCCTCTGGATGGGGCTCTCGCCGGTCCTTCTCTTCGCGCTCGTCCCCTTCCTCTATCCGGACGCGATCGTGGATGGCTCGAAGGAGCCGAGCCGCGTCGTGCAGGCGCACCGCGAGCGCCTCGCCGCGGCGACGACGCTGCTCGCGACCGAGCAGATGGCGATCGCGGTGGCGTTCGAGCTCGGTCGCACCGACGCGATCGTGGTGCTCGAGCCGGGGGAGCTCGACAATGGACTCGGCGATCCGACCGAGCAGGCGAGGCTCGTCTCGACCGAGGAGTTCCCGGCGTTCCTCCGTGCGATGCAGGCGCGGGGACCGGTGACCCTGCTCGGAGCGGTCCGGCACCTCGCCGGCCCGCTCGCGGCGCCCGGGATGCCCTTGCCCGCGACGCGGATCGAGGAGGACGAGGTGCTCATCCTCGAGTACCTCCCCCTCGCCTCGACCTCCCCCTCGACCTCGATCGACTCCGCTAGCATCGCCCCCTCCCCGCCGAGCGCCCCGTGACCGAGTCATCGCCCGACATCCGCCGCGTCGCCTTCGTCAGCCTCGGCTGCCCGAAGAACCTCGTGGACAGCGAGCGGATGCTCGGCATGCTGCGCGAGGACGGGCTCGAGCTCGTCTCCGACCACGCCGCCGCCGACGCGGTCGTCATCAACACCTGCGGGTTTCTGGAGGCGTCCCGCCTCGAGTCGCTCGAGGTCATCCGCGAGGCGCTCGACCGCAAGAAGACCGGTGATCTCAAGCGGGTCGTGGTGGCGGGATGCCTCGTGCAGCGGCATCGGGCGAGGCTCCTCGACTGGGCGCCGGAGATCGACTCGATGATCGGCGTCTTCGACCGCGACCGCGTGGTCGACGCGGTGCGCGGCGCGGCGCCCGCCCGCGACGGTCTCGATGCGGCGCGGTCGCCGAGGTACTGGATCGCCGGCAACGCCCTGCAGGCGGCGAAGGACCGCGGCCGCGACACCACCGGGCTCACCGTCCACGGCAAGGACGGCAAGGGCATCGGCTACTTCGAGGAGGACGCCGGCCGCGTGCGGCTCACCCCGCGGCACTGGGCTTACTTGCGGATCAGCGAAGGCTGCAACCAGCGCTGCGCGTTCTGCACGATCCCCTCGATCCGCGGCAAGATGCGCTCGAAGCCCCGCGCGAGGATCCTCGACGAGGCACGGGCGCTCCTCGCCGAAGGCGCGTTCGAACTGAACCTCATCGGGCAGGACACCACGAGCTGGGGCGAGGACATCGGCGACGAAGGCGGCTTGCCGGCGCTGCTCGCGGATCTCAACGCGGTCGCCGACGAGTTCGGCGGGGCGTGGCTTCGGCTCATGTACGCCTACCCGAGCACCTTCGGCGACGACGCGATCGACGCGCTCGCGAGCCTGCCCAACGTCGTCAAGTACCTCGACATCCCGCTGCAGCACGCGAGCGACGCGATGCTCGAACGCATGCGGCGAAACGTCACCCGCGCCGAGACCGAGACGCTCCTCGAGAAGCTCCGCGAACGGGTTCCTGGCATCGCGATCCGCACCACCTTCATCACCGGCTTCCCGGGCGAGACCGAGGCGGACCACGAGGAGCTCGTCGAGTTCGTGCGCGAGAGCCGCTTCGAGGCGATGGGCGTCTTCCAGTACAGCCGCGAGGAGGGCACCCCCGCCGGCACGATGGACCTCGATCCGGCGCTGCACGTCCCCGACGAGGTGAAGGCGGAGCGAGAGGCGGAGCTCATGCTCGTCCAGCAGGAGAACGCCTTCGCCGATGCCGCCTTCCAGGCGGAACAGCAGGCGGTGCTCGACGTCCTGATCGAGGGCGCCTCCGGTGACCCCGGCATCCCGGTGGCGCCGGCGGTCGAGGTCGAGTCGGGCGAGGTGCTGCACTCAGGCCGTGCCTATCACCAGGCGCCGCAGATCGACTCGTTGACCGCGATCCTCTCGAAGAGCCGTCACGCCCCGGGCGAACTCCTCCGCTGCGTCGTCGTCGCCAGCGACGGCTACGACCTCATCGCGCGACCGGAGCAGGAGCTTCGCGACGCCGCCGAGGGACGCATCGGCCTGCCGGTCGTGAGGTGAGGGCGAGGCTCGCGATCGCCCTGAAGACCCTCGCGATGGCCGACCCTTCGACCGACCCCGCTCGCGGCCGAAGCGATGAAACGGGTCGTCGGTGGCGGCGACGGACCTGAGCAGCACTGCGGGCGAGATCAGCGGCGTCGACGGCGCCCGCCGACGGCGGGCAGCGCGGCCAGCATCGCGGCGAAGCCTGCACCAGGCACCGCGGTCGCCGAGATCCCCGCGACTTGGAAGCGGATCGTCGCGCCGTTGACCACCTGCGAGAAGTCGAACTCGTAGACGAGGCGATGGATCGAGGTGCTCGAACTGATCGAGGCGACGATGTTGCTCTCGGAGTCTTCGAAGGTGTTCCGCAGCAAGCCCGTCGCGCCGCCGCTCGCCGCCCAACTGATGTCCTGATAGCGAGGCGTCGCGTCTTGCCCCGGCGAGAGCAGGATCGTCGTGTCAGCGAAGGAGATCAGATTGTTCGAGGCGTCGTACGCCTTGATGGTGACCTTCTCCAGCGCGTCGAAGTCGACGAAGACGAGCTGTGAACTCGTCGCGAGACCGCCGGCGAACTGCATCTCGTAGCTGACGATCGATCCCGAGTTTCCGTCGCCGTTGCACTCGAGATCGAAGTACGACCGCGTGCCGAGGACCCAGTCGGGGTTGGTCTGCCCGCCGACCGGCGTCGTGAACGTCCCGCTCCAGGTGTCCAGGAGGATCGGGCTGCCGACCGCCGAGGTCCGGGTCATGGTCATGTCGCCGGTGCCGAGGAAGTTCACCGCGGTCGGCGTGTTCAACGCGAGGCTCGTGAACTGGCTCGTGCTCGCATTGACCCAGGTGGTCGCGGTCGCGGAGGCGTTCAGGGCAAGGGCGCCAAGACCGACTTGGACGGTCCGCCGGAGGACCGACATTGAGGAATGCTGGATCGACATCATTTCTTCCCTTCGAGATGAGACCGAACAGAGGAGCCGCTCGACGCCGACCAGTCGCCCGATCCTGCGGGGCGAACGACTGGACCTCTGGCAGGGACAGCCTAATGCTGCCCCTTCTCGGCGAGAACAATATGGCGGAGATTTCATCGTCCGCCAACGACGACTGTCTGCGACAGATGGGCGAACGACCCGCGGATCGAATGCTCCGTGGGGTGCTACAACAGCCGCGGACGACACCGACGCTGACGGTGCCTGCCTCCGTCCGCCGCACTTCGCCACGACTTCCGATGTCCGATCCGTCCGCGGCGCCAACCTCCTTCGCACCCCTCGCAGCGAGCCTGGAGCCGCCGTGCGTCGCGTTCTCGACGGCGGTCCGCCGGATCGCCGCGGCGATCATGCCCCGGGAGTCGGGTCCGCGTTCCTGGGGACGGCGGCTCGGCATCGACAAGGACCTCGCCTGGAAGGCGTATCGGATCGCGCAGTCGACCGACGCCGTCGGCGTCCTCTCCGTGCTTCCGGGCGCGAAGGGCATCGAGCTCCTCGTGAAGGCGTTCGAGGACGCCGGCTGCCCGCCTGCCCTGGTCGAGCAGCTCCGGCGCGACGGTCGCGTCCTGCAGGATCGACTCGGACAAGAGGGACTCGATCGGGCGACGCTCCGGGCGATCGCCGCCGGCGGGCTCGATGGCGCGGCGGAGCGATCCATCCGCCAGCGGACCCGCGCCGCCGCCCGCCGCGCTGCCGCGCTCATGTGGGGGGTCGAGGCGGAGGCAGGACTGCCAACCTTCCTCGTCGCGCCGAGCCGCGAGCCGGGTCTCGTCGACCTCGCGTTCGTGAACCTCGTCGAGGGATTCCGGCGGCTCCGTCCCGGTCAGCCGTGGTGCATCTGCGCTCCGATCTTCAACTTCGAGACGGAGCCGGGCGACCTCGAGGCAAACCGCCACGACGAGAGGGCGGTCCGCGCGCCGGAGTCAGGTCGCCATCTCGTCGCCGACGATCCGCTCGAGCCGATCGTGAGCCGGCTGACCGACCCGATCGCCCGCCACGAGATCCGCCGGCACCCAAGCGGTCGGACCCGGACGCTCTACTACCACGGCGATGGCGTGCCGCCCTCGCATCGGATGCGCCTTGCCTGGGGCGAGGTCGCCTCGGCGGTCGGTCCGATGGACTCTTCGAAGCCGGACGACCTCGCCGCGCTCCACGTGACGATGCACCTTCCGGTGGCGGTCACTCACTTCGGGGTGCTCTTCCACCGAGGCGTCCGCCGCGCGAGCGATCCCAACGCGGCGCTCGTCGCGACCCTCGACTCAACGGGCCGACGCCGATCGTTCGAGGAGCCGCTGCGGCTGCCCACCGATGCCGACGTGCTGCCGATGACCTTCGGCGAGGTCCCACGGCGGCTCTCGGCGGCGAAGCCGGCGTACGGCGAGCTGCTCTCGCTCGCCGCGGCGGCGCTGGGCTTCCCGGCAACGGAGTTCGACGCGGGCTTCCGCATCTCCGTCAAGGACCCCCCGCAGCTCTCGACCCTGTCGCTCCGGTGGCTCCTCGCCGGCGCGTGACGGGCGCAGGTCGCGGGGACCGCCGATCCGTCGGGAGCGGGGTCTCGGCGAGGATCTGGCGCACCCAGACCGAATCACCGCCCAAGACGGACGCTCGATCCGAACTCGCCGCCCACCGTCCTTACTTGCCCGCCGGCTCCGGCTGCCAGAGCCCGAGCACGAGCGCGAGGTCGATGCCGTTCACCACCCCATCGCGGTCGATGTCCGCGGCGCAGCCCGGGCAGGGACCCCAGAAGCCGAGCACCTCGCTGATGTCGGCGCCGTTGACGAGACCGTCGCCGGTGACGTCCGCGACGCTGTTGGTGGGCGTGCCGTCGCCGATCATGGCGAGATCGAGCGAGCGGCTGGTGGCGACGTCCTCGAACTCGCCGTTGAAGAGGAGGTTCGCGGTCTGCCCCGGCGGCAGGATGGTGGGCAGCTCCACCGGCTCGTTCACGAGCGGGTCGATCGGGATCGACCAGACGTTCGAGCCGGAGTCGCTCGCCGAGAACCACATCGACATCGAGTCGCCATTCCGCTCGAAGCCTCCGAACATCGGCAGCAGAAGATCGATCGGCTCGCCGCCGATCGTGGTGTCGAGGACCTGCATCTCGAAGGTCAGCCGCGCGGGCACGAGCACGAAGAACGTGTCGTGCTTCTCGCCGGGCAGGATGACGCCGGCGGTCATCAGCGTCTGCTCGATGCGGAACTCGGTGATGCCGCCGATCGGCAGCGTGATCGGGAACGGCGGTCCGCCCGGATAGAGGCTGTTCGGCGAGAAGGTGCGGAAGGACGAGAAGGTGAGCTCCGCTCCGGCAAGAAGCGGCGCGGTGCCTCCGCCAAGGACGTCGAGCACCATGTCGGTCATGAGGAACGCGGGTCCGCTGCCCATCACCATCTTCATCGAGCCGGAGGGAACCTCGTCCATGTCGAGCGCGGCGGAGACGTCCGCGGAGAAGGGAATCGGCTGGTTGCCGCTGCCGCCGAAGAGTCCAGGCAACGTGCGGGTGCCGCCGGGGTTGGTCGCCGGGTCATAGTTGCCGATGAAGGTTCCCGCGAGCGGCACCGAGAGACCAATGTTCAGGATCGCGTGGCTCGTCTTCTCGTCCATGACGACCTCGTAGGTCTGGGCACCGGCGGTCGAGACCGCGAGCGGCACGAGCATGACAGCGGAGGCGAGCAGCGACGAGGGGCGGGGACGGCGGGCCGGCATGGAATGGTTCTCCTTCGGGGACGAGGAAGACTACTTCGTCCCCGGATCGAGGCAAGTTCGATCCGACCGGTCCGGCGCGCGATCGGGGCGGGCTTCCTTCCCCAGGTTCCCGTTCGGATCGAGGCGCGGTCGACGCCGAGGCGCCGATGCGGGGCGCCGTCGGCGTCGTGCCGGTCCGCGCCTCGCGCAGACTGCCTTTTCGGAAGGCAGCTGGACCCTCCACGCAGTCGACCGGTCGAGGCGATCGGTCCGCCCGAGTCGACGGGTCCGTGGTTCAATCCGCGGAGGACCTCCCGGAGCACCCCTCGATGGATCGTCGCGCCTTCCTCCAGACCGCCTCGCTCGCCGCGACCACCCCGCTCCTCGGCGGCGTCGTGCCCCGCGCCCACGCGGTTCCGCCGACCCCCGCCCCGACGGAGGTTCCCGCCTCGGCGATCCGCGACCTGTCGCGGGCGCTGGGCGGACGAATCATCACCCGCGGCAGTCCTGGCTGCGGCACCTTCAACACCCTCTCGAACGACCGCTTCAACTCGGTGCAGCCGCTCGCGATCGCCCAGTGCACCTCGGTCGAGGACATCGTCGCGTGCGTGACGTGGGCGCGGAAGCACCGCGTGCCCATCGCCCCACGGGCGGGCGGTCACAACTTCGCCGGCTACTCGACCTCGCCCGGACTGGTCGTCGCGGTCACCGACATGAAGATGATGCAGCTCGACCAGTCGACCGGCGTGCTCGACGCGCAGGCGGGCATCCAGAACCAGGACCTGCGGGCGCTTCTTCCGCAAGGAGGCGAGGGTCGCTGGGTCTTCTCCGGCGGCACCTGCCCCACGGTCGGCGCGGCGGGGCTGACCCTCGGCGGCGGCTTCGGGCCAAACAGCCGCTGGGCGGGGCTGACCTGCGACCAGTTGCAGGAGTCGACCATCGTCACCGCCGAGGGGGAGGTCGTGGTCGCCAGCGCGTCGAGCCATCCGGAGCTCTTCTGGGCGATCCGCGGCAGCGCCGGGCGGAACTTCGGCATCCACGCGTCGTTCAAGTACCAGCTCGCGGCGCGACCCGACGACAAGTCGACCGTCTACGGGCTCGAGTTCTGGAACCGCGAGAAGTGCGCCGCGGCGGCGAAGGTGATCCTCCGCGGCATGCGCACCGCCCCGGCGACCTCGAGCATCCTGATGATCGCGACCACCTGGACCGACGGCGTCGGGTGCGTGATGTGGGGACAGCACTTCGGCGGCGATCCGGCGGCCGGCGAGCTCAAGAAGGAGCTGCTGGCGCTCGATCCCGACCTCAGCTTCGAGCGGAAGGCGATGTGGTGGGATGCCCAGAGCTGGCTCATGGGAAGCCCCACCGAGCCTCGCGCCTACTGGGATCGCTCGCGCTTCGTGCGGGATCCGGTGCCGGACGAGGTGGTGGACGATCTCTTCCGGAGGCTCGAGCGCTATCCCGGCACGACCGAGGAGCGGTTCGGGCAACTCGCCTTCTACGGCTGGACCGGCGGCGTCATCAACCAAGTGCCCCGCACGGCGACGGCGTACTGCCACCGCGACTCGAGCTCGCTCGTCCGGATCTCCGGCGTCTGGAAGCTCGGCGAGGACCGCGCCCTCGGCGCAGCGCCGATCCCCGAGGAGATCCGCGGCTGGGTGGATGGCGCGTGGAAGGTGCTGGTTCCTCACGCGACCAACGAGTCCTATCAGAACTTCCCCGACCCGCTCCTCGAGGAGTGGGGTCCGGCGTACTACGGCGAGAACCTCCCGCGGCTGCGGCAGGTGAAGTCGCGGTACGACCCGACCAACCTCTTCGCCTTCGAGCAGGCGATCCCGCCCGCGGCGACCTGAGTCGGTTGGCTTCATCCGCGGGCTCATCCGGGGCGCGTCGCGCGGCGAAGCGAGCCCACATGCCGGAGCTTCCCGAGGTCGAGCGAGGTCGCGAGGTCGCCGAGGCGGTCTGCCGAGGGCGGCGGATCGAGACGGTCTACTGCCCGGTCGATCGGATCGCCCTCGTCCGCGCCTCGGCGGCGGCGGTGCGGAGGGCGCTCGTCGGGGCGCGAGTCGACGCGGTCGCGCGGCATGGGAAGCAGCTTTGGTTCGAGCTCGACCGCCGCCCGTGGCTCCTCGTCCACTTCGGGATGACCGGCGCCCTGCACGGCGCCGATGCCCGGTCGCGCGGCGCGGCGAGACCGCCCTTCTGCCGGCTCGAGCTCCGCCTCGAGGGCGACCGCATCCTCTCCTTCGTCGATCCCCGTCGCTTCGGTCGGATCGGGCTCGCGGAGGATCCGCGCCGCGAGCCGCCGGTCTCGACGCTCGGCTTCGATCCGCTCCTGGAGATGCCATCGCTTCGGGGGTTCCGCCTCATGCTCGCCCGGCGGCGCGGCAACGTGAAGGCGCTGCTCCTCGACCAGACCTTCGCCGCGGGGGTCGGCAACTGGATCGCCGACGAGGTGCTCTATCAGGCGAGGATCGATCCGCGGCGCCGCGTCGAGAGCCTCGCGCCCCGCGAGGTCGCGGCGGTGCATCGCCGCCTCGCGGGCATCGTGCGCACGGCGGTCGAGGCGAGGAGCGTCCCCTCGCGCTTCCCGAGGTCGTGGCTCTTCCATCGCCGCTGGGGCAAGGACGCCGACGCACGGACCCACGATGGACGTCGGCTCGTCCACGCGACGATCGCCGGTCGCACCACCGCGTGGGTGCCGGAGGTGCAGCGATGAGCTCGGCGTGGTGGCCGCAGTGGTTCTCGCCGGACCTGCGGCTTCCCTTCCGCGAGCAGCTCGCGGTGCACTGGCGGGCGAACCTCCTCATGCTCCGGTCCCCCGCGGCGATCCTCGGCTTCTGCGCCTGGAGCCTGCTGCCGCTCGTGCCGCTGCTCGCCGCCGCCTTCGCCGCGGGCTGGATCTCCGGCGAGCCGCGCGGGCTCGCCGACGCGTCGGGGTGGACGCTGACGCTGCTCGCGGTCCTCGTCTACCTCCTCCTCCAGCATCTCGCCTTCGTGCGGGCGATCGACCGCACCTATCTGCCCTTCGTGCGGCGCGCCCTCGTCGCGCGAGGTCGTCCGGTCTGCCTCGCGTGCGGCCAGCCGCTTCACGCCGCGGGCGTCCGCTGCCCGGAGTGCGGAGGATCGCGCTGACCAAGGACCTCCGCGTGCTCCCGCATCGCCTGCCGCACCGACGTCCGACTACACTTCCGCCCCCCTCGACCGCGACCGCCGCCCCGTGAAGACCCGCAACTTCTCCATCATCGCCCACATCGACCACGGCAAGAGCACCCTGGCCGACCGCCTGCTGCAGGCGACGAACGCGGTGAGCGAGCGCGAGGCGAGGGACCAGCTCCTCGACTCGATGGACCTCGAGCGCGAGCGGGGGATCACCATCAAGGCGTCCGCGGTCACCGTCCATCACACCGTGGGCGGCGAGCGCTACCAGCTCAACTTCATCGACACGCCGGGTCACGTCGACTTCAACTACGAGGTCTCCCGCGCCCTCTCCGCCTGCGAGGGGGCGCTCCTCGTCGTCGACTCCACGCAGGGCGTGCAGGCGCAGACGGTGGCGAACGCCTACCTCGCGATCACCAACGACGTGGAGCTCATCCCCGTCGTCAACAAGATCGACCTTCCCGCGGCGGATCCCGACCGCGTGGCGATGGAGATCGAGCAGGTGCTCGGGCTCCCGGCGGAGGACTGCATCTACGTCTCGGCGAAGACCGGGCGGGGCATCCCCGAGCTCCTCGAGGCGATCTGCACCCGCCTGCCGGAGCCGCGACCGGCGAAGACCACCAAGCTGCGGGCGCTGATCTTCGACTCGATCTACGACGACTACCGAGGGGTCATCGTCTACTTCCGCGTCTTCGACGGCTCGATCAAAACCGGCGACCGCGTGCGGATGATGGGCACCGGTCGCACCTACACCGTGACGGAGCTCGGGCGCTACACCCCGCGACCGCAGAAGGTCGACCGCCTCGGGCACGCGGAGGTCGGCACGATGGTCGCCTCCATCCGCAACCTCTCCGACGTGCGGGTCGGCGACACCATCACCCTCGAGGCGGATCCCGCCGCGGAGCCGCTGCCCGGCTACGAGGAGCCGCGGCAGATGGTCTTCTGCGACTTCTATCCCTCGACCGGCGACGTCGAGGGCGGGCGCAAGGCGGACTTCGAGAGCCTCCGCGAGGCGATCGAGAAGCTCCACCTCAACGATGCGAGCTTCACCTTCCAGACCCAGCACAGCGAGGCGCTCGGATTCGGCTTCCGCTGCGGCTTCCTCGGGCTCCTGCACATGGACATCGTGCAGGAGCGGATCGAGCGCGAGGGCGGCGTCGAGGTGGTGCAGACCGCGCCGACGGTGAGCTACCTCGTCGACCTCCACGACGGCACGACCGTCGAGATCCACAACCCCGCGGACCTGCCCGACGCCACCAAGATCGCCGCGATCCGCGAGCCGATCGTGCGGGTCGAGATCATCTGCCCGACCGAGTCGATCGGCGACCTCATGGCGCTCTGCGAGGGTCGCCGCGGCATCTTCAAGAGCCAGAAGTTCGTGAGCGACGGTCGGCAGATGCTCGAGTACGAGCTGCCGCTCGCGGAGATCATCTACGACTTCTACGACAAGCTGAAGTCGATGACCCGCGGCTACGGCACGATGGACTACGAGCTGCTCGAGTACCGCGCCGCGGACCTCGCGAAGGTCTCGATCCTCGTGAACGGCAGCCCGGTCGAGGCGCTCAGCCTCATCGCCCACCGCTCGAACGCGGAGCTGCGGAGCCGGGCGATCCTCGCGCGGCTCAAGAAGCAGATCGACCGCCACCAGTTCGAGATCCCGCTGCAGGCGGCGATCGGCAGCCGCATCATCGCCCGCGAGACGATCAAGGCGGTCCGCAAGAACGTCCTCGCGAAGTGCTACGGCGGCGACGTGAGCCGCAAGCGGAAGCTGCTCGAGAAGCAGAAGGAAGGCAAGAAGCGGATGAAGATGGTCGGCTCCGTCAACATCCCGCAGGAGGCGTTCCTCGCGGTG
Organism: Phycisphaerae bacterium; assembly: GCA_016873275.1. Lineage (GTDB taxonomy): Bacteria > Planctomycetota > Phycisphaerae > Phycisphaerales > SM1A02 > VGXO01. The sequence continues at coordinate 14,398 of VGXO01000036.1, forward strand.
CTCGAGCAGTCGGAGTAGCCCCGAGCGCCCGCTCGTTCAGCCGCCGTCCGACTCGCGTGCCTGCCCTGGCACCTCCCGAAGCCGCCGGACGAACTCGCCCGCGAGCGCCTGCTTCACCTCCGCGACCGAGGGGCACGCCTCGCCGCGCTCGCGGCGCATGCTCGTCACCGCCCGTCCGGCGAGACCGCAGGGGACGATGAGCCCGAAGTGCCCGAGGTCGGGATCCACGTTGAGCGCGAGCCCGTGCATGGAGACGCCCCGCCCGACCCGCACGCCCATCGCGGCGATCTTCCCGGCGGCGGGACCTTCTCCCACCCACACGCCGGTCGCGGAGGGGTCCCGCCGACCGTCGATTCCATGCTCGGCGATCACGTCGATCACCACCTGCTCGAGGAGCCGCATGTGGCTCGCGACCCGCAGACCGAGGCGCGGAAGATCGAGGATCGCGTAGGCGACCACCTGCCCCGGTCCGTGGTAGGTCACGTCGCCGCCCCGATCGGTCTCCCGCCGCTCGACGCCTCGCCGATCGAGCGTGGCGTCGTCGGCGAGGACGTGTCCCGCCGCGCTCGGTCGGCGCGAGACGGTGATCACCGGCGGATCATGCTCGAGGAGGAAGAGCCGCATCCGCGGCGCGGCGACCTCCCGCTGGGCGAGCACTTCGGCATGGCTCTCCCGTTGGACCGCGAGCGCCGCGTCGTAGGAGATCCGACCGAGGTCCGCGACCTCGAGCACCGCCCCGCCGGCGATCGGATGGGCGCGATGGGAGGTCGAGCGGGTCACCGGGGCAGGATAGAACGACGCCGACCGGTCGGATCCCCGACGCGAAGTCCGTACAATCCCCGCCCTATGCCTCAGGTGCACGGCACCGCGATCCTCGAAGGCGACGTCGAGCTCGGCGACGGGGTCGAGATCGGTCCCTACTGCATCCTGCGCGGTCCCATCCGCCTCGGATCGGGCACCCGCCTCCTCGGGCACGCCGTCCTGCAGGGTCCGCTCGTGATCGGCGCCGAGAACCTCCTCTGGTCCGGCGTCGCCTTCGGCATGGCGCCGCAGTCGCATCGCTACGACCCCTTCAAGCCGGGTCCGGGCGTGGCGATCGGCGACCGCAACGTCTTCCGCGAGCACGTGACGATCCACCGGGCGACCCACGACACCGAGCCCACCCGGATCGGGAACCGCAACTTCTTCATGGCGAACTCCCACGCCGGGCATGACTGCCTCGTGGGAGATGGCTGCACCTTCGCCAACGGCAGCCTGCTTGCCGGGCATGTCGAGGTCGAGGATGGCGCGATCACCGGCGGCAACTCCGCGGTGCACCAGTTCTGCCGCGTCGGACGCGGCGCGATGGTCTCCGGCGGCACCGCGATGTCCCTCGACCTGCTCCCCTACTTCACGCTGACCACGATCAACTACGTGGGCAGCATGAACCTCGTCGGCATGCGCCGCCGCGGACACTCGAGCGCCGAGATCGACTCGGTGCGCTGGGTCTACCGGACGATCTGCCGCTCCGGGCTCAGCCTCAAGTCCGCCGTCGATCGCCTCGAGACCCGCCGCGAGGACCCGATGGTCGCGATGTACCTCGCCGCGATCGCGAAGAGCCGCCGCGGCATCGCGACGAGGCATGGTCGCGACGGGAGCGAGCGGCGCGGCGGCATCCCCGACCCGATCGCCTGATCCGCGTCTCCCGAAGTCCGCATCAACCTCGGCGCATGGCGGCGCTCACCTACTTAAACCTCGGCAGCGGCTCCGCCGGCAACGCGAGCGCGATCGTGATGGAGGACGGCGGGCCGATCCGCGTGCTCCTCGTCGACCTTGGTCTCTCGCCCTCCCGCTGCCGCGAGATGCTCGCGTCGGCGTCGCTGCGACCGGAGCAGGTCGTCGGGGTGCTCCTCACCCACCTCGACCACGACCACTACCGACCGACCTGGACTCGATCCCTCGTCCACCGCGGGATCCCCGTGCACGTGCACGAGCAGCACGCCGAGGCGGCGCTCGCCGCGGGCGTGCCCTCCGCCTGCCTGCGTGCCTACGAGGGCGAGCTTCGTCCGACCGAGGGACTGCGGGTCTCGACCCTGCTCGCCTCGCACGACGAGAGCGGCTCCGTCGCGATGCGGCTCGACGCGGAGGGCGTCTCGATCGGGCTCGCGACCGATCTTGGGCGGGTGCCCGAGGCGCTCATCGAGCTCTTCGCCGGCATCGACCTCCTTGGGCTCGAGAGCAACTACTGCCCGCGGATGCAGGCGGCGAGCCCCCGCCCAGCCTTCCTCAAGCGTCGCATCACCGGCGGGCACGGTCACCTCTCGAACGCGGAGGCGATCGCCGCCGCGACGGCGATCAGCGCTCGGAGCGATCTTCGGCATCTCGTCCTCCTCCATCTCTCGCGGGAGTGCAACGACCGCGAGCTGGTCGCGAGGCTCTTCGAGGAGGCGCTGCCGTGGCTCCGCGGACGCACCTCGATCGCCCGCCAGGACGAGATGACCGGTCCGCTTCGGATCGAGGCGGCGGCGATCGGCGTTGCCCGCTGAGACCGCGTGCTCAGGGCTGCTCGCCCGGCTCGAGCCGGCGGAGCGGCAGGGTCGACGGGTCGCGACCAGCGAGACCTCGCTCCTGCATCTCGCGCCACGCCCCCTCCGCGCGAGGAGGTCCGCCGATCGGCTCGCCGTCGAGGACCCTCGGCACGAGGAGCGGCATTCCCGGCGGGAGCGCGTCGAGATCGGCGAGGAGGTCGCCGACGAATCGTCCGGCGTCGTCGAGCTGGCGGTAGACCTGGAGCGGTCCCGCCTCGTCGCCGACCTCGACGAGGTCGGCGAGCGCCCGAGCGTCCGCGGGATCCTCCCCACCGCACCACCACGCGATCGGCGAGCCAGGCAGGACGAGGGTCCCGGGCGCCATCGCCGCGAGCGTTCCGCGGCGCTCGACCGCCGCGGCGGCGAACGCCTCGATCCCGGGCATCGCCGGCAGGAAGATCGGCGGACGATCGGCACGGAGTCGCATCATGCGGAGACCGGCGTAGGCGCTCTGGTCGAGCGCCCGCTTTGCATCCTCCGCGATCTCGAGGATCGCCTCCGGCATCGGATGCCCGCGCCAGACCTCGTCCAAGGTGGTGGCAGCGCCGCGCAGGGTCGTCGCGGCGAGGTCGCGGGCGAGCGGACGGTCCTCGCGCGGAAGCCGACCGAGCGAGGCGAGGGCGATCCGGAGCGCCTGGCACTCGATGAGCGGCGCGACCGACGCCCGCCAGCGGTCGCCCTCCTCGGACGCCGGCAGCGCGCGAGACGCCTGCGCGAGCTCCACGCCTTGGGCGAGGAGTCCCGCCCACGTGACCACCTCCGCCATGCCCGGCGGAGGCGGCGAGGCGCCGCTCGGAGGAACGCTCGTCATGAGCCGATCATGGGCGCGAGCAGGGTCCGCGTCCATGCCCCGTCGACGGATGGCGGCGGTCCCAGGACCCCGCGCCCCCTGCTAGTCTGCCCGACCCATGAGCGACGACCTCGGCCACGAGTGCGGCGTGGCGATGCTGCGGCTCCTCAAGCCGCTCGAGTGGTTCCAGGAGGTCCACGGCGATCCCCTCTGGGGTCTTCGCCGGCTCTATCTCCTCATGGAGAAGCAGCACAACCGCGGACAGGATGGCGCCGGGCTCGCGACGGTCCGCTTCGACATGCCGCCGGGCGAGGTCTTCATCGACCGCGCCCGCACTGCCAAGCGGAACCCGATCGAGCGGCTCTTCGACGACGCGTTCGACCCGATCCGCGACCTCGACCAGGACGCCCTCTCCACCATCGCCCCGCTCGAGCTCAAGCGCCGGATGCCGCTCCTCGGCGAGGTGGCGATCGGGCACCTCCGCTACGGCACCCACGGCGGACGCTCGACCGAGGCGTGCCATCCCTTCCTCCGCCGCCACAACGTGGCAAGCCGGAACATCGCGGTCGCGGGGAACTTCAACCTCACCAACGCCCCGCAGCTCTTCGCCCGCCTCGTCGAGTACGGGCTCAGCCCGGTCGGCGACTCCGACACGATGGTGGTCCTCGAGAAGCTGAGCTACTTCCTCGACCGCGAGCACGATCACCTCGCCGCCGCGATGGGTCCGGGCTCCTTCCGGGGACTCGACGGCCGCGAGCTCGCCGAGCAGGTCGGACGCGAGCTCGACCTCGCCCGCGTGCTGCGGAAGGCATGCCACCTCTTCGACGGCGGCTTCGTGCTCGCGGGGATGCTCGGGCACGGCGACGCGTTCGTCGCCCGCGATCCGGCGGGAATCCGCCCGGCGTTCATGCTGCGGACGGACTCCTTCGTCGCGGTCGCGTCGGAGCGGGCGGCGCTGGTGACGGTCTTCGACGCCCGCCCCGAGGACGTCGAGGCGATCCCGCCGGCGCACGCCCTGATCATCCGCCGCGACGGGCGGGTCTCGCTCGACGCCTTCGCCGATCCCGCCGAGCTGAAGGAGTGCACCTTCGAGCGGATCTACTTCAGCCGCGGCAACGATCCCGACATCCACCGCGAGCGGAAGGCGCTCGGTCGCTCGCTCGCGCGCTCGGTGCTCGAGGTGGTGGGCTCCCTCGACCACGCCGTCTTCGGCTTCATTCCCAACACCGCGGAGATCGCCTACCTCGGGCTCATCGAGGAGCTCGATCGGATCGCCGCGGAGGTCGCCGCGACGCGGCTCGCCGAGCAGCTCGCCCGCGGACGGGTCGACCTCGCCTCGATCCGCGAGGCGATCGACCATCGCCCCCGCACCGCGAAGATCGCCCACAAGGACCAGCGGCTCCGCACCTTCATCACCCACGACGCCGCCCGCCGCGACCTTGTCGGGCACGTCTACGACGTGACCCACGGCGTGGTCGGACCGCGGGACGCGCTGGTGGTGGTGGACGACTCGATCGTCCGCGGCACGACGCTCCGCGAGTCGATCGTCACGATGCTCGCGAGGCTTCGTCCGGCGCGGATCGTGGTCGCGAGCTCGGCGCCGCCGATCATGTACCCCGACTGCTATGGGATCGACATGAGCCAGCTCGGGCGGTTCATCGCCTTCGAGGCGGCGGTCGCCCTGCTTCACGAGCGGGGGCTCGACCGGGTGCTCGACGAGGTGGACTGGCTCTGCCGGGACCAGGAGCACCTGCCGCCGGAGCGGATGCGGAACCACGTTCGCCGGATCTACGAGCCGTTCAGCCTCGCCGAGATCGGGGCGAAGGTCGCCGGCCTGATCCGCTCCCCCCGCCTCGCGTCGGAACTGGGCTGGACGGGTCCGATCGACGTGGTCTACCAGTCGGTCGAGGGGCTCCGGGCGGCGATGCCCGCCCACCGCGGGGACTGGTACTTCACCGGGGAGTACCCCACCCCGGGCGGGTACCGGGTCCTGAACACCGCCTTCCTGAACTGGCGGCGGAAGTCCGACCGCCGGGCGTACTGACCCCGGGTCGCCCCTGCCGAGGGCGACGAGGGCCTCCCGCGTCGGAAGTTCCTTCTGCATCTTGACGCCTGAGGGGTGGTCTGTTGGAATGCCCGGTTCCCCTCGAACCGGTTGGCGTTCGATTCTTCCCGCGAGGAACCCCTGCGCATGGCTCGCTACCTCGGTCCCAAGGTCAAGTTGTCCCGCCGCGTCGGCGTGCCCATCGTCGACACCCCCAAGCACACCGCCAAGCGGCAGTTGACCGCTCCGGGCATGCACGGCTTCCGCGGCCGGCGCCAGAAGGAGTACGGGATCCGCAAGGACGAGAAGCAGAAGCTCCGCTACCACTACGGGGTGCTCGAGCGGCAGTTCCGCCGCTACCTCGCCGAGGCGGGTCGCCGTCCCGGCAACACCGGCGAGCTCCTGCTGCAGCTCCTCGAGCGGCGCCTCGACAACATGGTCCGCCGCGCGGGCTTCACCCGCACCGTCTGGGCATCCCGGCAGATGGTGGTCCACGGTCACGTCCTCGTGAACGGCCGCAAGGTGGACCGCCCGAGCTACTCGCTCTCGGTGGGCGACGTGGTGACCCTCCGCCCGGGCATCCACACCCTGGTGCGGGAGAACATGGAGTCGCTCGCCGGACACTCGGTCCCGGGCTGGATCGTGCTCGATCCCTCCGAGCTCACCGCGAAGATCACCGCCACTCCGACCTCCGACCAGATCCCCTTCGACTGCAACACCAACCTGATCGTCGAGCTCTACCGCTGAGTCGGCGGCGCGCCGCCCCTCCTCCGCGGCGTCCGCGGCGGGACGGGGTCAGGCGCCGGGACTCGGCGAGGGCTCGCGTGGGGCGATTCCCGCGATGCTCAAGTTCCTTCGCCTGCACAAGGGCTGGCTGCTCGCCATCTTCGGCTCCCTGCTGCTGATCGTCTTCCTGGTTCCGCAGGCGATCTCCGGCATCTCGCAGGCCAGCGCCACCCGCGGCGGCACGTGGGCGACGGTGGATGGCGAGAAGGTCACCTTCGCGACCCTCGACGACATCCAGCAGGAGCTCCGGGTCATCCAGGCGGTGGGCAATCCCGTCCTCACCGGTCTCGGCGCCGATCGCTCGCCCGAGCACTGGTACCTCCTCCGTCGCGAGGCGGAGCGGGCCGGACTCCACGGCGGCGTCGGCGATGGCAAGACGACCCTCGACTCGATGGTCGTGCAGATCAACCAGCAGCGGGCGACCCAGACGCCGCCGCTCCTGCCGCTCACCGACATGGACGTGCTGGGGCTCCTCTGCCAGAACTCGGGGGCGAGCCCGCAGGTCGTGCTCGAGACCCTCGCCCGCCTCAGCGGCGTGATCCGGCTCACCAACTTGTTCGCGGCGATCGACCGGTTCTCCGACCGCCGCCTCGAGAAGCGCGCCGCCGAGATGCTCATGGCGGTGAGCGCCGACGTCGTCGTGCTCGATCCGATGAAGTCCGCCGCCGCGACCGCGGTCGAGGTGGAGGAGGCGAAGGTCGCCGAGCACTTCGCGGCATTCGCCGACGCCGTCGCGGGCGTCGCGGAGGAGGAGGGCGCCGATCCGCCGCTCTTCGGCTACCGCCGACCGGACCGCTTCAAGCTCGAGTGGATGGTGATCCCCGCGCAGGCGATCCGGGATGCCGCGGCGACCGGCGGCGAGCTCGACGTGCTCACCCTCAAGCGGCGCTTCATCCAGGATCCCGGGGCGTTCGGGGCACCGTTCGCCTCCGCGGAGCGGCCCCGCTACGAGGACTACGCCGACAAGGTCCGCTCGACCGTGCTCGAGGAGGTCGTGAGCCGTCGGCTCTCCGACCTTGCGAAGTCGACCGCCGACCGCTTCGCCGCCTCGCAGCGGTCGCTCGCCCGCGGCAGCGACGGCTACTACGTCGTCGATGGTTCGTGGGCGGCGCAGATGCCATCCTTCGCGGAGGTCGCCGCGGAGATCGCCGCCGAGCAGAAGATCCCGACCCCGCGGATCGGCTCGAGCGGCGAGACCTGGATGGTGACGGAAGACCTCTCGAGCAACTCCGACCTTTCCGGCGCGAGCACCATCCGCTTCGGCACCAGCCCGACCCGCCTTGCCGACCTCGTCGGAATGGCGCGGGAGTTCGGGCGCGAGGCGACGATCCCGATCCAGGTGGCGATCACCGGTCCGGTCCTGACGCTTCCGAGCGGCGACATCGTGGTCTTCCGGCTGCTCGCCGCGGAGCCCGCGACCGCCGAGACCGACCTCGAGGCGGTGCGCGAGCAGGTCGTCGAGGACCTCACCCGGCAGATCGTCTTCGAGGCGCTCGTCGCGGACCTGCCGCGGATCCGCGAGCAGGCGGTCGAGCAGGGTCTCCGCGCGGTCGCCCGCGAGTTCGACACGACCGTCGAGTTCGTGCCCACGATCCGCGAGGCCGACCCGCAGTTCCTCCAGTCCGGCTTCCGCATCTCGACGAACCTTCCCGGCGGTCTCGGGCGCAATCCGGACCTCGTCGCGGAGGTCGTGAAGCAGGCGATGACGCTTCCGATGGATCGACCGATCCGCGAGCTGCCGGAGTCGGGCCGCACCATCACGATCAGCGATCCCACCACGCTGCTCGCGGCGGTGGTGCGGATCAACGACCTCCTGCCGCTCACCCGCGAGGTGCTCGAGCCGCTCGCGACGAGCCCGCAGTTCCAGGCGACGCTGATGGGGAACGAGTTCGGGGAGGAGCTCCTCGACATGTTCTCGCTCGAGGCGATCAAGACCCGGCAGCGCTTCGTCCCCGCCGTGATCACCGAGGACGAGGATGGCGAGCCGACCGCGGACGCCACCGTCGCCGACGCGACCAGCGGCTCCTGAGCTCGCGATCGATCCGGCGCGAACGGGACACGCCGCGAGCGCGACCGGTCGTGCGCTTGCCGACGGGTCCCGTCAGTGCTCGGGTTGGGGTCGTCCGCTCAGGGTCGTCCGCTCGCCGCCGGGCAGTCGAGTCCGCCGCCTCGGGAGGCGTTCAGCTGACCTTCGAACCAGCGGGCACCGGCTTCTCGACCGAGAGCACCACCACGTTCCGCTCCCCCGCCGTCCCCGGCAGCACCTCACTCGCCGCGAGGATCATGCCTTGGCTCATCTCGCCGCGGATCTGACGCGGCTCGAGGTTCGCGACGATCACGACCTGCTTGCCGACGAGGGTCGCGGGGTCGTACCACGCCTTGATTCCGGCGCAGACCTGACGCCCGCCGGGCGTCCCGTCGTCGAGCTGGATCTTGAGGAGCCGATCGGCGTTCGGATGCGGCTCCGCCCGGCGGATCGTCGCGACCCGCAGGTCAAGCTTCGCGAAGAGGTCGAACGGGACGGTCGGAAGCGGCTCTGGATTCGCGGCGGGGGTCGCGGGGGCGGTCATCGTCATCGGCTCCTGCCGGTCGCGTCGGACCGGGGTCCGAGATGCTACGGGATCCGAGGAGCAACGCGCGAGCTCGTCGCTCGCCGCATCAGTCGAGACCTCGCGTTTCGATTCAGCGCCTCGACCCGCACGTCGCGCTTCGGACCCCTCCCCCACCGGACTTGTCGCATCGCGACAAGTCCGACTCCCCCGCGTCGCTCCGCTCGCGGGAGAGTGCCCGAACGCTCCACCTCTCCCACGGGTCGGCAGGCGACGAGCAGGAGTTTCCGGAAGACTCCACGCCTCCCCCGCGAGTCGCCACGCGACGAGCGGGAGGTGCCCGAAGATTCCACGCCTCTCCCGCGAGGAGCGCAGCGACGAGCGGGCGGTGCCCGAAGATTCCACGCCTCCCCCGCGAGTCGCCACGCGACGAGCGGGCGGTGCCCGAAGATTCCACGCCTCTCCCGCGAGGAGCGCAGCGACGAGCGGGAGTTGCCCGAAGATTCCACGCCTCTCCCGCGAGGAGCGCAGCGACGAGTGGGAGAGGCCGCCTCGCGGACGGAGTCCGCGAGGCGGGTGAGGGTGGCTCGACGCGCGACGATCGTCGCGCGGCGCTCACCCCACGCCGACCGCCCGCGCGTCGCGGTCGCTGAGCATGCCGCCGTCGGATCGCGCCCGCACCGTGCCGTCGCGGCGCCAGCTCCGCTCGCAGCGTGGCTCACCGCGGAGGTCCTCGACGAGGACCTCCTTCGCCGCGCGGTCGAGCCGCGCCCGCGAGGTCCCGAGCAGGTCGGCGAGGTCGACCGGGTCCGCGAGGACCTCGGCGAGGCGACCCTCGGGATCCGGCACCACGACGCCCGCGTCGAGGGGATTCTCGATCCCGCTCGCCTTCGCCTGCTCGAGCCGCCGCAGCGCCTCGTCGCGCACGGCAAGCACCGCCGACCAGCCCGGATGCGCCTCGAAGCGGAAGCCCCGATGCGTCGCGAGGGCGATCGAGGGCGCCCCCTCGCCGTGGCGGCACCGCTGCGCCTCGTCGGCGGTGTGCGGCAGGATCGGCGAGAGCAGCCGGCAGAGCACCTCGACCATCTCCGCCATCGCCGCCTGGGTCCGGCGGCGCCGGGGCGAGCCGGCGGCGTCGCAGTAGAGGCGGTCCTTCACCGCGACGAGGTAGCACGCCGAGAGCGTCTCGCTCGAGAACTGATGGATCGCCTGGTGCGCCTCGCGGAAGGCGTACCGCCCGTAGGCGTCCCGCACCTCGCGCTCGAGGCGAGAGAGCTCGCCGAGCGCCCAGCCGTCGATCGAGCGGGGGTCGATCGACGCGGCGTCCTTCGCCGCGTCGGGCGGCGCGTCGAAGAGGTTCGAGAGGAGGAACCGCAGCGTGTTCCGCACCTTGCGGTAGCTCTCGCCGGCAAGCCGCAGAAGCTCGAGGTCCGCCTTCACGTCGCCGTCGTAGGAGATCGAGCTCACCCACCAGCGGCAGACCTCGGCGCCGAAGTCCTTCAGGAGGTCGTCGACCGAGAGCGCGTTGCCGAGGCTCTTCGACATCTTCCGCCCGTCGCGATCGACGATGAACCCGTGGGTGAGGAGCGTGCGGAAGGGCGCCCCGCCGGTCGCCGCCATCGCGGGCAGCATCGAGAGCTGGAACCAGCCGCGGTGCTGGTCGCTTCCCTCGAGGTAGAGCGCCGCGGGAACGCCGATGCCGCGGCTCCGAAGCACCGCGTGCCAGCTCGAGCCCGACTCGAACCACACGTCGAAGATGTCGTGGAGCTTCTCGAGCGTCCGAGGGTCGATCCCCTTCGGCGCCGCGGGATCCGCCGCGGGGTCGTAGTGCTCGAGGAGCTCCGCGGGCGAGGCGGTGAACCAGCGGTCGCTGCCGCCCCCGCGGAAGGCGCGGGCGACCGCCCGCACGCTCGCCGCGGTGAGCAGGATCTCCCCGCGAGGGGTGCGGAACGCCGGGATCGGCAGACCCCACGCCCGCTGACGGCTGATGCACCAGTCGGGACGCGACTCCAGCATCCCGCGGAAGCGGTTGCGACCCCACTCCGGCACGAAGGAGATCGACTCGGTGGAGGCGACCGCGGCGTCCCGCAGCGTCCGACCATCGCGGGCAAGCGGTCGGTCCACCGCGACGAACCACTGCTCGGTCGCGCGGAAGATGACCGGCGTCTTGCTCCGCCAGTCGTGGGGATAGCTGTGCCGGATCGTCATCGCTCCGGCGAGGTGACCGCTCTGCCGCAGCGTCGCGACGACGATCTCGTTCGCCTGCCAGACGCTCCGACCGCGCAGCCACTCCGGCGCGGTCTCGTCGAAGGTGCCGTCCTCGGCGACGGGGCAATAGACCTCGAGTCCCTCGGCGAGCCCGGTGAGGTAGTCCTCGCGACCGTGACCCGGCGCGGTGTGCACGAGCCCGGTGCCATCCTCGAGGCTCACGTAGGAGGCGGGCACCACCCGCCCGACGTGCGCGGTGAAGGGATGGCGGTAGGCGAGCCCGACCAGCGCCTCGCCCGAGCAGGACGCGATCACCTGCGGCGACCCGCAGCCGAGCGCCTTCGCGACCCGCTCGAGGAGCGCCTCCGCCACCACCGTCTCGCTGCCGTCGAGGTTCGCGAGCACGTAGCGGAGCTTCGGTCCCACCGCGATGCCGCGGTTCGCCGGCAGCGTCCACGGCGTGGTCGTCCAGATCATGAAGGTCGGCGTGACCTCCAGCTCCTGCCCGAACGCCCTCTCGACGGCGGCGCGGTCGGCGGCGTCGAACTCGACGAAGACCGAGGGATCGTCGCGCTCCTCGTACTCGAGCTCCGCCTCGGCGAGCGCCGTGCGGTTCGCGATCGACCAGTGCACCGGCTTGCGGTCGCGGTAGACGATCCCCTGCGCGACGAGGTCGGCGAAGACCTCGAGGACCGCCGCCTCGTAGGCGGGATCCATGGTGCGGTAGGGATGGGCGTAGTCGGCGAGGGTCAGGAGCCGCCGCATCTGCCGCGACTGGAGCTCGATGAACCCGCGGGCGGACTCCTCGCAGCGGCGGCGGATCTCGAGACGCTGCGCCTCCGCGGGCATCGCCTCGAGCGCCTTCGCCTCGGCGCCCGCGAGGATCTCGGTGAGCACCTTGTGCTCGATCGGAAGCCCGTGGCAGTCCCAGCCCGGGACGTACTGGACGCGGCGACCCTCGAGCAGGCGGCTGCGGACCACGAAGTCCTTGAGCGACTTGTTCAGCAGATGACCGAGGTGGATCGCCCCGTTCGCGTAGGGCGGACCATCATGGAAGACGAACGGCTCCGCCGCCTGCCGCGCCGCATCGACCGCGGCGTAGAGGTCGTTCCGCTCCCATCGCTCGACGGTGAGCGGCTCGTTGCGGGCGAGGTCCGCCCGCATCGGGAACTCCGTCTTGGGGAGGTTGAGGGTCTCCTTGTAGCGGTTGCGGCCGCCGGAGGGCTGCGCGGACTTGGTCGGGGTCTCGCTCATCGGGACGGGCTCGCTCCTCGCGACCTCACGGCGTGGGGACCTGATCGCCGGGCTTCACCACCTCGTCGAGGTACTTCTGGAAGTCGGACATCTTGTAGCTCACGAAGCAGAAGACGTGGTGCAGGGTGAACCACTCGAGGTCGGTCGGATCCTTGTCGAGGTCGGCGCGCAGGCGGTTCAGTTCGGCAAGCAGGGTCTCGGCTCTCACGGAAGGTCCTTCGCCAGAGGTGCTGGATGAGGTCGTCGGAGTGGGTCAGTGCGCGTGATCGTGATCGTGATCGTGGTCGTGGTCGTGGTCGTGGTCGTGATCGTGCGAGTGATCATGACCATGCGCTCCGCCATGATCATGCTGATGGGTCGCCTTCTCGAGCCAGCCGGTTCCCCATGCAATGGCGATGCCGAGGATCAGGGCGCCGGTGAGCTTGAGCCGGTCGTGGTCGTGGAAGTGAAGCTCGGGCAGCAGGTCGCTGAGGGCGATGCACAGGAAGGTGCCCGCGGAGAACGCGAGCGCAAGCGCCGTCCACGAGGTCTGGGTCGAGGTGCCCGAGATTCCGAGCTCGAAGACGCCGATCCCGACCGGCACCATCATCGCGAAGCCCGCGTTCGCGAGCAGGATCTTGCCCCGCGTCATGCCGGCGGAGCGCATCAGCATCGAGATCGTCATCGCGTCGAAGGGCTTGTGCAGGACCACGCCGAGGAAGACCCCGAATCCGGCGAGGATCGCCGCGGGATCGTGGTCGATCGCCGCCTGCACGCTCGCCGCGAGGGCGACGCCCGAGAGGATCGTGTGCACCGCGAGCCCGACGAGCGCGCCGAGCCAGCTCGTCGAGCGGACCGGCGCCGGATGATGATGCCCCGCGTGCGAGTGCCCGCCCCGCCGCCCGTGGCGATGCCCGCCGCGGTTCGCCGTGCCCTCCTCCGTCGCCGGCTCATGCTGGTGGAAGGCGAGGAACCGCTCGAGCAGGAACATCACGAGGAAGCCGAGCAGCACCGCGAGCATGATCGGATCGAGCCCGCCATGCAGGTCCGGTCCGCCCGCCGAGAGCACCGCCGGCGACTCCTGCCACAGCACGATCGCGTGGGGCAGCATGTGGATCACGCCGACGCCGAACATCACGCCCGCCACGAGGGAGAGGGCGATCTGCATGCGGGCGTGATCGAGCCGCACGAGGGTCGGCAGGAGTCCACCCGCGATCGAGGCAGCAAGCACCAGCACGCAGTAGGTCGCGAGCAGCACGCGGCACCTCCAAGGACGCACGACCCAAGGCGACGACCTGCTCATGCATCGGTCGAGGGCAGGTCGCCCAAGCCCGACCGGTCCGCCACGCGGGGTCGGGATGGTACCGCCGGGCGCGTCGCGACCTCGCCCTACCTTCGGACCCCTCGCTATACTCCGCTCCTCCCATTGGGGCGGTAGCTCAATTGGGAGAGCGCCTGAATCGCATTCAGGAGGTTGTGAGTTCGATCCTCATCCGCTCCACGACGAGACCCCGCCACCCGGCGGGGTTCGTCGTTGATGGGGGTCTTGCGAGGACTTGGGGGAACTGCGGGCGGTGAACGCCCGCGAGAGAGTTCGCCCAGTTCCGACCACTCCGATCCCGGCGAGTCGCTGCCTCCACCGAGGCTGGTCGCGGGCTCGAAGGGTCGATGAGCTCCTGATCGCCCTCCCGCTCGACGCGCCGCCAACCGGTCGACGTCGGGACTGCCGAAGCCCGTCCGTATACTCGCCCGCGTGTCCCGACACGCAGCGCCGCCCGCCTCCGGGCGGGTCATCGAGATGGATGCGGCCAAGGGAGGCGATGCCGTCCTCGCGGGTCTCGACACCCCCGCGATGCGGCAGTACCACCGCTTCAAGGAAGCCCATCCGGGGTGCCTGCTCTTCTTCCGGATGGGGGACTTCTACGAGCTCTTCGGCGAGGACGCGGTCGTCGTCCACAAGGCGCTCGGGCTCACCCTGACCGAGCGGCAGCGGGGCGTTCCGATGGCGGGCGTCCCCCACCACGCCGCGGAGACGCATCTCCGCCGCCTCGTCGAGCAGGGCTTCCGGATCGCCCTCTGCGACCAGGTCCAGGATCCGCGCGAGGCGAAGGGCGTGGTCGAGCGCGCCGTCACCCGCGTGGTGACGCCGGGCACGCTCGTCGACGAGCACCTCCTCGACGACGCGCGGGCGAACCGGATCGCCGCGGTCGCCCGCGGCGCGTCCGGCGGCTACGCGATCGCCTCGATCGAGCTCTCGACCGGCGCCTTCGAGGTGGTCTCCGCGGAGGACGACGCGGCGGTCCGCGATCGACTCAGCCGCCTCGCCCCGCGCGAGGTGCTGATTCCAGAGTCGCCGGACGGATCGCGCCCCGAATGGGCGTGGCTCGCGGCGCCCTCCGATGGCTCGACGCCCGCGCGACCGACGGACCGCCCCGGCTGGACCTTCCTCCCGAGCGAGGGCTCGACGCGGCTCCGCGAGCGGTTCGGCGTGGCGTCGCTCGCGGGCTTCGGGCTTGACGAGGGCTCCGCGGAGGTCGCCGCCGCGGGCGCGGTCCTGCGCTACGTCGTCGAGACGAGCGCCGCCGAGGGCGAGGGCGGCGATCCGACGCGGCTCGCCCACCTCGAGCCGCCCCGCCGCGTCGCGACGAGCGGAGGACTCGAGGTCGATGCGGTCGCGCTTCGGAGCCTCGAGGTCGAGCGCACCGTCCGCGGCGGCTCGAGCGAGGGCACGCTCCTCGAGACCATGCAGCGAGGACGCACGCCGATGGGCAGGCGGCTCCTCCGCGAGTGGCTCTGCTTCCCGCTCGGCGACCTCGCGGAGATCCGGGCTCGTCACCGCCGCGTCGCCGTCCTCGTCTCGGATCGGCGCCTCGCCGAGCGGATCCGCCGCGCCCTCGAGCGGATCCAGGACGTCGCCCGCATCGCCGGACGGCTGTCGCTTCGGCGGGCGACGCCGCGCGATCTCGCGGCGCTTGCCCGCTCGATCGAGGGCGCGGAGGCGCTCCGGCAGGAGCTCGAGCACGCCCCCGCCTTCGCCTCGGACCTCGCGCCGCTCGCCGCCGCGCTCGCCTCGCTCCGCGACGCCGCGGCGTTCACGATCGCGGCGATCGAGGAGGCGCCGCCGCCGCACCTGCGGGAGGGTGGCGCGATCCGCGCGGGCTTCGACGCGGAGCTCGACGAGTGCCGCCGCCTCCACCAGGACGCGGGCGGCTGGCTCGCCGCGTACCAGTCGCGGCTCGCCGCGGAGACCGGGATCGCCTCGCTCAAGGTCGGCTTCAACCGGGTCTTCGGCTACTACATCGAGATCACCAACGCCCACCGCGACGCGGCGATCCCCGCCTCCTTCGCAAGGCGGCAGACGCTGAAGAACGCCGAGCGCTACGTCACCGAGGAGCTCGCGGCGTTCGAGCGGAAGGCGCTCGACGCGGAGCGGCGCTCGCTCGAGCGCGAGCGGGAGCTCGTCGACGAGGTGGTCGCCCGCTGGCTCGGCGGGCTCGCGGCGCTCGGCGAGGTCGCGCGGCGGGTCGCGTCGCTCGACGTCCTCGGCTCCTTCGCGGAGGTCGCGGCGGGCGGCGGCTGGGTCGAGCCGGAGATGGTCGAGGCGCCGGTCCTTCGGATCCGCGAGGGTCGCCATCCGGTCCTCGACCGGATGCTGCGGGACCGCTTCGTCCCCAACGACTGCTCGCTCGGCGGGGTCGCGGGCGACGAGGTGACCGCGACGCTCGCCCTGATCACCGGACCGAACATGGCGGGCAAGAGCACCTTCATCCGCCAGAACGCCCTGCTCGTCCTCCTCGCCCACGCGGGGAGCTTCGTCCCCGCCGCGTCGGCGACGATCGGCGCCTGCGACCGCATCTTCACCCGCATCGGCGCGAGCGACGAGCTGCACGGCGGGCAGTCGACCTTCATGGTCGAGATGACCGAGACCGCGAACCTGCTGCGTCACGCGACGCCGCGGAGCCTGGTGGTCCTCGACGAGATCGGTCGCGGGACGAGCACGCTCGACGGGCTCTCGCTCGCATGGGCGATCGCGGAGACCCTCGCCGACCGCGGCTGCCGCACGCTGCTCGCGACCCACTACCACGAGCTCACCGAGCTCGCCGAGGAGCGAGGGAGCGTGCGGAACCTGAACGTCTCGGTGCGCGAGTGGGGCGAGCAGATCGTCTTCCTGCACCGGATCGAGCCGGGTCGCGCCGACCGGAGCTACGGGCTCCACGTCGCCCGCCTCGCGGGCGTTCCCGCGGGCACCGTCGAGCGCGCCGAGGCGGTGCTCGCGAGCCTCGCGGTCCACGGCGCGGGCGGCGCAGGACCGGCGCCCGCCGTCGCGCCGCCCCCACGTCGCCCCCGCAGCGGGACGGCGGAGCCGGGTCTCTTCGATGCGCCGCCGACCCATCCGGTCGTCGAGGCGATCCGGAGGATCGAGCTCGAGCGGCTCACGCCCCTCGAGGCGTTCGATCTCCTGCGGCGCCTGCGCGAGCGGGTGGAGTAGCGAGGAACTCGTCGCGCTTCCCGCGGGCGGAGCGACGGAAGGTCGCGAGGGCGCGATCTCGCGATCGCGCGATCGGAAACTCCGGAACTCCGGAACTCCGGAACTCCTCCTCGACCGAGCGCCGCGACGTCGGGGAGGCGTGCTCCGGAACTCCTCCCTGACGAAGCGAAGCGACGTCGGGGAGGCGTGCTCCAGAACTCCTCCCTGACGGAGCGAAGCGACGTCGGGGAGGCGTGCTCCGGAACTCCTCCCTGACGGAGCGAAGCGACGTCGGGGAGGTGCCGAGCGAACGCAGTTCGCGAGGCGGAGGGGACGTCCGAT
>VGXO01000037.1 GCA_016873275.1 Phycisphaerae bacterium
ATGGCAAGCGCGATGGGAGTCTGGGCGATGGCGCTGCTGACCGTGACCCTGCTCGTCGCGGCAACCGCCATGGGTCGAAGGCTCGGGGCGATGTTCCGGGCCTAGCGAGACCCGGCGATCGGTTGGAGTGGCGACCGGTCCTGGACGGAGCGATCGCGCCCTCGCCCGGTCGGTCGACGAGGACGCGGTTGAAAGCACCTATACTCCGCACTCGAACTCCACGCCGCGACGGACCGCCCCGCGATGCCCTACCAGATCTCGCCCGACTCAGGTCTCGACGTCGATGCCGACAATGTCGAGTACCTGAAGGACCATGTCAGCACCCCTGACCGGTGGGTCCTGAACTTCGGACCTCAGCACCCTGCGACGCACACGACGCTGCGGGTGGTGCTCGAGCTCGATGGCGAGCGGATCGCCCGCTGCACGCCGCACATCGGCTACCTGCACAGCGGGTTCGAGAAGCTCGGCGAGCACCACGACTACAACCAGTACGTCTGCACGATCAGCCGGATGGACTACCTCAGTCCGATCGTGAACGACATCGCCTGGCACTTGGCGGTCGAGAAGCTGCTCGGAGTCGGTCTCACGCCCCGCGCGATGGTGGTCCGGACGATCCTCTCCGAACTCGGGCGGATCCAGAACCACCTGCTCTGCGTGGCGGCGGCGGCGCTCGACCTCGGCGGCTTCACGGGCTTCCTCTACGGGTTCAACGAGCGCGAGTTCATCTACGACATCATCGAGTACGTCTCCGGGCAGCGGTTCCACCCGGACTGGACCCGGGTCGGCGGGGCGTGGCGGGATCTTCCGGACGACGAGGTCTTCCGCCGCATGGTGCGGAGCTTCATCGACGAGCGATTGCCCCGCGCGGTCAAGGACATGGAGACGCTCCTGAACCGCAACCGCATCTTCACCGACCGCCTCGAGGGCGTCGGGCAGATCTCGCGGGAGGACGCGGTCGCGTGGAGCCTGAGCGGTCCGGTCGCCCGGGCGAGCGGCGTGCGGCGGGACGTGCGGAAGTCGGATCCCTACCTCTGCTTCGCCCCGAACTGGGATGGCGAGGGCGCCGAGCCGGTGCGGTTCTCCGTCCCGGTCTCCGGCGAAGGCGACTGCCTCGCGCGGTACCTCGTGCGTCTCGAGGAGATCCGGCAGTCGGCCGCGATCATCGCCCAGCTCATCGACCGCATCCCGAAGGGTCCGATGAACATCTCCGTCGATGCCAAGACCAACACCCCGTCGAAGGGCGACGTCTATGGCTCGATCGAGGGCACGATCCAGCTCTTCGAGATCCACATGCACAACCGCGGCTGGGACGCGCCGATCGGCGAGTGCTACCACGCGGTCGAGTCGCCCAACGGGGAGCTTGGCTACTACATCGTCTCGGGCGGCGGGCGATGCGCGTGGCGGGCCCGCACCCGTCCGCCGTGCTTCCTCAACTACTCGGTGATGCCCAAGCTCATCGAGGGGCATCTCCTCTCCGACCTCGTCGCGGTGATCGGCTCGATCAACGTCATCGCCGCCGAGCTCGACCGCTGATCGCGACTCCTTCAGGACTCCTTCCGATGGCGTGGACCGTCAAGCCCTCCGCGACCACCCGCATCGCCCGTCGCGCCGAGCCCTACCTGAGCGAGGCGACGAAGGCCCGCTACCGCGCCGAGCTGCTGCCGCGCTACGCGGTGCCGCACGGCGCGCTGATGCCGATCCTGCACGACATCCAGCACGAGCACCGGCATATCCCCTTCCAGGCGATGGAGGAGATCGCGGCGTTCCTCGGGATCACGCCCGCGGACGTGCTCGACACGGTCAGCTTCTACGACGAGTTCCGCCTCGAGCCGGTCGGTCGCTGCGTCATCGGCGTCTGCCAATCGATCGCCTGCGAGGTCTGCGGGCACTCGGAGATCCTTGATCGTCTCCGCACGAAGCTCGACCTCGAGCCGGGCGAGACCTCCGACGACGGCGCCTTCACCCTGATCACCATGGAGTGCCTCGGATCCTGCGACACGGCGCCGGTGGCGCTCTTCAACGATGTTCTCCACGAGCGGTTGACCATCGAGCGAGTCGAGCAGCTCGTCGACGAGGTCCGGCGAGGTGGCGGCGCCCCGCACGGCGGCGGAGGCACGCATGCCTGACCGGGTCGCGGGCGAGGGTCGCCCCGAGACCGAGACCGCGGCGAAGCCGCTGGCCCGCTGCCTCGGCGAGGCGGTGGGGCACCTCGTCCGGGCGGTCCGGACCCCCGTGGAGCGAAGGATCGTCGTCGAGCAGCGCACCGAGACCCGTCAGCACGGTGAACTCACGCTCCGGCGCACCGTGATCGACGAGATCGAGACGCCTCCCGGGATCTCCCGTCCCGGAGCCTGAACGAATCCGGCGGGTCCGCCGAACGCGAACCCTCCCCTGACTGGACCGCGGACCGACCATGACCATCGACGCTCCATCGCTCACTCGACGCATTCCGACGCCTCCGTGGGGCGATCCCCGCGACCGCCGCACGGTGACCTACGACGCGTTCGTGAAGACGGGGGGCTACAAGGCGCTGGAGATGGCGCTCGACCAGCAGCCCGGCGCGGTCATCGAGACCGTCAAGGCGGCGGTGCTGCGCGGTCGCGGAGGCGCGGGGTTTCCGGCGGGACTCAAGTGGTCGTTCCTCGCGCCGATCGACGGCGGGCGGCGCTACCTTGCGATCAACTGCGACGAGGCGGAGCCGGGAACCTTCAAGGATCGGCTGCTCTGCGACTTCGATCCCCACCTCATCCTCGAGGGCATCGCGATCGCCTGCTATGCCTGCCAGCTCGACACCGCCTACTTCTTCATCCGCGGGGAGTACCACCATCAGGCGAGGGTGATGGAGCGGGCGATCGAGGAGGCGTACGCGAACGGCATCTTCGGCGGCAAGGGTCTGCTGCGGGGCAAGGTTCCCTTCAAGGTCGACTGCCACGTGCATCGAAGCGCCGGCGCCTACATCTGCGGCGAGGAGACGGGGCTCCTCGAGGCGATCGAGGGCAAGCGAGGATGGCCGCGCATCAAGCCTCCGTTCCCGGCGGTGAAGGGGCTCTTCGGTCGTCCGACCATCGTCAACAACGTCGAGACCCTCGCCGCGGTGCCGGGCATCATCGAGCACGGCGTGGACTGGTGGAAGAAGCAGGGGTGCGAGAGCTCGATCGGCGCCATGCCGAGCTATGGCTCGAAGCTGATGGGCGTCTCGGGTCACGTGAATCGCCCCGGCGTCTACGAGATGGGACTGGGCATCACGCTTCGCGAGCTCGTCGAGAAGCACTGCGGCGGCATCCGCGGCGGGCGGAGGTTCAAGGGCGCGATCCCCGGCGGCGTGAGCATGGGGGTGCTCGGCACCGACCAGTACGACGTCGCGATGGACTTCGACATCGGCGTCAAGGGCGAGGTCCTCGGGCTCGGCACCGCCTGCCCGACGATCTTCGACGAGACCACCGACATGGTCGCGGTCGCGCGGAACATCGTCCGCTTCTTCAAGAACGAGTCGTGCGGTCAGTGCACCCCATGCCGCGAGGGCGCGTCGTGGGCGTTCAAGCTGCTCTCGCGCATCGAGCGGGGCGACGCGACCACCAAGGACCTCGATCTCCTCCTCGAGCTCGCGGGCTCCATGGGACTCGGTCCAGGCACCACGATCTGCGGTCTCGCCGACGGCACGAACTGGGCGGTGCGGACGATCGTGAACAAGTTCCGCCCGGAGTTCGAGGCGAGGGTCCGCCCGCGTCTCGTGCCGCTCTTCGTGGGCGCCTAGCCGCCTTCGCGGCTCGGTCGGCCGGCGGCGTATCCTGCCCGCCGCAGCGCGACGCGGCGATGAGTCTTCCACTGATGCCCCCGAATCGCGACGCCGACTCCCAAGGACTCCCGACCTCCCTCGAGGCATCGCGCGAGCACGCCGCGGTCGGCGCTCGGGTGTCGTGGGTCGATGGACGCCGGGCGGGAGGACCTTCCGCGCGGATCGACCTCGGGTGGCTCGCGTCGAGCGTCGAGCTGCTTGGACCACGACTCTCGCGACCTCCCGAGTCCGTGACCGTGGTGCTCGTCGAGGACGAGGAGATGGACCGCCTCCATCGCCGCCACTGCGGCGTCGTCGGCACCACGGACGTCCTGACCTTCCCCGACCCGGATGCCTCCGCGGACGGCGGCACCGCCGGCGACGTGGTGGTCTGCGTGGACGTCGCCCGCCGCGAGGCGGGCGCCCGCGGTCGACCGGTCGAGCACGAGCTCCTCCTCTACGTGCTCCACGGACTGCTGCATCTCGCGGGCGGTCGCGACGACGATGCCCGCGGCGCCGAGGCGATGCAGCGCGAGCAGGACCGCCTGCTCGGACTCGTCGGCGTCGCGCCGATGGACGCGGAGCACGACGCGTGATCGACTGGCTTCCGCTCGTGGTCCTCGTCGCGACCATCGCGACGACCTACTTCGCGGCGCTCGCGATCGCGCTGAGCTCGGTGAGCGAGTCGGCGCTCGCCGAGCGGTTCGACCGCGCGGGAGGCGGAGGCCGCTGGATGTTCGGGCGCCTCGCGGCGCTCTCGCAGCTGGTGGGGTTCCTGCGGACCACCGGTCGCGTGTCGATCCTCGTGGTGCTCGTCGTCGAGTTCTGCGGCTTCGGCGAGGACGCCCGCATCGACGCGCGATCGCTCGCGACCGTGGGCGCCGTCGCCGTCGTCCTCTTGTGGCTCTTCACCTCCGTGGTGGCGGCGAGCCTTGCGAGGCACGCCGCCGTCGGGCTCGTCGCGAGCGCGGCGCCCTTGCTCCGCGTGATCGATGCGGTGGGGTGGCCGCTTCGGGGCATCGACCGCCTCGTGGACGAGGCGATTCGACGGCTCGCCGGCGCGGGCACGCCGGAGGCGCAGGGCGAGGAGGACCTCCTCCGCAGCATCGAGGACACCCAGCGGCAAGGTCACCTCGACGAGTCGGCGGCGGAGATCCTCGGGAACGTGATCGCCTTCTCCGAGACCGAGGTCGGCTCGGTGATGACCCCGCGGACCGACGTGGAGGGCATCGAGTACACCGATGATCTCGCGGGGATCCGCGACTTCTTCTCGACGGCGGGGCACTCGCGGATCCCGGTCTACGAGGGGAACCTCGACCAGATCCTCGGGATCCTCTACGTGAAGGACCTCATCGCGTTCCTCGGGCAGGACGCCGCGGAGTTCCGGCTCCGTCCCTTGCTGCGGCAGCCGATCCGCGTGCCGGAGACGAAGCCGGTGCGGGACCTGCTGCGCGACTTCCAGCACAGCGAGATCCACCTCGCGATCGTGATCGACGAGTACGGCGGGACCAGCGGTCTCGTGACCATCGAGGACCTGCTCGAGGAGATCGTGGGCGAGATCCACGACGAGCACGAGCCTCCGGACGAGGAGCTGCCGAGCGTCGAGGAGCGCGGAGGCGCCGTCGAGGCGGACGGTCGGGTCCCCATCCAGTCGCTCGCGGAGCGCCTCGAGATCGCGTTGCCGGAGGACCGCGAGTACGACACCGCGGCGGGCTTCCTCCTCGCGCACTTCGGTCGAGTCCCCGCGACGGGCGAGGTGGCGTCGATCGATGGCTGGCGCTTCATCGTGCTCGACGCGGTGCCGACCCACATCCGCCGCATCCGCGTGGAGCGAGCGACGGCGGCGTCGTCCGCCGGTCAGGCGGCGTCCGCGCCGGCGGGCGACTGAGGTCGCTCGTTACACTCCGCGCATGCCGCTCTTGACCGCCCGAGACCTCCGCAAGACCTACGGAGGTCGTCGCGTGGTCGATGGCGTCGGCTTCGACGTCGATCCCGGCGAGATCGTCGGGCTCCTCGGGCGCAACGGCGCCGGGAAGACCACGTCGTTCCGCATGGCGATCGGGATGATCACTCCGGAGGCGGGGCGGGTGATCTTCCGCGGCGAGGACGTGACGAACCTCCCGATGTACCGGCACGCCCTCGCGGGCATGGGCTACCTGAGCCAGGAGCCGAGCGTCTTCCAGCGCCTGACCGTCGAGCAGAACCTGCTCGCGATCCTCGAGACGGTGGGGCTCTCGCGGATCGCGCGTCGGCAGCGATGCGACGAGCTGCTCCAGCAGTTCGGCCTGCGGCACAAGGCCCGCGACGCGGCGCGCACCTGCTCCGGCGGCGAGCGGCGTCGGCTGGAGATCGCCCGTTCGCTCGTCACCCAGCCGAGGCTCCTCCTGCTCGACGAGCCGTTCGCCGCGGTCGATCCGCACACCGTCGAGGAGCTGCAGGAGGAGGTGCGGCGTCTCGCCTCCCAGGGCATCGCGATCCTCGTCACCGACCACAACGTCCAGCAGACGCTGCGGATCTGCGACCGCGCCTACATCCTCCACGAGGGTCGAAACCTCCGCGAGGGAGATCCCCGCTCGATCATCAACGATCCCGTGGTGCGCGAGGCGTACCTCGCCTCCACCTTCCGAGGAGACGAGTTCGGATGAACGCTCGAAGCGTGCATGCCGCGTGCGCGATCACCCTGCTGCTGCCCATCACCGCGGGCTGCGTGAGGCGCACCGTCGAGATCACGAGCTCCCCGCCGGGCGCCTTGGTGCTGCTCAACGACCGCGAGGTGGGGCGCACGCCTCTCACCGCGGAGATCACCTACTACGGCACCTACGACGTCCGGCTGCGCCTCGACGGTCACGAGCCGCTCGACGCGAAGGCGGAAGCCAAGGCGCCCCCGTGGGACTGGATCGGTCCGGATCTCGTCCTCGAGCTCGTGCCGATCGACTTCACGAGCAAGAACTCCTGGCACTTCGTCCTCGGCGAGGTGCAGACGGATCCGCGGCTCGTCCTCGAGCGTGCCCAGGCGCTGCAGGCACGCACGACCGGCGAGGAGGTCTCCGCGGATGCCCCGAGCAACGCGGAGATCGAGGAGTCGCTTCGCCGCGAGGTCGAGGGCGCCGAGGCGCTCCCCGGCGTCACGCCTTCGCCCGCGACCGCGCCGGTTCCGATGCCAGGTCCGGAGCCGGGACCAAGCCTGCCCGAGCCGATCGCTCCCGGCGGTCGCTGAAGGCAGCGACTCGATTGGGAGACTGGCGAGGCGGTCGGCTCAGCGTCGCTGGGAGTCGATCCAATCGCTCAGCGCCGCGTGGATCGCATGGTTCGCGCGAGGCACCGGGAGCCGTCCGAGCTCGCGCAGGCTCGTCCAGCGGACCTCGTCGGAGGCGAGCGGGCGGGGGATGATCGCCCCCCGACCGCGCGCGAGGAAGGCGTGGATGCGGACTTCCCGCTCCCGCGCCTGCCGTTCATCGCGGTCGTCGCTCATCGCGAGCGGCGCAATGATCTCGATCTCGCAGCCGATCTCCTCGCGGGTCTCACGGACGGCGGCATCCTGAGGCGTCTCGCCCTGTTCGATCTTGCCCCCGGGGAACTCCCAGAGACCGCCCCGGGTCGCGGTCCGCGGACGGCGGGCGACGAGGATCCGAAGTTGCTCCGGATCCCGGGGGTCACCTTCCAGGATGACGGCGGCGGCGATCTCAATCATTGATCAAAGTCTCGGATGGTAGGGGCGTGCTGAGGGGGATCGGGAGGGAGATTATGGGGATCTGCCGGGTGATCGGACGGAGACGTCCGGGGCTCCGCGTGATTCGGCGCAGAGTCTGGCGAGAGCGTTGACCCTGCTCCTCGGCGCCCGCTACCTTTGCCCGTCCCGCAGGGGACCTGCGACGTCCATGCCGGGATCTCACGATCCCGTCTTCCCGCCGTTCGAAGGTGTCGGAGCCTTCGGACGGCGGCGTCGCTTTTGATCGCGTTGAGGGCTGCTCCACGCGGGCGAGCGGGAAGGCGCGTCGTCGCGCACGACCCACCAGCGGCGCTCGACCGCCGACCTCCCGCTCGGGCGTTAGCATCGCGGCATGACCCTTCGCAGCACCGCGTCCATGATCCTCACGGGTCCTTGGATCGTCGCCGTGGCGACCGCAACGCCGCCGACGACCTCGCCATCGACGACGCTCTCGTCGAGCGCCGGTCCGCTGACGCCTCTCTACGCCGGTCGCCTTCAGGTCGGCAGTGGGGAGGCGGACTCCGCCTCGATCGCGAGCAAGTCGTTCGGGGAGGCGAACTCCTGGCGGGCGAACCTGCTCGGTGGCGTGATCTCCAACTTCGGCTCGACCACCGGCGGCGAGTTCCGCGCGGAGTTCGAGTACTTCATGATCGAGCGGCTCTCGATCGTGCCGGTCGCGCAGATCGGCGGATTCGTGCAGGATGGCGGAGGCGATCCCCTGATGCTCGGCGGATCCGTGCTGCTGCGGTGGCACTTCCTCGCCGGGGAGGACTGGACGGTGTTCGTGGATGGAGGCTGCGGACTCGCCTACCTCACCGAGGACCTTCCGCCGAACACCAACACCTGGAAGTTCGATCCGCAGGTGGGCGGCGGGTTCACGCTCGCGATCAGCGGGGATGCTCGACTCATGGGCGGCGTCCGATGGTTCCACTTCTCGAACGCCCGCACGGCATCAAGCAACGAAGGGTTCGATGGCGCAGAGCTCTACCTTGGACTCAGCGTTCCCTTCTAGCGACCGCGTCTCGCGCAGCGATCGCAGAGGACGCGGAGCGCCGAGCAGTTCACGGTCGCGCGTCCATGCCTCGGTCCATGCCTGAGGTCGATCGTCGCGGTTCGACTCGACTCGCCTCGCCTCGCCTCTGAGAACGAGTCAATGCACGGGAGGTCGTAGGACGACTGGCGGAGCTTCCGGCGTCGCTCACGTCCTCCGCGATCGCGGCGCGAGAACCCGAGCGCCGGGGTGCGACCGACCCGGGCCGGCGGGCGCCGCCCTCGCGGCGTCGGGAGGTGGTCGCCTTGCGAGATCCCGCCAACGCGGCGAGCACGTCCAAGGCGAGGAAGAGGCGAGGGAGGGTCGAAGTTGGCGTCGGAGGGAGGGCTCGCACCCGCCAGCGTCCGCCCTTCGGAGGGCGGAGTTCCCGGGGTGGTTGCCCGGAACCGAGCGTCCGCGATACTCTGCCCGCCCCGATGTCCGACCGCCGTGCCGATCCCGTCCCGACCAGTGCCCCTCGGAACCCCCTCCGGCTCGTGAGGGTGGTCGAGGTCGAGGCGGGGGGGATCTGCCTCGACGACCTCCGACAGACCCTTGCCACCGCCCAGCGGGTCCTCGCCTTGCTCAAACAAGACCGGGCGACCGTCGAGCAGCGACTCGCCAGCCAAGGGCGTGGGGACCCGGTGCGGGCGGTGACCGGGCGAAGCGCGATCGACGCGGCGATCCAGGACACCCAGCAGAGGATCCGGGAGATCGAGTCGCTGCTCGGCGACGAGAAGTCTCGGCGGGGGAGTCTCGACGGGACGCCCGGTCCTGACCGCGGGACTTACTGACCGCCGACGGTCATCCGCAGGAAGGTCAGGATCCGACCGCCCTTCGGCACGAGTTCGCCGACGGACTTGCTGTCGTCGCGGACGTACCGCTGTCCGAGCAGCGTGTTCTCCTCGAAGAACTTCCGGACCTTGCCCTCGGCGATCTTCTCGGCGATCTGCGGGGGCTTGCCGGTCGCGGCAGCCTCGGCGACCGCATCCTGCTTGCGGCTCGCCACGAGCGCCGGATCGAGCCCGTGCTGGTCGACCGCGAGCGGGGTGGGAACGTGGGCGGCGACGTGCTGGCAGATGCCGGTGAGGACGTCCGCGGGGAAGTCGCCCTCGACCTGGAGCAGCACGCCGAGCTTCCCGTCGTGATGGACGTAGTGCCCAAAGGAGCCGCCATCGAGGCGACGACCGCGGGCAAAGGAGACGTTCTCGCCGGTCGTGATCCGGACCTCGTCGAGCCGCTTGGTCATCGCCGGGGTCATCGCGACGTCGCCGGCGGGCTGCTGGAGGCTCGCGGTCGCGAGTTCCTTCGCCATCGCGCGGAACGCCTCGTTGCGGGCGGTGAAGTCGGTCTCCGCCCGCACCTCCATGATCACCCCCTTCGAGCCCTGCGTCGCGACGGCGATGCAGCCCTCGCCCGCGGGCCGGTCGGTGCGGGTGTCCATCTTGCCCTTCATGCGGGAGCGGAGGAGCTCCTCCGCCGCCTGCATGTCGCCGTTCGCGTCGGCGAGCGCCTTCTTGCAGTCCATCATGCCAAGCCCCGTCCGCTGACGGAGCGTCATCACGTCCTTCGGGCTGACGTTCGCGGTGTCCATGGGTTGTTCCTCGGTCTAGGTCGCGTAGGGGACGGGATCAGCCGCCGCTCGGCGCCGTGGCGGCATCGCCCGCGTCGGTCGCTCCGGCGGGGGTCGGTTCCTCGGCGCGGAACTGGCTGCGGCTCGAGCGGCGCCGCGGCGGCTCGGAGGCGTCCTCCGGCTTGCCGTCCTCGGTCGCCCGCTGCTGCTTGCCTTCCTTGATCGCGCCGCAGAGCTCGCGCACCACGACGTCGATCGACCGCATGGAGTCGTCGTTGCCCGGGATCGGGATGTCGGCGAACTCTGGATTGCCGTCGGTGTCGATGAGGCAGACCGTGGGGATGCCGAGGTTTCGCGCCTCGCGCACCGCGTTCATCTCGCGGTTCACGTCGACCACCACCATCGCTCCGGGGAGCTTGGTCATGGTCCGGATGCCGTTGAGGTTGCGGAAGATCTTCTTCTGCTCGCGGGTGAGCTGCGACTCCATCTTCTTCGAGTACTTGCGGATCGCGCCGGTCTGGATCAGTCCCTCGAGCTCCTCGAGCCGCTTGAGGCGGTCACGGATCGTGCGGAAGTTGGTGAGGGTGCCGCCGAGCCAGCGCTCCGTGACGTAGGGCATGCCGACGTCGGCGGCGTGCTGCTCGATCGCGCCCTTCGCCTGCCGCTTCGTTCCCACGAAGACCACGTCCTTGCCGGAGGAGACGGTCTTCTGGAGGAACCGCTTGGCGAGGAGGAGACCCTTGATGGTCTCCTTGATGTCGATGATCGAGATGCCGTTGCGGGTGTCCCAGATGTAGGGACCCATCCGCGGGTTCCAGTTGCTCCGCCGCTGACCGAAGTGGATGCCGGCGTCGATCAGTTCCTGGACGAGGGTGCTCATGGTGGGGTCTCTCGGCAGCGACACCGACGGAGGGGACGTGGAGCCGGCGAGCGGCACCGTCCGTCTGAGGGCGCTTCAGGTTCAGGCGGGCGACCCCCCGCGGGGGTCGGGATGAAGTCCGTCGCGACGCCACGTCCGGCGCGGCGGTTCGTCCGTGGACCCTCCGGCACGCGCCGGAGCGGATTCGGGACAAGTCGCGGAGTATAACGGGACCTCCGCCCAAGTCAGCCCCCGGAGGGGGTTGACTCAAGATCCCCGGTCCTGCAGGAGTCGCCCGGTGCTCGGCAAGGTCTTCAAGGCATACGACATCCGGGCGACGTACCCGAAGCCCCTCAACGAGAAGATCGCCTGGCAGATCGGCTACGCCACGGCGGAGCTTCTCCTCAAGGAGGCGGCGGACGCTGGCTTCGACGACCCGATGATGCGGCATCTGGTGGTCGGTCGGGACATGCGGAAGAGCTCGCCCTCGCTCGCCGAGAGCCTTCGCCAAGGCATGCGGGACTTCGGGGCGCACGTGATCGACCTCGGTCGAGTCGACACCTCGATGGTCTACTTCGCGATCCACCTGCTCGGGTGCGCCGGAGGCGTGCAGGTCACTGCCTCGCACAATCCAGCGAACTACAACGGCTTCAAGATCTCGCGTCGCGGCGCGAAGCCGGTCGGCTCCGGCAGCGGGCTCGAGGAGATCCGCCGCCTGGCGGCGCTCGTCGAGCGGGAGAAGCTGGAGCCGCGGGGCGGTCGCGAGGAGTCGCGCGACCTCTGGGATGCCTATCGCGACCACATCGTGCGCTTCATCGATCCAGGGCTTGCCTCGGGATCCCGCACGCTCAAGGTCGTCGTCGACGCCTCGAACGGCATGGCGGGCACGATGGTGCCCAAGGTGTTCGGCGCCCTGAAGGGGCTGCAGCTCTCGCGGCTCAACTTCGAGAACGAGTCGGGCGAGTTCGCCCACGAGCCGAACCCTCTCGTCGAGGCGAACCTTGCGCAGACCCGCGAGGCGGTGGTCGCCCGCAAGGCGGCGGTGGGCTTCTGCTTCGATGGCGATGCAGACCGCTGCATGGTGATCGACGAGAAGGGTCAGCCGGTCGGATGCGACCTGCTCCTCTCCTGGCTCGTCGGACGGTTCCTCCGCCGCGAGCCCGGCGCGGCGGTGGTCTACGACCTGCGGTCGAGCCGCACCGTGCGCGAGGCGATCACCGAGGCGGGCGGACGCCCCGTCGAGGAGCGGGTGGGACACGTCTTCATGAAGGCGAGGATGGCGGCGGAGTCGGCGGTCGTCGGCGGCGAGCTCTCCGGGCACTTCTACTTCCGCGACACCTTCCACACCGACAACGGTGCCCGGGTCTTCGCCGAGGTGATCACGGCGCTCGCGGAGTCCGGACGACCGCTCTCCGAGCTCATCAAGCCGTTCCGCCGCTACGCGCACTCGGGCGAGATCAACTTCCAGACCGACGACGCCGCCGCCGCGCTGAAGCGCCTGCGTGCCGCCCATCCGAAGGCGAAGACCGCGACGCTCGACGGACTGAGCCTCGACGCGGGCGAGTGGTGGTGCAACGTCAGGATGAGCAACACCGAGCCGCTGCTGCGGCTCAACCTCGAGGCGCGGACGCCGGAGATGCTCGCCCGGCAGCTGAAGGAGCTCGGACCGCTCCTCGGCAAGCGCGTGGCGCACTGATGTCGCCCGCGGGGATCGTGCCTCGACACGATCCCGCCGGGGATTACTCGCCGGGGATCACCTCGTCGGCGATGACGCCCTCCCACGGGCTCGAGGCGCTCGCGTAGCGCCGCCGCGGGATGCGGCCCGCGCGGGCGCCGAGCCATCCCGAATCGCAGGCGAGCCGCATGGCACAAGCCATCATGACCGGATCCTTCGCGTGCGCGATGCCGGTGTTGAGGAGGACGCCGTCGGCGCCGAGCTCCATGGCGATCGTCACGTCGCTCGGCGTCCCGACGCCCGCGTCGACGACGACCGGATACTCGGGATCGCCACCATGACGCGGGTCCTTCAGGAGCTCGAGGCAGAGCGAGATCGCCGAGGGGTTCGCGATGCCCCGCCCGGAGCCGATGGGGCTTCCCGCCGGCATCACGCTCGCGGCGCCCGCGTCGCGGAGGCGAGCCGCGGCGATCGGGTCATCGCTCGTGTAGCAGAGGACCGTGAATCCGTCGGCGACGAGCTCTCGGCAGGCCTCGAGCGTCCCGACCGGATCAGGAAGCAGCGTCACGCGGTCGCCGAGGACCTCGAGCTTCACCCAGTCCTTGCCCGGATTGTCGAGCTGGTCGAGGATCTCTCGCCCGAGCCGGGCGACCCGCACCGCGTCCTCCGCCGAGAAGCATCCGGCGGTGTTGGGCAGGATGGTCAGCCGGTCGAGGTCAAGGAACTCGAGGAGCGATCGACCCTGCGCGTCGAGCAGCCGCTCGCGGCGCACCGCGACGGTGACGGCGTCGCATCCGCTCGCCTCGAGCGCCCGGCGCATCATCTCGTGGTCCGCGTACTTGCCGGTGCCCGCGACGAGGCGGCTCCGCAGCGAGAAGCGGCCGATCCGGAGGGCAGGCGGCATCGTGGTCGCTCCGGGGAGGTCGGCGGGGGTTCTCGTCATCTCTGGCAGCATGGGGGGTTCAGCCTCCTCCGACGAGGGTCACGATCTCGATCCGATCGCCGCTCGCGAGCGGCGTCGAGCCGTGGTCTCTTCGGACCACCACCCGCCGATTGACCTCGACGGCGCAGGGCGAGCGACCGAGCCCGAGCGAGTCGATCAGCGTCGAGACCGTCGATCCTGCGGAGACCTGCCTCGGCTGGCCGTTCACCACGAGATCGATCGCGGTCGCGTCGCCGCCGCGGTCGGACACTCCTCGCTCGACGCCGTCAGTCATCGGGGGCGAATGATAGAGGCGGCGGCGCCAGGATCCCGAACCGCGCGAACCTCGTGGGAACCTCTCCGACCTCTTGGGAACCTCCGGGAAGGGAGGTTTCGTCCATCGATTGCTCGTCCCGCGCGACCGGCGCGGGAAGAATCCGTCATCGGGGCGCCGCGAAGCCCTGCGGACCCTGCCGGAACCCTCCATGCCTCGCCGTCTCGCCCGTCCGAAGCTCGTGCTCGCCCTCTGCGCCGGGCTTCCGCTCATCGGATGCGGCGGCAGCGACCTCGACACCTCCTCGCCGCAGGCGACGATCGACACCGCCATGCGGCTCGTCGAGGAGGGCTCGATCGGACGCCTGCCGCAGCTCTTGCATCTCGATGCGCGACCGGTCACCTACGCCGACGGCGTGACCGAGGCGAGCGCGATCGAGGACGTCCGTGGGAAGCTCGGGGAGATGCTCGACCAGCTCGCCCGGGTCTCCAGCAAGCTCAAGGAGCGGTTTCCCGGCGACTTCGAGCGCGAGGGCGGCGTCGCGCGGCGGCTCCTCGGCGGCGCCGACTGGGGGGCGCAGGTCTCGGTGTTCCTGATGGACCCCTTCGGCTTCATGCGCGAGCAGCGAGAGCGGCTCACCGCCGAGGATCTCGGGGACGGCACCGCGGCACTCCTCGTGGACGGGGAGCCGGTCGCTGGCGGCTTCGTCAGCATGATCGAGACCGACGACGGGTGGCGGGTGACCATTCCGGTGGAGCTTGCCCGCACGAGCGAGTTCTGGCCGGACAGCCGCCATGAGTGGGCGGTGATCGCGTCCATGATGCTCGCCGTGGAGAACTCGCTCGTCGACTTCGAGCAGGAACTCGACGCCGGTCAGTTCCGCGACCTCGATCATGCCGGCGAGCGGGTCGGACGGATGCTCGGCGAGTCGGTGGTGGTGCAGTCGCTCATCTACGCCGCGATGAAGCAGAGCGGCAAGGGCGCCGACCGCGGGACGCTCGACGAGGAGTCGAGCGACGAGACCTGATCGTTCCCTCCCGTCGATCCCGGCACCTGCTCAGGCGAGGAAGATCGCCACGACGAGCACCATCAGCGGAAGCATGACCGCGGCGCTGTAGAGCATGTAGCCAAAGAAGCTCGGCATCCGGACGCCGGACTGCTCGGCGATCGAGCGGACCATGAAGTTCGGTCCGTTCCCGATGTAGGTCATCGCGCCCATGAAGACCGCGCCAAGGGAGACCGCCTCGAGCAGGTCCTCGCGGATGTACTCGCCGCCGAGCAGCTGGAGGATCCCTGGTCCCGGCTCATGATTGAGCGACTCCGCGGTCTGGAAGAACACGAGGTAGGTCGGCGCGTTGTCGAGGAAGCTCGAGAGGATCCCGGTCACCCAGAAGAACTGTGCCGGCGTGGTGAGCCCCAGCTCGCTTCCGGTCGACTTCAGGACCTCGAGCGGCACCTGCATGGTGATGAAGATCCCGACGAAGAGGCAGGCGACCTCGATGATCGCGACGTAGGAGAACTTGTTCGCCTGTCGCGCGGACGCCGGACCAAGGACGAGGCTCAGCCCCACCCACGTGAGCATCAGCAGCTCGCGAAGGAATGGAAACGCCGTCACCCCGAGGAGCGGCACCGGCTTGCCCTCCTGGATCGTCGCCACGGTGAGCACCACCAACCCGAGCCAGAGGAAGTTCGACCCGCCCTCGATGCGGAATCCGCGGCCGCTCGGTCTCCACGCCCGCACCTCGGGCGCCTCGCGGGCGAAGAGGACCGTGTCCACGAGGAGATAGAGCCCAAGCAGCACGCCGCCGCACAGGAGCCACTCGCCCCAGAGCGAGAGCGTCCAGAGGAAGGGCACGCCCCGCAGGTAGCCGAGGAAGAGCGGCGGGTCGCCGGTCGGCAGCAGCAGTCCGCCGCAGTTCGAGACGAGGAAGATGAAGAAGACGATGGTGTGGACGCGGAAGCGCCGAGAGGCGTTCGCCCGCAGGAGCGGCCAGATCAGCAGCATGCTCGCCCCGGTGGTGCCGATCGCGCTCGCGATGATCGCCCCGATCGCGAGGAACGAGGCGTTCACGACCGGCGTGGGTCGGAAGTCGCCGAGGATCGCGATGCCGCCGCTCACCACGTAGAGGGCGAAGAGCAGGACGATGAAGGGGACGTACTCCTCGGGGATGGCGTGCTCGACCGTTGCGAGGACCTTGCCCGGACCGCCGACGAGGAGGACGTAGAGGAGCGTCAGGAACGCGAGGGCAAGCGCCACCGCGAGCCGGTGCAGGTTCGACTCCCACCAGTGCGCCGTGGCGGGCACGAGCGGAAGGATCGCGATCGCGAGGAGGAGCAGGACGAAGGGGACCGTGCCCAGCCACCAGAGCGGCGGGACCTTCTTGACCGACTGCGTCGCGGCGGAGGAGGTCGCCCCGACCTCGAGGGAAGCCTCGGCGGCAGCATCCGCGTGACCCGCGGAAGGGGAGTGCTTCGCCCGTTCCGCCCCGACGTAGGCGACGATCGAGAGCACCACCACGAGGGCGGCGCCCGCGAAGGCGAACGCGCGGATCACGCGATCGATCGCTGGCGAGATGCCGTGGGCGGCGTGCGACACGAAGACTCCGGGCGTGCGGGGCGTGCGGGGCGTGCGGGGCGTGCGGTGCGAGGGGGGCGGATCCTACCGACCGCGCCCCATCGATGGACGCGCCGACCTACGCTGTCGCCGTGCATGACCGCCCGCGTCAACGCCCCGTGAGCGCCTGGTCAACATCGGGATCGACCATCGGGTGCGCCCTGCTGATCCTCGTCGCGGCGAGGCCGGCGCAGGTCTCCTGGGCGAGGCAGGACTCCCCCGCGGTCCGCTGGGAGGGAACGCTCGACGCCGCCGGTCGTCCGGTCTCCGTCGCG
The DNA here is from genome assembly GCA_016873275.1 of Phycisphaerae bacterium. Lineage (GTDB taxonomy): Bacteria > Planctomycetota > Phycisphaerae > Phycisphaerales > SM1A02 > VGXO01. The sequence goes on from VGXO01000037.1 coordinate 16,707, forward strand.
ATCCTGCCGTCGGGCGATCTCCTCCTCGTGGACGACGCCGCGCGCGTCGTCGAGCAGCGGCGGCGGGACGGCACGCTGGTCCAGCGGCTCGGTCCAGACGCTGGTTGGCGGCGACCCACGTCGGTCAGCGTGCGATCGGAGGGCGGCGTCCTCGTCTGCGATCCGGACGCGGGGCTCGTGGCGAGCTTCGATGCAGAGGGTGCGGCACTCGGCGAGATCTCGCTCCCGAAGGACCTCGCGATCCGCCCCCGCGCCGCGGCGGAGCTCGAGGGCGGACTGGCGTTGATCGACGAGATCGCGCCGGCGGTCCTCGCGACGACATCCGACGGCGCGGTCCGATGGATCGTGCGCGACGCGGATCTTCCCGGCGGGTGGGGGCGACCGATCGATCTCGCCACGGGTCCCGATGGTCGCGTCTTCGTCGTCGATGCCGACCGCCACCGCGTCGTGGTGCTCTCGGCGGAGGGCAGGTTCCAGAAGGCGTTCGGCGACCGCGGTCCGTTTCCCGGTCTCTTCTCCGAGCCGAGCGGCATCGCGATCGCGGGCGGTCTGCTCTTCGTCGCGGATCGGCTCAACCACCGCATCTCGCTCTTCGACCTCGACGGCACCCCGCAGGGACAGTGGGGGATGCACGCGGTGGTTCCCCGCGAGGGCGAGGGGCGCATCCACTACCCCGAGGACGTCGCGATCGACGCCACGGGCACGACCGCGGTCGTCGCGGAGCCGTTCGAGCGCCGGGTGCAGTGGTTCGGCGACCTCGCCGCGGCGACCGGCGCGCTGACCACGGCGCAACTGCCCGCACGGGACGAGGTGCTGAGCCACTTCGGCGGCGGTCTGTCGGTCGAGGGTGACCTCACGGCGCTGTGGGAGCCGGAGTCCGCGTCGGTGGTGGTCTTCGACTGGCGGGCGGGACTGCCGGTCCACGTCACGACCTTCGGAGGTCCGGGTGCGGCGCCGGATCGCTTCGGTCGGGTCAGCGCGGTGGCGATCGCGTCGGACCAACCGCGGCTCGCCGTCGCGGATCCGGGATCCTCGCGGATCGCCTTCGTCGATCTCGATCGTGATCCGACCGCGGCGCTTCGTTTCGACCCCTTCATGCCTCGCCTCGCCGGGATCGTGGAGCTCGCGTCGGTCATGGACGCCCTGCGACGCCTCCGTCCCGACTCGGAATCCATGCCGCGGCGTGCCGAGCCGACCGACCTCGCGTGGACTCCGGACGGTCGCCTGCTCCTCCTCGAGGGGAACACGGGCTCGCTCGTGGTCCTCGCGCCGCGACCCGCGCGGGGACCCGCAAGCCCGCTTCCCTCCGAGGTCGTCGCGGCGTGGGGACCGCAGGGCGATGCGCCCGGTCGCTTTGCCGAGCCCGTCGCGATGGCGCTCTCGCCCTCGCGCGACGCGGTCGCGGTGCTCGACGCCGGTCGAAGGACGATCGACCTCCTCGACGTGAGCGGGCGACCGCTTCGATCGATTCGCCTGCCCGACGCGCCGAGCGGCCCGCGCGAGCCGGGCGGGCTGTCGTGGTCGCCGGATGGCTTCGTGGTCAGCGACGTGCCCGGCGACCGCTTGGTGAGGCTCTCTTCAGAGGGCAGCGTCCTCGACGAGATGGGCTCGACCGGCGTCGACGATGGTCTGGTGTGGTCGCCCGGAGGTCTCGCTCGACGCGCCGATGGGACCGTGCTCGTCGTCGACGTCGGGAACCATCGCGTGCAGGGGTTCTCCGAGGTCGATGGATCATGGCGCCTCGTCTTCAGTCTGGGGCGCGCCTCGACGCGACCGCGCGGGATGCCTGCCGAATGACCTCCGATCGAATCATCTCGATCGCCCTGCTCCTGCTCGTGCTCGCCGCGGGCGGATGCGATCGTGCCGAGTCCCCCTTGCCGCCGTCGGCGACCGAAGCACCGACGACCGTCGCGCCGACTCCGATCGCGAGGGGCGGCGAGGCGTGGACCGCGGGCGGACGCTGGTTCGTCAGGTGGCGGACCCGCGACGAGGGCATGCCGACGTTCGAGCCGTTCTCGCTCGAGCTCGAGGTGCTGGAGTCTCCGGATGGCCCGCCCGCGCCCGGGGACGTGGTGGTCCGCCTCGATGCGGCGATGCCGCATCATGGGCATGGCATGAACTTCGTGCCTACGGTGCGGTCGCTCGGCGAGGGGCGTCATCTCGGCGAGGGGATGTTGTTCCACATGGGCGGACGCTGGGAGCTCTTCGTCGACGTCTCGCGCGATGGCGTCCTCGAGCGGGCGCAGTGGACGGTGGAGGTCGAATGAGCCGGCATGCCGCGAGGGGCGGAGTCACGTCCTCGATCGGCATCGTCGGGGCGCTCCTGCTGTCGGCGTGCGGCGACGGGGAGCCGCCCTCGGACCCGTCCGCCGCGGACCCATCGGCGGTGGCGGCGGAGCGCGGTCTCTCCGACGCCGAGGTGCGGAAGATCCTGCGGCTCTCGCCGCTCGGCGCGGTTCCTGCCGACCCGACGAACCGCGTCGCGGACGATCCTCGCGCCGCGTGGCTTGGTCAGTCGCTCTTCTTCGACGCGAGGCTCTCGGGAAACGGTGAAGTCTCCTGCGCGACCTGCCACGATCCGGCGAAGGAGTTCGCCGATGGGCGGGAGGTGGCGTTCGGCATCGCCGAGGGCACCCGCAACACGCCCACCGTGCTCGATGCCGCGCGGTCGCGGTGGCTCACGTGGGATGGTCGCGCCGACTCGCTCTGGTCGCAGGCGCTCCAGCCGATCGAGCGTCCGCACGAGATGGATGGCACGCGGGTCGGCGTCGCGCGGGTGATCGCCGCCGATCCGGCGCTCTCGGCGGCGTACCAGAAGGTCTTCGGTCCGCTGCCTGATGCCGACGTGATCGCCTCGCTCCCCGCGCGGGCGAGACCCGTGCCGGAGGATCCGACGCATCCCGACGCGGTCGCGTGGGAGTCGATCGATCCGCCGGTGCGCCATGAGGTCGAGGTCGTCTTCGCGAACGCGGGCAAGGCGCTCGCGGCGTACCAGCGCCGGCTTCGTGCAGGCGAGGGCGACTTCGACCGCTTCGCCCGCGGGCTACGCGAGGGCGATCGCGCGGGGATCGACGCGATCCCACCCGAGGCGATCGCGGGGGCTCGCCTCTTCGTGGGACGCGCGGGCTGCATCCAGTGCCACGGCGGACCCACCTTCTCCGACGGGGAGTTCCACTCGATCGGCATGCCCCCGCGAGGCGGAGGGCTGCCGCGGGATCCCGGGCGCTACCTCGGCACGGAGATCCTCCTCGCCGATCGCTTCAACGCGGCGGGGGAGTTCAGCGACGACCGCCTTGGCGCCGAGGCGACCATGACCGCCCGCGTCGCCCGCTCGCCCGAGCAGTGGGGACAGTTCCGGACGCCGGGGCTTCGCCAGGTCGCCCGCACCGCCCCCTACATGCATGCCGGACAGATGCCGGACCTCGAGTCGGTGGTCCGCTTCTACTCGACCCTCGAGGGAGCCGTGCAGCTCGATCACCACCAGGAGACCGTCCTCGCGCCGCTCGGACTGAGCGAGGAGGAGATCCGGGCGTTGGTGGCGTTCCTCGAGACCCTCGCCGGACCGGGTCCAGAGGAGGGGCTGAAGGGACCGCCTCGCCACGCCATGCCGGAGGATGCGGACTTCTCGGCGTCAGGACCGAGAGGTTGAGGGCGCTGGCGGCGATCGATCTTGGGATCCCTTGCCTCTTGGATTGGTCCTTCTCGGAACTGGGCTTAGACTCACCGTGTAGGGTCCCGATTCACCGGATCGCCCTCCTGCCTGATTGGAGCCTTCGACATGCCGAGCGGAACCCGCGGTCCCCGCACCTCCTTCCTCGTCGTGACCTTCGGGACCTGCGGGCTGGTGACGCTCGCCGTGAGCACGGCGATCGCCCATGAGGACGACTGGAAGCTCAAGCTCCTCGAGCCCGCCGTCCTCGCCGAGCCCTACCGCGCGATCGAGGGCGGCGTCGCCGGCGAGACGTTCGAGGCGCAGAACACGCTGCTCCAATCGTGGCTCCCGCTCGCGGAGTTCTCGACCGGCGCGACGAGCGGCAACGACTGCTGGGGATACGTCAGCGCCTCCGGTCGCGAGTACGCCTTCATCGGTCTCAGCAACGGCACGGGCATCGCGGAGGTCACCAATCCCGCCGATGCGCAGGTGATCGGGTTCATCCCCGGCCCCACCAGCCTCTGGCGCGACATGAAGGTGTTCGGCACCAAGTGCTACGTGGTCACCGAGGGAGGCGGCGGGATCCAGGTGCTCGAGCTCGCGCAGATCGACTCGGGCGTGGTGACGCTCGTCGGGACCCAGACCGCCGGCGGCACCGGCAACACGCACAACGTGGCGATCGACGTGGCGAGCGGGTTCCTCTACCGCTGCGGCGGCGCCAGCAACGGGCTTCGGATCTACGACCTCAACGCGAATCCCACCAATCCGCCGCTGGTGGGAACCTGGCCGGATCGCTACGTGCACGATGCGCAGATCGTCACCTTCACCTCCGGTCCGTACGCGGGTCGGCAGATCGCCTTCTGCTGCAGCGGCTTCAACGGCGGATCGGTCCAGACGGGGCTCGACATCCTCGACGTGACCAACAAGTCGGCGATCGTCCAGCTCGGCCGACTGCTCTACCCGACCTCCGCGTACAGCCACCAAGGCTGGCTCTCCGAGGACCGGAAGACCTTCTTCCTGCTCGACGAGCAGGATGAGATCAACCTTGGATTCCCGACGCGGGTCCACGTGATCGACGTCTCCGACCTCGTCGTGCCGGTCTACCGCGGGACCTTCACGAACGGCAACGCCGCGACCACCCACAACGGGTACGTCCTCGGCAACCGTCTCTTCACCGCGAACTACCGCAGCGGTCTGCGGGTGTTCGACATCTCGGCGCCGACGCAGGCGTCCGAGATCGCGAGCTTCGACACCTATCCCGGCTCCGACGCGAGCGGCTACAACGGCGCGTGGAGTTGCTACCCGTACTTCCCCTCGGGCACGGTGATCGTCAGCGACATGCAGCGGGGGCTCTTCGTGGTCGACATGGTGCCGCAGGTCGCCTCGTGGGAGTTCCCGCAGGGGACGCCGTCCGAGATCGATCCGTCCGGCCGATCGCTGGAGGTCGGCGTCGTCGCCGGCGAGGGCTTCGAGTTGCTGCCCGGCACCGCCCGCATGCTGCTGACCCGTCAGGGACAGGGCACCACGGCGATCCCGATGTCGCCGAGCGGCAAGGACCTCTACGTGGCGACCTTCCCGGCGATGGAATGCGGGGAGTCGATCTTCTATCGCTTCGCCATCGACTCGGCGGACGGTCAGACCTCGACCTCGCCGCAGCAGGGGGCGTTCTCGGCGATCGTCGCGGCGGGCGTGGTGGATGAGATCGACCCGCTCGAGACGAACACCGGATGGGTGATCGGCGCGCCCGGCGACACCGCGACCGGCGGGATCTGGGAGCGGGTCGCGCCGATCGGCACCACGGCGCAACCGAGCGAGGATCACACGCTCCTCGGGACCCAGTGCTTCATCACCGGACAGCATGTCCAAGGGCAGGGCGCGGGCTTCAACGACGTCGACGGGGGCGCCACCACGCTGACCTCGCCGTTGCTCTCGGCGGCGGGTCTCTTCGAGGCGAGGATCCGGTGCTTCGTCTGGTACTCGAACAACGCGGGTGCTGCGCCGAACGAGGACTCGATGCCGGTGCTCCTCTCCAACGACGGCGGCGCGACCTGGGTCACCATCGAGGTGGTCAACCAGAGTCCCGGCGCGTGGACGGAGAAGGTCTACCGGATCGCAGACTTCCTCGAGCCGACCGACCAGATGCGTCTCCGCCTCGTCGCCCGCGATCTCGGCGCCGGCTCGCTTGTCGAGGCGGGAATCGACGACATCTCGATCGAGGGCATCGACTGCGGCGACGGACCGAACTGCCCCGAGGACCTCGACGGCGATGGCTTCGTCTCGGGCAGCGACCTGTCCCAGTTCCTCGGACTCTGGGGCACCAAGGGTGGCGCGGCGGACTTCAACGAGAGCGGACAGGTGGATGGCGCCGACCTGTCCCTCCTCCTCAACCGCTGGGGCGCCTGCCCCTGAGGTCGCCGGTGGAGTTGATCGCGATCCTCGGTAGAGTTCCGGCGGTCGCGCCGGAGCGCGGCAGGATCTGCCCTCGGCCCGCCGGATCGGTCAGGAGGACGCGGACTTCATGATTCGCTCGACGCTCGCCCCGCTCCGGGCGATGACGCTCGTCTTCGTCGCAGGCGTCGCCCAGGCTTCCGTCGCCGACGCCCGATCATCGAACCAGGCTTCGACCCCGATCCCGCCGCCCGCCAGTGCCGCGACGAGCCCCAACGAGATCGTGAAGGTTCCCGGCTCGGTGGTCGACCTCGAGTTGGTGCCGGTTTCGGGGAAGGATGGTCGCCCGGCGTTCCTCGTGTCGCGCACCGAGATCCCGTGGGACCTCTACGACGTCTTCGTCTTCCAGAGCGACGCGGAGCAGGGGCAGTCGACGCCGGAGGCGGATGCGGTCACGCGACCGAGCAAGCCCTACATCTCGATGGATCGCGGCTTCGGGCACGCGGGCTTTCCGGCGATCTCGATCTCCTACAAGGGCGCGACCCAGTTCTGCGAGTGGCTCTCGGTGAAGACGGGACGGCGATTCCGGCTGCCGACGGTCGCGGAGTGGCAGGTGATCCGCGATGCCGCGGGGATTCCGGCCGATCGGATCCTCGAGCATGCCCGGGTCGCCGAGAACAGCGGCGGCACCACCCATCGCCCCGGGTCGCTCGCGGCGGATCGCCTTGGACTCGTCGATCTCCTCGGCAACGCCGCCGAGTGGTGCGCCACCGAGGACGAGAAGGGCTCGCTCATGGGAGGCAGCTACCTCGACGCGGCGGAGGTGGTCGCGGCCGGGGCGCCGGTGCCCTTCAGCCGGTCCTGGAACCGAAGCGATCCGCAGTTCCCCAAGAGCGTCTGGTGGCTCGCCGACGGAGGGTTCATCGGGATCCGAGTGGTGTGCGAGACCCAGAGCCCGCTAGGCGGCGTCTCACCGGCGGCGCCCTGACTGATCCGGGCATCGACCTGCCTCCCGCGAACCTTCTCTTGGAGCCCACCATGTCCGATCGGACGAGCCCCACGAATCCTCCCGCCGCGACGATCGACCGTCGCGCCTTCGTCCGTGCCGCGGCGGTCGCCGCGACGGCGCCGCTGGTGTCGCCGGTTTGGGGCACCATCCGCGCGGACGATCGCCTGAAGGTCGGGCTCGTCGGCTGCGGCGGTCGAGGCACCGGAGCCGCGGTCAACGCCCTCGGGGCGGATCCAGGGGCGGTGCTGTGGGCGATCGCGGACGTCTTCCCGGATCGGATCGATCGCTGCATCACGCAGCTCGAGGAGAACGCGAATCCGGAGCAGATCGCGCTGCCGCCGGAGCGCCGCTTCGTCGGGTTCGACGCGATCGATCAGGTGCTCGCCTCCGGCGTCGACGTGGTGATCCTCGCGACGCCCCCGGGGTTCAGACCGGCGCAGCTCGAGAAGGCGGTCGCCGCGGGCAAGCACGTCTTCTGCGAGAAGCCGATGGCGGTCGACGTGCCCGGCGCGAAGCGGGTCATGGCGGCAGCGAAGGCGGCGAAGGAGAAGAACCTCTCGCTCGTCTCGGGATTCTGCTGGCGATACAGCTCGCCCGAGCGGGCGCTGTACGGGCGCATCCTGAACGGGGATCTCGGCGAGGTCACCGCCGCGCACTCCACCTATCACACGGGCCCGCTCGGCATATCGCCGCGGAAGCCGGAGTGGAGCGACATGGAGTTCCAGCTTCGGAACTGGTGGCACTTCAACTGGATCTCGGGCGACATCATCGTCGAGCAGGCGTGCCATAGCGTCGACAAGCTCAACTGGGCGAGGAACAACGAGCAGCCGGTGCGGTGCCTCGGGCTCGCCGGTCGAGGGAACCGCTCGGGACCGGAGCGGGGCGACGTCTTCGACCACTTCACCGCGATCTACGAGTACGCGGACGGGTCGCGGAGCATCCTCACCTGCCGACAGCAGGCGAACTGCTCGAACGACAACACCGACTGGATCGCCGGCACCAAGGGACTCGCGTTCGTGAACGGATGGGCGCCGAACCAGACCCGCATCGAGCCGACGAGCGGCACCGCGTGGGCGTACTCCGGTCCGACGCCGAACATGTACCAGGTCGAGCACGACGAGCTCTTCAAGTCGATCCGCGAGGGACGTCCTCTCAACGATGGCGACTTCATGGCGCAGAGCACCCTGATGTCGATCATGGGTCGTGATGCGGGCTACACCGGGCAGATGATCACCTGGGAGGAGCTCATGAACTCGACCCAGACCCTCGGTCCAAGCGTGCTCGAGTGGGGACCGCTGCCCGAGCCGGTGATCCCGGTGCCCGGCAAGACCCGCTTCTCGTGATCGCCTGATCCACGGCTCGACGTGCTCTCCTCGAGCGACCGCGTCGAGCCTCCTGCGGCGCCCAAGGAGGAACCATGATCGACCCGCGATCGTCCGACCAGCATCCGTCCGTCCCGTCGAGCCTCGACCGCCGCCGATTCCTCGCCGGCGCTGCGGCGATCTCGGTGCCGCTCGTGCTGCCGGGACTTTCCTTCGGATCAAGTCGCCGCGAGGACACGCTGACGGTCGGCGTCATCGGCTGTGGCGGTCGCGGCACCGGCGCGGCGCGCGATGCCCTTGAAGCCGGGCAGGACGTCAAGATCGTCGCGCTCGGCGACCTCTTCCCGGATCGCCTCGAGCAGTGCCGGACGAACCTCGCCCAGCATGACGCCGCGCGGGCGAGCGTTCCCGCCGCGTCATGCTTCAGCGGCTTCGACGCCTACCGCGGAGTCCTCTCGACCGGCTGCGACATCGTGATCCTCGCGACGCCGCCCGGCTTCCGCCCGATGCACTTCGAGGCGGCGATCGGCGCCGGCAAGCACGTCTTCATGGAGAAGCCCGCCGGCGTGGACGCGACGGGCATTCGCAAGGTGCTCGCCGCGGCGGCGGAGGCCGACCGCAAGGGACTCTGCGTCGTCGCGGGAACCCAGCGGCGACACGAGACCTGCTACCGCGAGGCGATCGAGCGGCTGCACGCCGGCGCGATCGGCGAGCTCCTCGCCGGTCGCTGCTACTGGAACATGGGCAGCCTCTGGAACGTGGCGCCCGATCCCGCGCGATCCGAGATGGAGAACCAGTGCCGGAACTGGCTCTACTACACGTGGCTCTCGGGCGACCACATCGTCGAGCAGCACGTGCACAACCTCGACGTCCTCAACTGGGCGTTCAAGGCGCATCCGGAGCGGGTCTTCGGCGTGGGCGGTCGGCAGGCGAGGACCGCCGCCGAGTTCGGGCACGTCTTCGATCACTTCGGGCTCGAGTACGGCTATCCGAAGGGACGCTGGGCGCTCAGCATGTGCCGCCAGCAGGATGGCACCGCTGGCAAGGTCGAGGAGATGGTGACCGGCACCACCGGGCAGGCGCTGCTCAGACCCGGCTTCGCCCGCATCGATGGGCCGACGCCCTGGCGCTTCAGCGGCGACAACGGCGATCCCTACGTCGAGGAGCACCGCGACCTTCAGCGGGCAATCCGGCAGGGACCCCGCGTGAACGAGGCGAGGCAGGTCGCCGAGAGCACGCTCACCGCGATCATGGGTCGCGAGGCGGCGTACACCGGGCAGGAGATCACCTGGGAGCAGGCGCTGAACAGCCAGCAGGACCTGATGCCGGCGGTGCTTGCCTTCGCGGAGCTTCCGAAGCCGCCGGTCGCGGTGCCGGGTCGGACGAAGTTCCAGTAGTGCCCGTCGTTCGATCGGGCGATGAGGGGCGGCACCATCGAACGCGATCGCGACGCGTCGAGCGGATCAGCGCCATGCTCCACGCGTGACGATCACGGGCGCCTCGGTCGGCTCGCCGGGCGACCTCGTCACGATCCGCGCGGCGGCGTCGAGGCGGTCAAGCATCCCTGCGGCTCCCTCGGCTCCGAGCACGCTGGTCGCCGTCGCGAGGGCATCCGCGGTGGCGCCGTCGCGGGCGATCACCGTGGCGGCGATCGACCTCGTCAGACCGAGCCCGGTGCGGGGGTCGACGAGGTGGCTGTAGCGCACGCCGTCGATCTCGGCGAACCGCTCGAGGTCGCCGCTCGTGGCGACGCCGCAGTCCCGAAGCACGAGCACGATCCGCTCGTCGCCGAGACCCGTGCGGACCTCGACTCGCCATCCCGCCGCGTCGGGGGGCGCCTCGCCGACCGCGAAGTCGCCTCCAAGCTCGACGATCGCCCGCGTGACGCCTTGGCGTCGGAGCTCCGCGAGGGCTCGATCGGCGCCGAAGCCCTTGCCGATCCCGCCGAAGTCGAATCGGGTGCCGGGAGGGGCGGTCACGGACCTTGGCGGCTCCCCATGCAGGGCGACGCGTCGATGTCCGACGAGCGAGAGCGCCTCGCGCCGAGCTTCCTCAGGCGGCATCCCGCCTGCCCGACGGGCGGTCCGCCAGAGCGAGACGACCGGCGCGATCGTCACGTCGAAGGCGCCGTCGCTCTCTCTCGACGCCTCGAGGGACCTTGCGAGGCAGCACGCGAGCGTCTCGGAGATCGGCACCGGCTGCCCCGGCGACCCGAGGAGGCTCGTCTCGACCTGCCGCACCTCGCTCGAATCGCGCCAGTCCGAGACCGCCTGCTCGACCGCCTCGATCTCCGCGAACGCGGCGATCGCGGCGAGCCTCGCGCGTGGCTCATCCGGGGCGTAGAAGACGAGCCGGGCCTCGCCGCCCATCGCCATGCGTTGGAACTCGAATCGCTCGAGCACGACCTCGGCGGCGGAGGAAGATCCCTCTCCGATGGATGGCACCTCTGGCGGCGACTTCGGAGTCGCTCCGTCGCCGCTCGCCGCGACCACCGCGGCGAGAAGGCACGCCGTCGCGCGGACCGCGTGCACGAGCCTCGTTCCACGCCGCCCGGAGCCTGCCACGCCGACGCACCCGCCGCTCGTCACCGGGGCAGACCCATCGCCTTCAGGGCGCCCGCCACGTCCACGTGGCAGGACGCGCCGGTCTTGACGATGTAGTCCTGGTGATACGCCTCCGCCGGCCAGAACGTGCCCGCGGGCTCGATCACCGTCACGATCGAGCGGGCGCCGAACTTCTTCGACGCCGCGATCTCGTCGCGGACCTGCTTGGCGGTCGCGAGCTGGGCGTCGCTCGTCGTGAAGATCCCCGAGCGGTACTGCGTCCCGATGTCCGGCCCCTGGCGGTTCAGGGTGGTCGGGTCGTGCATCAGGAAGAAGAACTTCACCAGGTCGCCGTAGGAGATCCGCTGCGGGTCGAAGACGACCTTCACGCTCTCGGCGTGGTTGGTGGTGCCCGAGCAGACCTGCTTGTAGGTGGGCTGCTCGGTCGTTCCGTTCTGGTAGCCGCTCTGGACGTCGAGGACGCCCGGCAGCTGGGCGTAGGCGTGCTCGACGCCCCAGAAGCACCCGGCGGCGAAGTAGGCGGTCTCGGGGGACACGGGCTGGCTCTCCGGAGGGAGGGGAGTGCCGCGCTCATGGAACACGAGCGAGGCGGAGTTCAGGCAGTGACGCTCGCCCGTCGGGGCGGGTCCATCATCGAAGACGTGCCCGAGGTGGGCGCTGCAGCGGGCACACTCGATCTCGACGCGGACCATGCCGTGGCTTCGATCCTCGTGCCGGGCGACGTGCGCCGGATCGAACTCGCGGAAGAAGCTCGGCCAGCCCGTCCCGGAGTTGAACTTGTGGCTCGAGTCGAAGAGGGGAAGCCCGCACACGACGCAGCAGTAGACGCCCTCCTTCTTGTTGTCGAGAAGCGTGCCGCAGAAGGGGCGCTCGGTGCCCGCCTTCTGGGTGATCCGAAACGTCTCCGGATCGAGCTTCTTCGCGAGCTCCGCGACCTTCTCCTTCGAGTAGGGCGTGATGTCGTAGCCGGAGGCGGAGAGGATCGTCGCGGGCGTCGACTCGCCGGGCTTGTCCTTGGTCGTGGCGGCATGCATGGCGGGTTCACCGGTCGTGGGAGGATTGGCGGCGCCATCCCGACTCAGGTCCACCATCGCGATCGAGGTGATCGAGAGACCGAGGATGATCGCGGGCAGGAGGCGGGAGGGCTTCATGGCGTTGGTTCCAGGTCGCAAGGGCTTCGCGGAGGCGCGGGCGTGCGATGCAAGCCGCCGATGGTACGAGGTCGTTCCGGGGGGAGCGATCGACGCGTTCGTATACTCGCCGCGGGCCCGTGGCGAAACGGCAGACGCAGGGGACTTAAAATCCCCGGCCCGCGAGGGCATGCGGGTTCAACTCCCGCCGGGCCCATGCGGCGCCGATCAATCGTCGGGAATGAAGCAAGGCTCCCGGTCGAGACCGGGAGCCTTGCACGATCACGTCGAAGAGGAGCCGAGGGGATCAGTCGCGGCGGCGACGCGAGCCGGCGAGCCCAGCGAGACCGAGAAGGGCAATGGCGCCGGGAGCGGGGACGAGGGTGCCCTCGACGTCGAGGTAGAAGTACGACGGCGTGGGCGAGGCGAACGACCAGTTGCCGGAGATCGGGACGGTCGAGTCGTACGCGGCGAAGTAGTTGAACGCCGCGCCCACCGCCGGGGCGTTGGTGATGCGCCAGCCGTTCAGGTTGCTCGTGGCGTTGGCGCCCTCGAAGCGAAGTCCGACGAAGAAGCCGGAGAAGCCGGGATTGCCGGAGCCGACGAGGTCGGTCATGGCGACCGTGGCGCCCCCTGCGTTGAAGCTCACCAAGGTCGTGGCGGACGCCGCGGCGGCGGCGACCGTGGTCACGCCGAGGTCCTGCACCGAGGACTCGACCAGATTTCCGTCCGTGTCCATCGCCCCGAGGAAGACGCGGAAGTCGACCGTCGGTGCGCCGCCGATCTGCCGGATGCCGAAGGTGAACGTGTCGAGCGTGGCGCTCGTGAACGAGCCCGCGAACACGCAGTTGGTGAAGGCGATGGTGTTCGCCGCGGTGTATCCGCCTGTGAGCGGCGCACTCGCCTGGGGGTTGTACCGGCTGCCAGTCTGGGTGCCAGCCTGGAAGATCAGACCGCCCGCCAGCGGCGAGTTGTCGCCCGCGAGCGACATCGGTCCGGAGAAGGGCGAGGGATAGACGAAGAGGTCGGCGGTCGCGACCATCGTCGTCGCCGCCGCGGCGATCACGCCGCACAGGTTCGAGCAACGCATCTTTCAGACTCCTCTCACAAGGGAAGTGGGAAGGGAAAAGGGGGACACGGGATCGACGCGTGTCCCGTCGAACCGACGAGACCCGCGCTGCCGGGGAGGCGGAGGGCGATGCAGGCAACCGGGGCGACTCCCCTCGGAGCCCGCTCCGACCCGTCCCCTTCGAGCAATCTCAAAACGAAGCAATCTCAAAACGAAGCAATCTCAAGACGAAGCAATCTCAAAACGAATCGCGGGAAGAGGTCCGCCAAGGCAGCCCTCTTCCCGCAGGATGTCTACGGGAGAAACATGACCCAACACGCCGGGTCGTCAAGGAACACCGGCGAAGATCTGGCGAAACTCCACGAGTTGTCGAGTCAACCGCCGGGGTTGTGCCAGCCCTCGGGCGGCATGACGACCTGATTGCACTCCTCCGGACCCCACGTTCCGGGCTGGTAGAGGTAGCAGGGGGTCTTGTCGCCGAGGATGCCATC
>VGXO01000038.1 GCA_016873275.1 Phycisphaerae bacterium
GCGGTGCAGCAGGGATTCGACTACGCGTGGTCCACGCTCGACCGCGCCGAGCATCGGGACGCGGCATGGGCGATCGGGTGAGGTGGGTGGATGGGGGGCAGACGAGGGGCGGACGAGGGGCGGACGAGGGGCGGACGCATGTGGCTCGCGTTGCTCGGCGGGCCGTCGCGGAGTGGACCCGGTGGACCTGGTGGACCTGGTGGACATGAGGGCGTTGCAGGCAGGTGCTGCGGAGGCGAGGAACGACGGGGGTCGGACGCATGTGGCTCGCGTTGCTCGGCGGGCCGTCGCGGAGTGGACCTGGTGGACCCGGTGGACCTGGTGGACATGAGGGCGGTGCAGGCAGGTGCTGCGGAGGCGAGGGGCAGGCGAGGGGCAGGCGAGGGGCGGGCAAGGGTCGGGCAAGGGGCGGGCGCGCGGGCGTCAGGTACGCTTCCGGCATGGATCAGCTCCGCGTGTACGACGACGACGGCGACCTCCTCATGGACGCCTCCCGGGTCGCCTCGAAGGTCGTGGTGGTGCCCTCCGGCGACCCTCGCGCCGCCGCCGCCCGCGAGCGGATCCGCATCCCGTGGGGACAGCACCTCCTCAGCGACCTGCTCGACGGTCGCTACCGGACGGTCGTCTGCGGCGTGAACGACTCGGACAACGCGCGAGGCGTGCTCGGCGAGCTCCTCAAGCTCATCCCCACGAGCCAGTGGACCCTCGACTCCGCGACGAGCTACGCCAAGATGTTCCGAAGCGCCGTGAGCGTGCACGCCGCCGAGGACCGCGAGCCCTACGTCCTCAAGTTCGACCTCGACCGGCTGCTGATCCTCGCGCTGCTGCGCCCGGCGGGACGCGATCACTTCACCCTCGAGGACCTCTTCCGCGGGTTCCGCACGATCTCGAAGATGCTGCAGGGGCGCCGCGACCGCATGCCCGCGGCGAGCGTCTCCTTCCTCGGCGCGAAGAGCAATCGGCTCGTCGATCACCACGGGCACTCGCCGAGCTTCGAGGCGGTGCTCGACGCGATGTACAAGGGCGGCTTCACCGGCGACGTGTATCCGCCGCCGGGGATGTGGGAGCTCGGCGCGACCGGCGTCTATCCGACGTTCCCCTTCCCGGAGAGCCTCGACCGCATGCGGCAGGGCTCGAGCTGACCGAGCCGCCTCCGAACGAGCGAAGCCGATAGCGGAGGAGCCGCAGCGCGTTGAGCGCGACGACCACCGTGCTTCCCTCGTGGAGCACCACCGCCGACGCGACCGACGTCCAGCCCAACATGCCGAGGGGAATCAGGGCGACCACCACGCCCATCGAGATGATCACGTTCTGACGGATCAGCGAGCGCGTCGCGCGGCTCAGCCCGACCGCGAAGGGAAGCCGCGAGAGGTCGTCCGACATGAGGGCGATGTCCGCCGCCTCGAGCGCGACGTCCGTCCCCTTCGATCCCATGGCGATCCCGACCGACGCCGCGGCGAGCGCCGGGGCGTCGTTCACGCCGTCCCCGACCATCGCGACGGCGCCCCGCACGCGGAGGATCTCCCGCACCTCCCGGATCTTGTCCTCGGGCAGGAGCCCCGCGCGGACCTCGGTGAGCCCGATCTCCCGCGCGATCGTCGACGCGACCGCCGGGTTGTCGCCGGTGAGCATGACGAGGTGCTCGATCCCCATCCCCCGCAGCCGGTCGAGCACGGACTCGACGCCCTCGCGCGGTCGATCGGCGAGCCCGATCGCGCCGAGGAACTGCCCGTCCCGCGCGACGATCATCACCGTCTGCGCATCGCGCTCGACCGCCTCGGCGAGCCGCGTCACCTCGTCGTGCGCCGCGGGGACGCTCGTGCCGTCGAACATCCTCGCGCTGCCCACCCGGACCAAGGCGCCGTCGACCCTCGCCTCGAGCCCCCGTCCCGGTCGGACCTGCACGTCCTGCGCGACCGCGACCGCGACGCCGCGCGCCGCCGCCTCCCGCACCACCGCCCGCGCGAGCGGATGAGGCGAGTGCGCCTCGACCGCCGCGGCGATCGAGAGGAGCTCCGCCTCGCTGGCTCCCGCGAGCGGGCGGATCGAGGCGACCTCGGGCTCGCCGCGGGTGAGCGTGCCGGTCTTGTCGAAGGCGATCGCCCGGACGACGCCGAGCGACTCGAGGTGCGCGCCTCCCTTGATGAGGACGCCATGCCGCGCCGCCTGACCGATCCCGGCGAGGACCGCGGCGGGCGTCGAGATCGCCAGCGCGCACGGCGACGCGCCGACGAGGACGGTCATCCCCCGCAGGAAGGCGTCGCTCCACTCGAGCCAGCCGATCATCGGCGGCACGATCACGAGGGCGGTGACGAAGACGAGCACCAGCGGCACGAAGACCCGCGTGAACCGCTCGGCGAGGCGCTGCGTGGGCGAGCGCTCCTCCTGCGCCTCCTCGACGAGGCGGATCATGCGGCTCATGAGCGTCTCGGAGGCAAGCTTCCGGACCTCCACCACGAGCCCGCCATCCCCGTTGATCGTGCCCGCGAAGACCTCGCTCCCCCGCTCCTTCGCGATCGGTCGGCTCTCGCCGGTGATCGGGCTCTGGTCGACCTCGGAGACGCCCTCGACGACCGTGCCGTCGACCGGCAGGCGCTCGCCGGGGCGCACGCTCACGAGGTCGCCCCGCACGATCTCCTCGACCGGCACCTCCTCCTCGACGCCGCCGCGGCGCCGCCTTGCCGTCGGCGGCGAGAGCCGTCCCAACGCCTCGATCGCCTTGCGGGCCTGCCCGAGCGCGTACGCCTCGAGGGCATGCCCGAGGGCGAAGAGGAAGAGGAGGAGCCCGCCCTCCTCCGGATGCCCGACCGCGGCGGCGCCGACCGCGGCGATGATCATCAGGAGGTCCACGTCGAACTGGAGCCGGAGCGCCATCCGCACCGAGGTCCAGAGGACGTCGGTGCCCGCGACGAGGTAGCACGCGCCGTAGAGGATCCAGACCACCGGATCGCGTCCCCCGTAGACGAGCGTCTCGAGGAGGTAGCCGGCGAGGAGGAGCGCCCCCGAGAGCGCCGTGATCCGAAGCCCGCGGTCGCGGAGGAGACGACCGAGGAAGGAGCCGTCGGTGGCGGCACGGCGAGGACCCGGCGAGTCGGTGGTCGCGCCGCCGCTCATCGAGCCTGCTCCCTCCGCGTCCGCGGCGCGCGGCGGTTCGACTCGCAGGCTCGATCGGTCCTCATCGCGACGGACTATATCGGTGCGTGCACGGCGGGCGGATCAGGCGGCGACGCCTGAGGAGCCGCGCAGCGCCGGCGCGGAGCGGCGCCGCGAGGGTTCCCACGCCGCGCGATCACGGAGCCTCGGTCAGGGTCCCGCGCCAGCGCTCGATCGCGACCTCGTGCCCGGCGCTCGGCTCCGCCGCGAGCCGCTGCTCGAGCACGCCGATGATCGCCTGACGGCACTCGATCGCGCGGGGATGACGAGGTCCCAGCGCCGCCTCGAGGATCTCGTTCGCCTCCTCGAGCGTCGCGGTCGCCTCCTCGAGGCGACCGAGGTCGGCGAGCGTGCGGGCGCGGAAGACGAGGAACGCCCCGATGTTCCACTGACCGGGGGTCATGCTCCGCCGCGCCCGCAGGAGCGCCTCGTCGCTCATCGCGAGCGACTCCTCGAGGCGACCGGCGGTCCGCAGCAGGCCGCCGAGGTTCGCCAGCGCCCCGATCGTCGTGCTCGCATCCACGCCGTTCACCCGCTCCGAGACGCGGGCGACCTCCTCGAAGAGCGGCAGCGCCTCCTCGGTCCGACCCTGCTGGTTCAGGGTGACCGCGAGGTTCCCGAGCAGGCTGATCGCGACCGGATGCTCGGCGCCGAGCGACGCCACGGCGTCCGCGCGGGTCCGCTGCAGGAGCTCGATCGCCTCCTCGCTGCGTCCGGCGGCCTGGAGCACCGCCCCGAGGTTCGCGCGGAAGGTGAGGGTCTGCCGATGGGTCGGACCGTGGACGATCTCGGCGAGCCTCACCGCGTCGCGGGTCAGCACCTCCGCCGCCGCGAGGTCGTTCCGGCGCCGCTTGAGCACCGCGAGGTTCCCGATCGAGCTGAGCGTGTCGGGATGGATCTCGCCGAGCACCCGCAGGCGTGCCGCGAGGACCTCCGTCTGCAGGGCGTCCGCCCGCTCGAGCTGCCCGAGCTTGCCGAGCAGCACCGCGAAGTCCGACTCGGTCTGCATGACGAGCGGATGCTCGCCGCCGAGGGTCTCGACCATGAGCGGCTGGAGCTCCTCGTGCGCCGCGAGCGCCGCCTCGAGGTCGCCGCTCGCCTCGAGGAGCGCCGCGAGGTTCGCCCGCGCGGAGAGCGTCACCGGATCGTGCGGATCGAGGACCTCGAGGATGCGGGTCTCGAGCGACCGCCGGAGGGCAAGCGCCTCCGGAAGGCGCCCAAGATCCTCGAGGATCTGCGCCCGCTCGCCCGCGACGCGGAGCGCCAGCCGCTCGTCCGGAGGATCGAGGCGACGCAGCTTGTCCTCGACCTCCCCGTAGATCGCGAGCGACCGCTCCATCGACGCGGCGTCGCCGCCCACGTCGGCGCCGGCGAGGACGAGCCGAAGCCCGAGCGTCACCCGGTGCTCCGCCCCGAGGCGGCGAGCCGCCTCCTCGGCGGCGGCGGCGGCGAGCTCGCGTGCCTCGCCCGAGCGCCCAAGCCCACCGAGGGAGAGCGCCAGCGTCTCGCGGAGCTTGAGGCGGTCCTCCTCCGGCGGCGCGGGGATCGAGGCGAGGATCGCCTCCGCCCGCGCCACCGTCGCCCGCGCCGGCTCGGCGAGCCCGATCGCGAGGTAGGAGCGGGCGATCGCGTCGAGAAGCCTCGCCTGCACGAGCGGCTGCCGCGGGAACTCCTCGACCACCGACTCCGCCGCGGTCGCGAGCAGGCGACCATCGAGCATCCGGCGCGCCGCGTCGGTGAAGTCGACGCCGGCGAGCTGCTCCTCGAGGGCGCCGCGGCGTCCCGGAAACACCGGCTCGAGCGCCTCCGCCTGACGCAGGAGGTCGCGGCGGAGGTCGAGCCCAAGACCAGCGACGTCGATCTCCCGCAGCCGGGACTCCTCGAAGGCGACCACCTGCCGAAGCTCCTCGGTCCGCCGCGACTCCGCGTCAAGCGCCTCCTCGGCGCGGACGCGCTCCCGCTCGGCGATCCCGCGGGCATCCTCGGCGGCCGCACGGGCACGCGCCTCGCCGAGCGCAAAGACCGCGACCACCGCCGTCGCGGCAAGGAGCACCGCGACCGACGCCCCGACGAAGATCGCCGCGGCGCGATGCCTCCGCGCGAGGCTCCGAAGCTGATGACCGAGACCCGCGGGGGTCGCGAGGAGCGGCTCCCGGCGCCGAAGCCGGGTGAGGTCCTCCGCGAGCTCCGCGGCGGAGGCGTACCGCGCCGCCGGATCGAGCGAGAGGCACTTCGCCACGATCCAGTCGATCTCTCCCCGGAGCCGCCGCGCCATCGCGCGGTCCCGGCAGGCCGCGGAGACCCGGTCGATCTGCGGGCTCGCGGCGAGGCGGAGCCGGCTCGCGAAGGAGGTGCCGGTCGGCGCGTCGATCGCGCGGACCCCGGCGAGCACCCGGAACGCGATCAGCCCGAGCGAGTAGACGTCGCTCCGGGTGTCCACCCGGTCCGGCTCGAGGGATGCCGCCTCGGGACTCATGTACTCGGGCGTCCCGATCACCTGCCCGGCGCGGGTCCGCTCGACGCCGAGGTCGCCGGGCTCCTCGTGCACCAGCCGCGCGATCCCGAAGTCGACGACGTGCACCTGCGGGCCCTCCGACCCCTCGGAGACGAGGACGTTGGAGGGCTTCAGGTCGCGATGCAGCACCCCCTGCCGATGCGCCGCGGCGACCGCCGCCGCGAGCTGCTCGAGGATCGCCAGCCGTGACGCGAGGTCCGTCGCCGCCTCGTCGCTCCAGCGGTCGATGGTGCGACCGGTCACGAGGTCCATCGCGAACCAGGCGTGACCGGAGGGCGTCACGCCCGCCTCGAGAAGCCGCACGATCCCGGGATGCCGAAGCCTCGCGAGCGCCCGCAGCTCGCGCTCGAAGCGGTCGACCTCGACGCGCCGCTCCGCCGTCCTCAGGACCTTCACCGCGACCTCGCGCTCGACCGGCTCGCGCTGCCGACCCCGGAACACCTCCGCGAAGCCACCCTGCCCGAGGCGCTCGAGGAGCTCGAATCCGCCGACGAACTCGCCCACGACCGGCGGCTGGTGGAGCACTCCCGCGAGGAGCCGCGCCGCTGCCTCGACCCCGATCGGCGTGGAGGTCGCCGAACCGCCGGTCGCTCCCGACCCCGCGGCTCCTGCATTCTGGCTGGTGGTCATCGACGGCTCCCGGTCGCGAGCCCGCAGGGTAGCGACCGCGCGGACCGAGCCGCGTGGACCGCGATCGCGTCAGCGGCGGAGCCGCGCGAGGAGCGCCTGGATCTCCGCGTCGAGCTCGCGGGGATCCGCCCCGTCCATCAGGAGCGCCTCGCCGACCGCCGTGCGGAAGCGGCTCATCGCCGTCCGCACCATGCCGTTCACCTGCCCGACCGAGAGCGCCTCGTCGCGGGCAAGCACCTCGTAGGTCGCGCCATCGACGAAGTGCCGCAGGAACAGGTTCCAGTGGCGGACGAGCCCATCCGTCTCGCAGGACGCCCGCGCCGACTCGGTGGCGCTCCGCACCAGCGTCTGGGCGTACTCCGACTCGAACTGTTGCTCGGCGGAGGGAACGATCGGCTCCTCGACCTCCACCTCGACCGCCGTCGTGCGCTGCTGCCGCCTCACCTCCTCGCGGCAAAAGAAGAGAAGTCCGGTCATGAGCCACCGCCGCAAGCGGATGCCGCTGTCGCGCCAGGACTCAAGCCAGCCGTCGCGGTCGAGCCGGCTCGCGAAGAACCCGGCGACCACGTCACGCGGCTCGCCGAGGCGCCGGTAGCTCGTCGCCGAGAGATATCCCGCGAGCGGAACGAGGTAGGTGCGCATCAGGAAGTCGCGGACCCGCGGCTTCTCGTTCGACCTCATCCACTGGACCATGGTGGTCCGCGGCGTGGGGTCGAAGAGATCGGGGGTCGGGGTGTCCATGCCGAGTGGGCGAGATCTTCCGAGGGCGACTGCCGGACGCAGGATCATGCCATCCAGATCCCTGCATGGGCACCCACGCAGCGGCTCAAGTCCTTGGAAGTTCCGAAGTCCCGATCGATGGGGCGTTCACCCCATCGCCCTCGATCCGCGTGATCCCCCGCCCTCGCCGGCGGTCCGCGCTCAGCAGACGCCCCACGCCCCGAGGAGGGACGCCAGGTCGGCGCCGTCCACGACGCCGCTTCCATCGAGGTCTGCGATCGGATCCGCGGTGCCCCACGCGCCGAGCAGCAGGGCGAGGTCGGCGCCATTCACGACGCCGTCGCCGTTGAGGTCCGCCGGGCATGCGCCGCCGAACTGCAGGCGGAAGCCGACGCTCAGGTTCCCGGAGCGGGCGATACCGACGATCGTCCGACCATCCGCGGAGATCCCGAGCGGCAGGGCGAGGATCGTTCCCGAAGGCACCTTGATGCCCGCGGCGACCGCCGCGTCGGTGAGGTCGACCTTGCCGGTCTTCTCCGTCCAGAGGAAGCCGCGCCCGAAGGTCGCCGGACCGGGAAAGGGACGGTAGTAGCCGACGATGACGCCGCCGTCAGCGCTGAGGTCGACCGCGGCGCCGCGCCATCCCGTCGTCGGCGGCGTGCCGAGGTTCACGCCGCCGGTCGCGGCGCTCCACCGCCATGCGTTGAACCCGTTCGAGGAGACTCCGTTGCCGACGACCCACGTGCCGTCGGCGGAGCAGCTCGATGCCTCGCCGAGCATGGCACCGGAGCCCGCGAGGGTGATCAGCGTCTGCGTCCCTCCGCTCCAGCGCGCGCCCTGCCGGAAGCCGGTTTGGGCGTCCTGCCATCCGACCACGACCGAACCATCCTCGTCGCACCCGTTCGCGCGAGTGCTTCGTCCAGGCACGCTCGTCCCGAGATCGATGGGGGGCGCGAGGTTCGTCGAGGCGATCGCATGGGCGCTGCCCGCCGAGACCCAGCCGAGTCCCACCGCCGTGGAGCCATCGCCGGAGATCCCCCAGCCGGAGCTCGTCTCCGTGCCCGATGAGCTGCCGATCCCGCCGAGGGGGATCCACGTCGAGGACTTGAAGTCGTAGACCGACATCTCGTGCAGCCCCGAGGCTGGATTGAGGAAGGTCCCGACCATCTGCGAGCCATCGTTCGAGATCTTCGCCTGACCGCCCACTCCGCCGCCCGCGGAGGTCCCGCCGACGAGGACGACGCCATCCTCCTCGGTCCAGTACCAGTACTGCGCCGCGTCGGTGCCGACCACGACCTCGCCGTTCGCGCTGCAGTCGCTCGCGGTGAGATTGGGACCAAGGAGGACGAGCGACCCGCTCGAACCACCGCCGGCGAAGGCGAGTCCGCTCGACCCAAGAAGGATCGCGAGCGAGGCGAGGCGGGAGGACGCCGATTCGAGGGTCATGGGTCGATCTCCGGCGGCGGCGTCCCGCGGCGACCTCGATCGCCGCGCACCCGCCTCTCGGACGCTAGCCGCGCCCGCAGACGACGCAACCGCCGGTCGGGAAGATCCCGAAGATCGAGTGCTCCGTTGGGGGGGCGTCACGCGGGTCGCGGATCGCCGCCGATCCGGAGGGATCGGACCATCCGAAGCTCCGTGAGGCGCTCGGCGAGGAGCGACTGAAGCTCGGCGACCCGAGGGACGAGCAGCCGAAGCGTCGCGCCGACCGCGACGACGACGTGCCAGTCCGGAGGCTCCGCCCCCGTCGCGCGGGACCTCGACGCCTCGTCGAGGCGGCGGCTCGCCTCCGCGATCGCCTCGTCGGAGTCGGTCCTCGACGACCCGGTCGCGGCGGTCGCCATCATCCGCAGCGCCTGCTCGATCGAGTCGATCGCCTGCTCGATCTCCGACTCGATCGGCGCCCCCGCGAGGCTCGGCGTCGGGAGGCTTCGGAGACGGCAGAGGAATCGCAGGATCACCGTCGTGCCGTCGAGGACGGCGCGGAATCGCCGGACCATCTCGGCGAGCCCGGGATCGTGCCGCTCGATCACCGCCTCCGCGAGCAGTCGGTCGATCGTCGCCGCCTGGGAGAGGACGGCGAGGCGGGCGCCGATCTCCCGGTCCCGGCGGCGCGCCTGCTCGGCGCTCGAGCTCGGCGCCGGATCGCGGGCGACCGCGACGAGGTCCGCCATCGAGGAGAGCACCTGCGACAGACCGCCCGCGATCCGCTCGCGGGCGTAGACCGGTCGCACGATCAGGAACACCGCCCAGGGCAGCACGGTGCCCGCGCAGACCGAGACGAAGCGCTGCTCGATCGGCGCGAGGTCGACCGACAGGACGTCCGAGCTCGTAAGCACGAAGAAGACGCTCATCGCGTAGCTGAGCCCGATGCCCGCGGTCGAGGGCGTGGTGATCGCGATCGCCCCGGGCAGCATCGCCGCCCCGAGCACCGCGGCGTAGAGCCAAGGGTCCTGCGCGTTCGGAAGGAACACGAGGATCGCGACGAGGCACGCGACGAGCGACGCCACCAGCCCCACGAGGCGACCGAGAAATCGGGCGGTGATCGCCCCGATGGTGAGTCCCGTCAGCAGCGAGCTCATGAGGAGGAAGACGAGCGCGCCGCCCCACCACCAGAACACCGATCCGATCGCGAAGGCGGACGTCACGACCAGGGAACCCTTCGCGGCGAAGAGAATCGCCCAGCGGTCGGGGCTCCGCAGCAGCTCGCCGCAGGTCGAGGCGAGGTCGCGGTTGGGATGGTCCTCGAGCCGGGGCAGCGGGAAGTCCGACGTCGGCTCGACCTCGCGCTCGCCGGTCGCCTCGACGGCGAGCCGGAGGTACCGCGCCGCGAGGCGGTAGTGCACCGCGAAGACCACCGCGAGCTCCGCGCCCTCCCGGCGACCCGACTCCCCGAGTCCCGCGAGCAGTTCCTCCGAGCGCCTTCCGAACGACGCGACGAGCGGATCGAGGTCGGCGAGCCAGCGGGCGGGGCGACGCGCCTCGACCGCGTCGGCGACCTCCCCGAACTGCGCCGCGAACGCCGCGCGGAGCGGCGTGCCGACGTCGGTCAGCGCGAGGAAGAGCCCCTTGGGATGCGGCAGCGTTCGCAGCGAGCGCCGCACGTCGTCCCAGCCGACCGCGACCTGCAGGATGTCGGCGAGGGCGTGCAGGTTGCGGCAGGTGACGCTTCGCCCCTGCTCGGCGCGAAGCCGCGCAAGCAGCCCCTCGATCGCGATCACCCGCTCGGTCGACCATCGCCCGGTCGGGTCCGGGTCCTCCTCGATCGGTCGCGCGAGCAGCGCCGCGACCCCGCGGAACCGCTCGGCGATCGCGCGGCGGAGATCCCGCTCGGTCCGCGGTCGCGCGATGAGGATCGCCATGAGCTCGACCACCGCGAGCGAGAGGAGGAGATCGCGAGTCCAGTTCCAGAGGAGCTCGCTCATCGTCGTCCCGATCCCCGCCTCCCACGCCGCGACGACCGGCAGCGACCCGATGCACATGTAGGTGAGGAGGTCCTGACCGCGGGCGACGAGGTAGAGCCCGACGAAGGTCAGGATCGCCGCGAGCGGCAGGAGCACCCACGGCGTCTCCTGGAAGGTCACCGAGAGCACGTAGGAGCCCGCAGTGCCCGTCACGACGAGGAGGATCCGCAGACCGAAGAGCCGCCACGAGTGCGGCACCGCCCACATCACGAGGATCGGAAGCGCCGGAATGACCCCGCCGGGAAGATCGAGCACGTGGACGAGGGTCGCCACGATGAGCGAGGCGAGGAGGAACGCGATCCAGGTCGACGGGTCGCGGCGCCAGCCGGCGAGGCTCGCGGTGAACTGCCCGATGCTCCAGAGGGCGCTTCCGGGCGGCACCGCCGCGCCGGCGGCGCGGCTCATCGCCTCGCCTCGCGGGCGCGGAGCTGCTCGAGCGGGTCGTACCGCCCCCGCTCGACGCCCGCGGCGAGGGCGAGGTCCGCCGCGGCGACGAGCAGGTCGGCGCGGGTGGCGACGAGCGTCGAGCGAGCCTGCTGGAGGTCCTTCTCCGCCTCGACGAGCTCGGTGATCGTCGCGAGCCCCATCTCGTAGGACTGCTCCACCGACTTGAACGCATCCTCGCTCGCCACGACGAGCGCCTTGCCGTACTCGTACTGCTTCGCCGCGACGTCCACGCGGAAGTAGGCGTCCCAGGTCTCGCCGATCGCCTGCAGGCGAAGCCCCCGGAGCTCCGCCTCCGCCGCCGACCGCGCCGCCCTCGCCGCCTTCACGGCGTTCTGCCGCTCGAACGCGTCGAAGAGGAGCCACTCGCCGCGCAACCCGACCGTCCAGGTCGGCGGCGAGCCGGTGACCCACGGGTAGACGTCGTCGTTGGTGTCCGAGGTCTGGAAGGTGGTGACGATGGCGCCGACGTCGCCGTAGGCGCTGACCGTCGGCAGGAACTCCGCGTCGGCGCGGCGGATCGCGGCGTCGGCGGCGCGGACCTTGGCGACCGCCGCGGCGAGGTCCGGGCGCCCGACGAGCGCCTGATCGATCACGTCCTGCACCCGCAGCGAGAGCGCCGTGGGGAGCTCCTCCTCGCGGATCCGCTCGATCTCGAGCGGCAGCGTGGCGGGCAGACCGCAGGCGGTGAGGAGCCTCGCCTTCGCCGCGAGGATCTTCGCCACCGTCGCCTCGAGGTCGAACCGCGCCTGCGCCAGGTCCTGACGGGCGAGGAGGAGCGTCGGCCGCGTCGCGAGCCCCATCTCGAACTGCTGCTCGATCATGTCGACGACGGTCTGGGCAAGCTCGAGGTTCCGCTGCGCCGCGAGGTTCAGCGCCAGCGCCGAGTCGAGGTCGAAGTAGCCGACCTGGACCGCGTGGACCGCCGCCTGCAGGCTGCGGTTGAAGGTGAGGTTCGCCGTCCAGAGCGAGGCACGGGCGCGGTCGTCGTCCGCCTCGCGGCGTCCGAAGTCGAGCAGCAGGTAGTTGAGCGCCAGCTGCGGGACGAAGGCGGTCTGATCGACCAGCAGCCCCACCCCTTCGGCGGGATAGATGGACTGCCCGTAGTAGAAGTCCGCCTCGAAGCCGAGCGTCGGCAGCCAGGCGCCCTCGACGATGCCGTACTCCGCCGCCGCCCGCTGCGCCTGCGCCCATGCGGCGCTCGTCTGCGGTCGGTTCGCGAGCGCGACGTCCACCAGGCGGAGGAGCGACATCCGCTGCGAGGAGACGTCGACCCCGGCGGGAATCGGCTCGGCGAGCGACATCGCTCCGACGCCGGTGCCGAGGGCGCCGACCGCCTCGTCGGAGGGCTGCCAGGGCGTCTGCATGTCGGCGGAGGTGAACGCCTCCGGATCGACCGCGGCGAAGGGGCGATCGGAACATGCCGCGGCGAGCGCGGACCACGCGGCGAGGGCAAGCCACGAGAGTCCTCGGAGCGCGCGCCGGCGGTCGCGGAGGTCGGTCATGCGGAGAGTCACGCGGAGCGCGGACTGTACCATTCGAGCGATGAAGTCCGACGACTCGCCGACCCGCCGCGCCTGCGACTGGCTCCTCCGCGGGACGCTCGCGCTCGGATCGCTCGGCGTCCTCTCGGGCTGCGATCCGATCCTCGACGTGGCGGGCGCGTTCTTCCCGGCGTGGCTCCTCGCCGTGATCGGCGGCGTCCTCGTGACGCTCCTCGTCCGCTGGATCCTCGCCCTGACCAAGATCGAGCCGGAGCTCCTCTGGCCGACGCTCGCCTACCTCGGCGTCTTCGTGACGAGCTCGATCTCCCTCTGGCTCATCTTCTTCGCGACCTGACCTTCCGGCCCCTCGACGCCTCGACGTCTCGACGCCGCGATGCCCGACCCCACCCCGCCACCGCCCTCTCCTCCCTCCCACGCGATCGCCGCGACGCGGGCGTTCGGGAGGATCGGCGTGCCCCCTTCGGCGCAGGGCTCCCGCGCCCTCGCGTGGATCCGGCGGGTGCTGGGTCGGATCCTCGGCATCTCGTTCATGCTCGGGGGTCTGACCACCTCGTTCATCCTGCTCGCGGTGCTCGAGCGCCGCCCCCGCACCGACGATGCCTACGTGCGGGCGAACGTGATCGGGATCGCCGCCCACGTGAGCGGGATGATCGTGGAGCTGCCGATCATCGACAATCAGGCGGTCTCGAAGGGCGACGTCCTCTTCGTGGTGGATCCGCGCCCCTACGAGGTGACGCTCGCCGAGGCGGAGGCGGACCTCGCGGTGGTGGACCTCGAGATCGCGGCGCTCTCGGCGGACGTCGAGTCGGCGCGGAAGGCCGTCGCCGCGGCGGAGGCGAACCTCGTGAAGCTCGAGGCGGACGCGGTCTACGCGGTGCAGTACCTCGAGCGGATCGAGCCGCTGCTTGCCGACCGCTTCGTCACCCCCAACGACGTGGTGAAGGCACGCTCCGACGCCGACGCCGCCAACGCCGCGGTCGCCTCGGCGGCGGCGATGGTCGCGGAGCGCGAGGCGGCGCTTGCCGCGGCGATCGCGAACCTCGGGCAGCTCGGCGACGTCAACGCCCTCCGCACCCAGGCGGAGGTGGCGGTCGCGAACGCGCGGCTCTACCTCGACTACTGCACGGTGCGGAGCCCGATCGACGGCTACATCACCAACCTCAACATCACCCGCGGCGAGTACGCCAACGAGGGCGTGCAGGTCTTCGCGATCGTGGATCGATCGATCTGGTACGTGATGGCGAACTTCAAGGAGACCGACCTGCCCTACTTCGACGTCGGGGCGACGGTCGAGATCTACCGGATGTCGGACGCCTCCGATCGGCTCGAGGGCTACGTCGAGGGGATCGGCTGGGCGCTCTACCAGCAGGATGGCGCGACCATCGGCGTGCTCCCGGACGTCTCGCCGACCCTCGACTGGGTGCGGCTCGCCCAGCGATTCCCGGTGCGCATCGTGGTGACGAGCGAGCCGGAGCGACCGCTCCGCATGGGGGAGACGATGTCGGTGATCATGGTCCCGCCGGGCGACGAGATGCCGCCGCCGCGCTTCCCGCTGATCCGCGACCTCTTCGACCGGATCGGGCTCGACTACTAGCTTCCGCCGCGGCGGTTCCCGCGATCGGCGCCCGCCGGCGCGGGACTCACCCCTTCGCCCGAAACGCGAGCCGGAGGTCCTCCTCCTCGAAGCCCGCCGCCACCGCGCCCTCGATGGCATAGCGGTAGAGCGCCATCTGCACGATCGTCCGCAGCGTCGAGGCGAGGACGACCCCGAAGATGCCGAGGATGACCGCGGCGATCATCCCGCCCACCATCACCATCCCCGCGGCGGTCGGCGAGAGGGCGTCCTTCAGGAGCACTCCCGAGAAGATCGCGAGCATGAAGAGCCCCATGCACGCGAGGAAGATGATCAGGCGAAGCGCCCCGAAGCCGATCGCCACGACGAGGCTCTCGCCCCACGTCCGGCGGATCGCCTCGCTCGAGCGGGTGATCGCGGTCATGGGTCCGACGCCCTCGACGACGAGCGCCGGAAGCACGAAGTAGGTCACCACCGTCCAGAGCAAGCCGCCGAGCCCGCCGACGAGGCGACCGGCGAGACCGAACCGCTCCTGCACCCAGCGGAGCAGCATCCCCACGGTCGTCGAGACGAAGGTCCAGCCGAGGATCTGCGGCAGCCGGCTGATCGCGATCCCGAAGCCGGCGGCGATCCCGGCGTCCTCGCCGCGCAACTGCCGGTTGGCGACGCCGAGGAGCGCCGCGTTGAAGAAGATCGTGACGAAGCTGAGGACGAAGTAGAGGATCGCGAGCAGCGCCCACAGGATCCAGGACTGGTCCGCCATCGCGTCGCTCGCCTCCGCGCGAGACCGCGCGGCGTGATCGAGCCACCCCCGCACCTGAGGCGACGCGACGATCGGGAGGGCGAAGGTCCCGAGCACCCCGAGCGATGAGATCAGGCTGGCGATCGGGAATAGAAGGAGCGACGGGCGGGACCGGAGGACGCGCCACGCCTGCCCGACGAGCCGAGTCGAGCGCTTGATGCGGGCGAGAGCCATGGCAGGAAGGTACCGATCAAACCTCCGGCGCCAATGGTCGTCGGGGATGGACGGGAACCCATCCGCCCGCGATAACGGCGGGCGCATGGCGACCTCCCTCGTCCTCCCGCTGCTCCTCATCCTCGGATTCTCCGACCCGCTCCCCGCGACCGCGGAGATCGATTCCACCCTCGATCCCACCCTCGAGTCCGCCCTCGCCTCGGCCGGCGAACGCCGGGCGGAGCTCGAGCGGGCGCTCGCCGAGACGCCCGCCGCGCAGCGTCCGGCGATGGAGTGGCTCATCGTGCACATGCCCGAGGAGGACCGCGCGACGCTCGACGCGGCGTTCCTCCGCGAGCACTGCGACGAGGCGTTCGTGGCGTGGAAGTCGGCGCCCTGGCGAGAGAGCGTCCCGTGGGAGGTCTTCCTCGACGCGATCCTTCCCTACGCCTGCCTCGCCGAGCGCCGCGACGCGTGGCGCGAGCCGCTGCGGGCGCTCTGCGTCCCGCTCGTCGCCGGCGCGACGAGTCCGGGGGAGGCGGCGACGCGGATCAACCGCGGGCTCTTCGCGGCGACCGGCGTCCACTACTCGACCGCCCGAGCCCGCGCCGACCAGAGCCCGCTCGAGACGCTCGAGTGGAAGACCGCCTCCTGCACCGGGCTCTCGATCCTCCTCGTCGATGCGTGCCGCAGCGTGGGAGTTCCCGCGCGGCTCGTGGGCGTGCCGCTCTGGCTCGACCGAAGCGGCAACCACGCGTGGGTCGAGGTGTGGGATGGCTCGCGCTGGCGCTACACCGGCGCCGCCGAGCCGACCGACGACCGCCTCGACGAGGCGTGGTTCACCGGTCGCGCGACGACCGCGATTCCCGGCGATCCGCGGCATGGGATCCACGCGGTGACGTGGACCGACTCGCCGCGCCGATATCCGGTGTCGTTCAACGGGCGCCCCTCTCCCTCGCGGTCGATCGACGTCACCGAGCGCTACCTCGCCGCCGCGGCGCCGCTTCCCGCGTCGATGGGGCTCCTGCGGGTCGAGGTCCGGCGCGACGGTCGCCGCGTTCCCGCCGCGGTGGTCGTCGAGGACCGCGATGGCGCGATCCTCGCCGCGGGCGTCTCCCGCGACGACCGGTTCGACCGCAACGACCTGCTCGAGTTCAGGATCCCCAAGGGCGCGACGGTGCGTGTCCGCGCGGCGGGCACCAGCGTCGAGCACACGATCGAGCGCGACGAGGACCGTCTCCGGCTCGCGGTCGAGCCAGGGGCGGGCACGCCCTCGAGCGAGGCGGTCGACGCCCTCGCGGCGCATCTCCTCGATCGAGGCTTCGAGGATCTCGCGACCGCGGAGTTCGCCTCGGTCCCGCTCTCCCGCGCGGACGCGGCGCGGGCGGCGGCGATCCTGAGGACCGCCTTCGCCGAGCGCCGGCGGGCGATCCGTCGCGCGACCCACGAGGCGCGCCGCATCGAGCGCGACGGTCTGGTCATGCCCTACTGGTTCATCGTCCTCGGCGAGAAGCCGGACGCCGGACGGAGCCTCTACATCTCCATGCACGGCGGCGGTCAGGCACCGAAGGAACTCCACGACAAGCAGTGGGAGAACCAGCAGCGGCTCTACCGCCCTGCGGAGGGCGTGTACCTCGCGCCCCGCGCGCCGACCGACACCTGGAACCTCTGGCATCAGGGGCACGTCGACGGCATGTTCGACGACCTGATCGCCGACCTCGTCGTCTTCGAGGGCGTCGATCCGGATCGGGTGTACCTGATGGGCTACTCCGCGGGCGGGGACGGCGTCTACCAGCTCGCCCCGCGCATGGCGGACCGCTTCGCCGCCGCCGCGATGATGGCGGGTCATCCCAACGAGGCGAGTCCGGAGGGTCTGCGGAACCTGCCGATCATCCTGCAGTGCGGCGCGGAGGATCACCTCTTCGACCGCGCGAACGTCGCGCGGCGCTTCGGCGAGGCGCTCGCCGCGATGCAGGCGCAGGATCCCGGCGGCTACGAGCACCTCGTGAAGCTCCACGAGGGCAAGCAGCACTGGATGGAGAAGCAGGATGCCCTCGCGCTTCCGTGGATGGCGGCGCACCGGAGGGACCTGCGTCCCGACCGCGTGGTCTGGCGGCAGGACGACGTGACGGGTCGACGCTTCTACTGGCTCGCGGTGAGCGAGCCGGCACCCGGCGCCCGCGTGATCGCCCGCCGCGACGGACAGGTCATCCGGCTCGAGGAGTGGACGCCGCAGGGCGAGCTGCGGATCCGCCTCGACGACTCGATGCTCGACCTCGACGAGGTCGTGGTGGTGCTGCAGGGCGAGGAGGAACGCTTCCGCGGTCGCGTCCCGCGGACGATCGCGACGCTCGCGCGGACCCTCGAGGAGCGCGGCGATCCGACGGGACTCTTCAGCGGCGAGGTGGTGCTGACGCCCACGCCGCCGTGAACTTAGCCGTGGAGGAACTTCCTCGCCCGCGACGTGGTCGGGAACTGGAGAAGGAGCGCGATCAGCAGCCCGGCGGCGACCGCGAGGGGAACCGGCGAACCGGACACGAGTCCCATCACGACCCCGAGGAGAAGGGGTCCCTCAAGGAGCGCCGCGACGAGGATCGAGCTCGCCTGGAAGCGCGAGACCGCGGCGGCGGGCGCCGCCCGCGCCGCGGCGGCGCCCACCCTTCGGATCACCGGGACGGCGATCAGGACCGTCATCCCGAGGACGAGCGGCACGAGCCAGGCGACCGGACCGATCGCGGCGCTTCCCGTCGTGGTGCCGGTCCCCTGCAGCACGAGCACGAGGACGAGGAAGATGCCTCCCCCGAGGCAGATCGCGGCATGAAGGAGCTGCGCGTTTCGAACTGCCCGCGTCCACGCCGCGGGAAGCTCCGCTGGAACGCTGGGTTCGACGCGGGGAGCTGGCTGGAGGTCCGGAGGCAGGAATCGCGGTTCGTCGTCTCGAGGACTGCTCGGCATCGCGGTGCTCCGGCCGCAGCGGACGGCGGGAATCTACCAGCGGCTCATGCGGGGTCGGAGCGCCGCGACGAGTCCGAGGCACCGACGCTCGAGGGCGGTCGAACCTCCGGTCGAATCGACCTCCGACGCCGGCTCGCGCCGCGATCCACCCGGTCTCGATCGGCGCCGATACGCTTCCGTCCTTCGCCGCCGTAGCTCAACTGGCAGAGCACCTGATTTGTAATCTGGAGGTTGCGGGTTCGACTCCCGCCGGCGGCTGTCACCGGATTCCCGGCGTCGAGCGGGTTGTTCATCCACGCCTTCGATCCGCCCCCGTTGAGCAACGTGAGGCGGGCGGATAGACTCGTCCCTTCGCGCGGGACCGCCCGCCGAGACAACTCGATGCCGAATGGGCGGTTACCCAAGTGGCCAACGGGGTCAGACTGTAAATCTGATGGCGTACGCCTTCGGGGGTTCGAATCCCTCACCGCCCACTGCCTGATCCCTCCGCCGGCGCGGCATGACCGCTCCCACGCGGAAACCCATCGCGGGGTGTAGCTCAGCTTGGTAGAGCGCTTGCTTCGGGAGCAAGAGGCCGCAGGTTCGAATCCTGTCACCCCGATTGAGTCCGCCGATTCACGCCCCGAGTGAACACGGTCCGCCGAGGCGACGCCACGGCGGACCGTTCTCGTTTCCGGATGGAACGCGAAGGCACGCTCGCGACGCGTGAGACCGCGTGGCTCGGCCTCCGGGCGGGCGGCACTCGCATGACCCCTACGGGATTCGAACCCGTGTTCTCACCTTGAAAGGGTGGCGTCCTGGACCAGGCTAGACGAAGGGGCCGTTCGGGCGGGGAGCATATGGCATCCAAGTGACTGGCGCGGTCCGATCGCCCCGGGAGTCAAGGCCGCGGCTTCGTGTCGAGGTGCTTCCGCCTCGCGGCACTCCGGTGCGGGCGGGACGCCCGCGGTCCGCTGCGCCGGGCTCTCCTCGATCCCGGCGGGGGACTCATTGCGGCGATCAGCGAGCGGCGGCTCGTGCGTAGCTTCCTTCGATGGGCTTCCTTCGATGGGCTTCCTTCGATGGGCTTCTTTCGATGGGCCTCTTTCGATGGGCCTATCGAAGAACGATCGCCGAATCGCTCCCGCCGGACTTGGCTCACGCGCCGCGACGACGCCGGGCGATGGCGACCGCGAGGAGCGCCACGTCCGGCGGACCGACCCCCGCGAGCCGCCCGGCTTGTCCGAGGGTCGCGGGGCGGAACCGCCGCAAGACCTCGACCGCCTCGGCGCGGAGTCCCACCACGCTGGCAGGATCGAGATCTGCCGGAACCGGCGTCGCCTCGCTCGCGGCGGCCCGGCGGATCGCCGCGTGCTGCCTCGCGAGGAAGCCCTCGTAGCGAGCCTCGACCGCGAGGCGGTCGAAGATCGATGCCTCGATCGGCTGCCCGAGGCGGGCGGACGCCCACGCCGCATCGACCTCGGGGGTGCGCAGCCACTCCCACAGCGTGCGGTTCTCGAACCGGCGGTCGCGGAGCGCCTCGCGGGTCGCGTGGAGCGCCGTCCGCATCGCCTCGAATCGGGCGAAGCGCCTCTCGTCGACGAGTCCCCATGATCGCCCGAGTGGGGTCAGGCGATCGTCGGCGTTGTCCGCCCGCAGCATCAGGCGATGCTCGGCGCGGCTCGTGAACATCCGATACGGCTCGCGCGGCATCCGCGTGACGAGGTCATCCATCATCACCCCGAGGTAGCTCGTCTCGCGACCGAGCCGCACGAGATCCTCGCCCCGCGCAGACCTCGCCGCGTTGAGCCCGGCGATGACCCCCTGCCCCGCCGCTTCCTCGTAGCCGCTCGTCCCGTTGATCTGCCCGGCGAGGAAGAGCCCCCGCACCCGCTTGGTCATCGCGGTCGCGTCGATCTGGTGCGGCCAGACCATGTCGTACTCGACCGCGTAGCCCGGTCGAAGGATCTCGGCGCGACCGCAGCCGGGCATCCCCCGCACGAGCTCGCGCTGGATCGCCGCGGGCAGCGAGGTGCTGATCCCGTTCGCGTAGATCGAGTCGCACCAGAGCGTCTCCGGCTCGAGGTAGACGTGGTGACTCTCGCGGTCGGCGAAGCGCACGACCTTGTCCTCGATCGAGGGGCAGTAGCGCGGACCGCACTCCGCCTCGAGGCGCCCCGAGTACATCGGGGCATGATGCAGGTTCTCGCGGATCAGCCGGTGCATCTCGGGGGTGGTCGAGGTCTCGAAGCAGGACGCGTGCGGCAGATGCGGGAAGCGTCCCGCGGGCATCGCCTCGGGCGAGAGCGCGGAGAAGGGCTCCGGCGACTGATCGCCCTCCTGCCGCACGAGCCCGTCGAGGTCGAGCGACCCACGCCGAAGCCGCGGCGGCGTGCCGGTCTTGAGGCGACCGAGCTCGAAGCCGAGCCGACGAAGCGTCGTGGCGATGACGCTCGCGGATCCCTCGCCGACGCGTCCTCCGGCGGTCTGCTCGAGACCGACGTGCATGAGCGCCCGCATGAACGTCCCGGTCGTGAGCACGAGCGACGAGAGCTCGACGCGACGCGCGTTCGCCGGCGTCGCCGCCCGCGAAGGGAACACGCTCCGCGCGGCGCCGTCCGCGCGGCGGTTCTGCTCGATCGCCTCGCGATCGGGCGCGACCGGTCCGGCATCCGCGGAGAGCACCGCCGCCACGAGCCGCCCCTCGGCGTCGACCTCGAGGTCCTCCAGTTGTCCCGCCCAGACCTCGACGGTGGTCTCCTCGACGAGGAGCCGCTGCGCCTCGGCGGCGTAGGCGTCCTTGTCGCACTGGGCGCGGGGTCCGCGCACCGCGGGACCGCGGCTTGCGTTCAGCACGCGGAAGGAGATGCCCGTCGCGTCCGCGATCCGTCCCATGAAGCCGCCGAGCGCATCGATCTCGCGGACCATCTGTCCCTTGGCGAGCCCCCCGATCGCGGGATTGCAGCTCATCGCGCCGATCCGCGATGGATCCATGGTGAGGAGGACCACGCGACCAGCGCCGAGGAAGGCGCTCGACGCGGCGCGCGCCGCCTCGACGCCCGCGTGTCCGCCGCCCACCACCAGCACCATCGGGATCCGATCCATCGTGGCGACGAGGATAGGAACGACCGGATCGTCGGATCGCCCGCGTTAGACTCCGCCCCTTCACCGACGACCCAACTGGTCCGGCGCGGCGCCGGGGGTCTCGGGACTCGACCGGAAGCACCATGTTCAAGTCCATCTCGATCGGATCCGCCTCGGGCGCCATCCGCGTCCTCCCCGTCTTCAAGGACCTCGTCCTTCCCTCGGCGTGGCGATCGATCAGCGGGGTCGCGGAGGCGATCAAGGCGCCCGGCTTCAAGGGCGACCTCGGCGAGGTCTCGCCCGCCGGAAGCAAGGCGATCCTGCTCGGGCTCGGCGACGCGGCGAAGTCGAAGCCGAGCGTGCTGCGCCGCTTCGGCTCGCGCCTCGCGGCGGTGCTCGAGCGGATGGGCGCGGGGGCGGCATCGCTCGAGATCCCGACCACCGGACTCGCCTCCCGCGACCCGAAGGAGTTCGGCCGGGCGGTCGCGGAGGGCATGCTGCTCGGACCGTGGCGCATCGAGGGCTACGACGGCAAGGCGACCGAGCGGACCGCGCCCTCGGGATCGCTCCGGATCACCTCGCCGGATCGCCTCGTCCTCGAGGGGCTCGCCGACGGGCTCCTCGTCGCGGAGAGCGTCAACTACGCCCGCTTCCTGCAGTCGACGCCTCCCAACGTCGCGCACCCCCAATGGATGGCATCGCAGGCGCGGGCGCTCGCAAGGCGGCTGCGCCTCAAGGCGCGGGTGATCGACTTCGCCGAGGCGAGAAGGCTCGGGATGGGCGGGCTCGTGAACGTCGGCATGGGCTCGACGCAGAAGCCCTGCCTGATCATCCTCGAGCACGTGCCGCGCGGCGCGGCGAAGGCGCCGCACCTCGCCTTCGTGGGCAAGACCCTCACCTACGACACCGGCGGCTACAGCCTCAAGGTGAACAACGGGATGAAGGGGATGAAGTTCGACAAGTCGGGCGGCTGCGCCGTGCTCGGGGCGATCCGCGCGATCGCGGAGAGCCGGCTGCCGGTCCGCGTCACCGCGGTGCTGCCGGCCGCGGAGAACATGGTCGCCGGCGACTCCTTCCGCCCCGACGACGTGATCTCCTTCATGAACGGGGTCACCTGCGAGGTCACCAACACCGACGCGGAGGGACGCCTCGTCCTTGCCGACGCCCTCTGCTTCACCTGCGAGCGGATCAAGCCCGACGCCATCGTCGATCTCGCCACCCTCACCGGCGGCGTGGTGGTCGCGCTCGGCAGCCACTGCGCCGGCTACTTCTGCGAGGACGCGGAGCTCACCCGGCGGATCGAGGGCGCCGCGGACCGCTCCGGCGAGAAGGTCTGGCGGCTCCCCCTGTGGGAGGAGCACCGCGGGCTCATGCGGAGCCGCATCGCCGACATCGTGAACAGCGGCGCGAAGCGCGGGGCGCATCCGATCCAGGGCGCCGCGTTCCTCAGCTTCTTCGTGAAGCCGGGGATGCCGTGGGCGCACGTCGACATCGCGGGCGTCTCGGACGACGAGGGGCACGAGCTCTTCGGGAGCGGGGCGACCGGCTACGGCGTGCGGCTGCTGCTCGAGCTCGCCCGCTCCTACGCGGACCGGGCGGTCACGAGCCGGGCGCGAGGTCGATCCCCGCAGCGCCCTCGGCGGGGTTGACCCCCCGCTCGATGAGCTGGATCTTGCCGAGCCGCCGCTGGTGACGCCCGCCGTCGAAGGGCGTCGTGAGCCAGAGGTCCACGATCCGCTTCACCAGCGTCTGACCGATCAGGTCGGCGGAGAGGCACAGGACGTTCGCGTCGTTGTGCGAGCGGCTCAGCCGGGCGCTGAGCTCGTCTGGCGCCAGCGCCGCCCGGATGCCCGGCACCTTGTTGGCGGCGATGCACATCCCGATGCCGGTGCCGCAGAGGAGGATCCCGCGATCCGCGCGACCTGAACTCACCGCCTGGCAGACCTGCCACGCGCTGTCGGGGTAGTCGCAGCTCTTGCCGCTCGTCTCGCCGAGGACCTCGACCTCATGCCCCTCCGGTCGGAGATGACCCATCAAGGCGTTCGCCGCCATGATGCCGCGGTGGTCGCTTCCGAGGGCGATCTTCATCGGGCGAGGCACTCCGAGACCCGCGTGGGGAGCAGCCGCAGCAGCCGCTCGGCGAGGAGATCGTAACTCTCCTGCCCGAGCCCGATCGGATCGGGCACGTCGCCGCTCGGATCGAGCACGTGGACCTTCCGGGCGTCGGGGCTCCCGGCGGGCAGGATCTCCCGCACCGCCTCGGCATGCTGCTCGGTCATCGCAAGGACGAGGTCCGCCCGCCGGACCATCTCCGGCGAGAGCACCTTGCTTCGACCCTCCCACTCGATCCCATGCTTGGCGAGCGCCCGACGGGTCTCCGGCGAGACGGGTCGACCGTCGGAGGTGAACACGCCCGCCGAGGCGAAGAAGGTGTCCCGGGGCACCCCCGTCATGCGACCCGCGGAGGCGAGATGACGCGCGATCCCCTCCGCCATCGGAGAGCGGCAGGTGTTGCCGGTGCAGACGAAGAGGACGGTCTTCATGGCGGGGAGGCGCGCCGGTTGCCGGGACCCTCGCGAGTGTAGCGGGGCCAGCGTGGTGATCCGCGGGATTGGTTGCCCCCGTGGAGGGCGTCGGTACAGTGCCGCCGCGGTCTCGGAAGGGTCCAGCCCAGAGCGCGGCGGGCGCCGGTCGTGGCACCGGATTCCCGAGGAACTTCCGCACCCAAGCCGTTCGCTCCCGAGCGGAGGTCTCGCGTGGAGTTCGTCGCGTTCGCGGATGCGTGGCAGGAGCTCGAGGACGGCGGCGTCCTGCCGCGCGACGAGTCGGTGCCGCTGCCGCCGCCTCCGCCGGGCGTGCTCGCGGCGCTTGACCTCGCCCTCGCCGAGGCGGCGGAGTCGATCGACCTCGGCGCGTCGAGCGGGAGCTCGATCGCGGTCCCGCTCGAGCGTCGCGCCGACGCGGTGGAGCAGGTCTTCCACAAGCTTCGGCTCTCGCCCGTCGTGATCGTGCCGCGGACCCGCTGGCGCCACGTGCTCGACGCGGTGACCTTCTCGCTCGCCGAGCACCGCGGCTGGCAGGAGATCGAGGCGGAGTCGGCGCTGATCCTCAACACCCGCGATGCGCTCGTCTGCGGTCCGGCGGACCTGCGGACGGTGCGGGCGCTCCTCGAGGCGATCTTCCGCGACGGTCGCGGTCCGGACGAGACGATCTTCGTGCTCCCGCCCTCGGGTCGCCTGCTCGTCGCGGCGATGCCAGGCGGCGAGGTCCGCATCGAGGTCACCAGCGCCGCCATGGCGACCTCGGTCCGCGACCTCCTCGCCTCGTTCGCGTGACCCCCGGGCGACCTCAGGTCGAGGCGGGTGCCGGTCGGAAGTCGGGGTCCTCGCGGAACACCTCGCCGGTCTCGAGGAAGACCGCCGGGCATCGAGTGCACTGCAGCACGGCGGTCGGCCAGGGATCGATCGCGGTGTCGAGTCCGGGCAGCGTGGTCCGTCGGGGCGCGACCTCGGTCCTCACGACCTCGCCACGGCAGCAAGGGCAGAGGCTCCTGCGGAGGGACGGGCGAGCCAACGACCGCTCGATGACCGCCAGGACCTCCCCAAGCACCCAGACCACCACGAGGAGCAGGATCGAGCCGAGGAGGATCACCACCGATCCCACCGGAAGCAGGAAGACGCAGCCAAGCGCCGCAAGGAAGAGGAGCCCGAAGAGCGCCATCACCACGAAGGCGTAGGACTCTCGCACGGCACGCACGATTCGGTAGATCACGGCGTGGATCCGGAGCGTTTGGGTCGGCGACCTGGACTCGGGGCGGGGGCACGATAGGAGTCCGCGACCCTCCGCGCTACCGCCCGTCGCTCCGGCTTCGCCGTCGGGAGGTGCCGGAGTCGCCCGACTCGCCAAGGCGACGAAGGCGGTCGCGGGACGCCCCCCGGTACACTCCGCCTCCTCACCTCGGGAGAACCTCATGAAGATCGTCTGCGACCGTTCCGCCCTCGTGGAGGCCCTGGCTCTCGCCCGCGGCGTGGTCGCCTCCCGGAGCCCGACGCCCGTCCTGACCTGCCTCAAGTTCTCGGCGACCGCCGAGGGGCTCACGATCAGCGCGACCGACGGCGAGGCGGGGCTTCGGCTCGGCGTCAGCTCGGTCGAGGTGAAGGAGCCGGGCGAGACGCTGGTGCCGGCGGACAAGATGGAGCAGGTCGTGCGCTCGCTCGATGGCGACGAGACCGTCACGCTCGAGACCGAGCGCACCATGGTCCACGTCCGCGGCGCCGACAGCCACTTCAAGATCTTCGGCTACGAGGTCCGCGACTTTCCCGGCGTGCGGGAGTTCCCCGCGGACGTGCCGGGCTTCACCGTCGAGGCGGGGACGCTCCGGAAGATGATCGCGCGGACGCTCTTCGCGACCGCGGTCGAGAACAGCCGCTACGCGATCAGCGGCGTGCTCGTCGAGCGGAAGGGCAAGAAGCTCCGGCTCGTCGCGACCGATGGTCGCCGGCTCGCGCTCGCCGTCGGTCAGTGCCGGGGCGACGACGGCGAGATGACCGCGATCGTGCCGGGCAAGACCTTGAACGTCGTGGTTCGGCTCCTTGCCGATCCGGAGGCGACCGTGCGGATCGTCCGGCAGGGCTCGCTGCTGTGGTTCCTCGTCGGCGAGGGCGCCGACGCGGCGTGCCTCTCCTCCACGCTCGTCGAGGGCGTCTTCCCGCCCTTCGAGGACGTGATCCCCAAGGACCACGACAAGCGGGTCACCTTCGACATCGGCGAGCTCGCCGGCGCCGTGCGGCGGGCGGCGCTCCTGACCAACGAGGAGAGCCGCGGCGTCCGCATGGCGTTCGCCGCCGGTCGGCTCACCCTCTCGAGCCGTGCCCCGGAGATGGGCGAGGCGGAGGTCAACGTGGACCTCGACAAGTACGAGGGCGAGCCGATCGAGATCGGCTTCAACCCCTCGCAGATCACCGACGCGCTCAAGGTCATCGATGGTCCGCAGGTGATCCTCGAGCTCAAGAGCTCGAACAAGCCCGGCGTGCTGCGGAGCGGCAACGACTTCACCTACGTGGTCATGCCGATCAGCCTCGCCTGAGCGGGATCGCCTCCGGCGCAGTTCGGCGCCCGGACTGCAGGATCTCGGTCGAGCGGACCGACGAACCATCGACCGCCTCGGGAACCCTCCGTGAACGACGCCCCCACCTCGTCCCCAGACCTGCCCATCCGGGCGACCGTCCAGCCGCGCCAGATCCTCTGGAACGTCCTGTACGCGGTGCTGTGCGGTGGTCTCGGCGCGTGGGGCGCGTGGGACTACTGGGTGACGATCCCGCAGGCGGAACAGCGGTTCGAGGAGTTCTCCGTCGCCAACAAGTCGATGGAGCGCATCACCGCGTTGAGCGCATCGCGCGCCCTGAGCGAGGCGGAGCGGACGGAGTTCCTGCAGGCGGAGGAGCTGGTGAAGTCGTTCCCCGAGCCGCCGGTGAAGCCGGCGTCCTACGACCGCGCGGTGCAGCTCTGGCTCTACATGATCGGTTGCGGCGTGCTCGGCACGCCGTTCTTCCTCTGGAACCTCGTCGCGCTGCCGCGTCAGGCACGCCTGATCCGGCTCGAGGCGGATGGCTCGCTGAGCACGCCGCTCGGTCCCGTCGCGCCGAGCGAGATCTCGGGCATCGACATGTCCCGCTGGATGGCGAAGTCGATGGTGAAGATCGAGCTCGCCACCGGCGGGTCGTTCACGCTCGACGACTACAAGTTCCGCGGCGTCGACCGCATCGCCGGCGCGCTCTGCCAGCGGTTCCATCCGGGCGAGTGGACCCTCGAGGCGAAGCCGGTGAAGCGCGAGTCGACCGAGGGTGGCGACGCCGTGCCGACCGGTGGCGACGCCGGCGGATCGACCTCCATCTAGCCTCGCCGACCGCGCTGAACAGGTCGCCGGATCGCGGGAGAACCCCCCGCTATCATCGCCGCTTCGGTCCGAGTTCCTCCCCGGAGCGACGCCGTCCGATGGCCAAGGCGACCCTCGATCCCACCTCCTCGATCCCCAAGGTCGACCGCTGCGGCGACCTTCACCACCGCCCGCGGGTGCTCCTGGGGAAGACCGGGCTCGATGGGCATGACCGGGGCGTCAAGCTGATCGCCCGCCTGCTCCGCGACAGCGGCGCCCACGTCATCTACTCCGGACTCTGGCAGACCCCGCGGAGCCTCGCGATCTCCGCCCGCGACGAGGACGTGGACGTGGTGGCGTGCTCGATGATGAGCAACTCCCACCTCGTGCTCGTTCCTCGGCTCATCGAGGAGTGCGCGAGGCTCGGACGTCCCGACCTCGTGATCAACGTCGGCGGCATCATCCCGCAGGAGGACGTGCCGAAGCTCCTCGCGGCGGGCGTGCACCGGGTCTTCCACACCGGCACCCCGATGGAGGAGATCGTCGAGAGCGTCCGCGAGGCGACGCGCCCCTACGGCGACCTATCGACGAGCCACCCGACCGCGGTGCTTGCCCGGCGCATCAGCCGCGCGTGGCGCGGCGAGAAGGTCGAGGCGCCCCGCCGGCGACCTGCGCGGGTGATCGGCATCACCGGAAGCCCCGGCGCCGGCAAGAGCACCCTCGTCGCCGCGATGGCGGCGGAGCACGCCCGCCGCGGCGGGTCCCTCGCGGTGATCGCCTTCGACCCCATGAGCCCGATCACCGGGGGGGCGCTCCTCGGCGACCGCCTGCGGGTCGACTTCAACGCGGTCGACGAGAAGGTCTTCTACCGGAGCCTCGCGATCGTCGGCGAGGACTACACCCGCCTGCCCGACCTCATCGAGCTGATCGGCGGCGCCGGTCATGAGACGCTGATCGTCGAGACGGTCGGCGCCGGGCAGAACGACGTGGCGATCCGCGGCTTCGTCGACCGCACGGCGGTGGTCACCGTGCCGGGGATGGGCGACGCGGTGCAGATGGACAAGGCGGGCATCCTCGAGATCGCCGACCTCTTCGTCGCGAACAAGGCGGACCACGCGGGGGAGAGCAAGCTCATGCGGGAGCTCCTCGACATCGCCTCCGGTCGGCGGATCTTCGAGACCGTGGCGACCGAGG
This sequence comes from Phycisphaerae bacterium, assembly GCA_016873275.1. Classification (GTDB taxonomy): domain Bacteria; phylum Planctomycetota; class Phycisphaerae; order Phycisphaerales; family SM1A02; genus VGXO01. Next base: position 28,047 of record VGXO01000038.1, read on the forward strand.
GACGCGGGGTCGTCGAGCTCCTCGACTTCCTGCTCGCCTGAACGGACCACCGCGCCCGTGAACTGGGAAGTCCTCCTCGTCAGCCTCGGCATCCTCGGCGCGAGGATCCTCGACGTCAGCCTCGGCACGCTCCGCTCGGTCAGCGTGATCCACGGTCGGCGGCGCATGGCGTTCCTGCTCGGGTTCGTCGAGGTCCTGATCTGGGTCGTGGTCGTCTCGCAGGTGATCGCGACGGTGCGGGACAACGCGTGGTACGCGGTCGCCTACGCCCTCGGCTTCGCGACCGGGAACTTCCTCGGCATCACCCTCGAGCAGAAGTTCGCCTTCGGGAAGCAGGTGGTGCGGGTGTTCACGCGGCGGGGTCCCGACGTCGCGGCGGCGCTTCGGCTCGAGGGGATCCCCGTCACCGAGTTCGAGGGTCGCGGCAAGGACGGACCGATCCAGATGCTCTTCATTGAGCTCGGCCGCAAGGACGCCACGAGGACCCTCGAGAAGATCCGCGGGCTCGATCCGTGGTGCTACTACGTCGTGGACGACATCCGCCTCGCCTCCTTCGCCCGCGCCCCGACCTCGACGCGTCCGGAGCGGGCCTCGGGAGCGCAGAAGTGACGCGGAGCGTCCTGCGCATCGCGCCGGCGGACCTCTCGCGCGAGCCGGACGCGGCGGCGGTGCTCGCGCTCCTGCAGGAGTTCGCGCGGGAGCCCGTCTCGGGCGGCAAGGACCTCCCGCCGGAGGTGGCGTCGCGGCTGATCGCGGGACTTCGCGCCCACCCCGTCGCGCGGCTCTGGCTCGCCTGGGACGACGAGGACCGCCCCGCGGCGGCGGTCGGGCTCGCGGTCTGCCAGATCGGCTTCTCGACCTTCCTCGCGTCGCCGACGCTCAACCTGCACGACCTCTTCGTCGCCGCCGCGCACCGTGACCGCGGCGTCGGTCGGGCGCTGATGGACGCGGTGCACGAGGCGGCGCGGGAGCTCGGCTGCGGCAAGGTCACGCTCGAGGTCAACCGCGACAACGCCGCGGCGCAGCGGTTCTACCGGCGCCTCGGCTACGACGACGGACAGCCCGGCGACCGCGGCGACGGCGTCTGGTTCTGGACGCGGCGGACCTGATCGCGGACCTCCGCGGTCGTCGGGGCGCGAGGGCGTTGATCCGTACAATCCCGCCCCTTCCTCGCCCGCCCCTTCCTCGCCCGCCCCTTCCTCGCCCGCCCCTTCCTCGCCCGCCCCTTCCACGCCCCTTCGAGTCCCAACGCCACTTCGAGGTCGAGTCGATGTCGATCAAGGTCGATCCCGCCAGCGTCACCCTCCTCCCCCGCACCGAGAACCAGGCGCTCGGTCTCGGTCGCTTCGCGATCGAC
>VGXO01000039.1 GCA_016873275.1 Phycisphaerae bacterium
CCGAGCACATCGAGAGGAGTCCGCCATCGCGACGTCAGGCTCCGGGGTCCCACCGCGGTCCCGCGCGGCTCAGCGCCTCGATGTCCTCGATGTCCTCGAAGACGTGGGCAGCGTGAAGGTGCCTGGCCGCTCGATGATGGTGCCGCACGCCCGGCAGGTGCGGATCCGCGCGGGTCCTCCCCAGAACTTCTCCATGATCACCTTGAGGTCCTCGTCGATCTTCCGGAGCCGCCATCGCGCCTCGTGCACGAGCTCGTCGCAGGTCGGGCAGTACCAGCGGAGCCCGTCCTTCTCTCCCTTCGGACGGGGGAACTCGATGATCAAGCCGAGCGTTCCCGCGGGTCGCTGCGGACGATGCGGGACCCACCGCGGCAGCAGGAACAGCTCGCCCTCGCGCACGACGACGTCGTGCGGCGGGCTGCCATCGAGCGGTCGGACCCTCACCGCGATGTCGCCCTTCAGTTGATGGAAGAGCTCCTCGGTCGGGTTGACGTGGTAGTCGTTGCGGGTGTTGGGACCACCCGACACGAAGACGATCGCGTCCTTGCTGTCGGCGAACAACTGTCGGTTGCTCACCGGCGGCTTGAGGTGCCTGCGGTTCTCGCGGATCCAGCGCTCGAGGTGGAGGATCGAGGCGCCAGGCAAGGAGACCGGCGAGCTCGAGGGACGGCGGGCGCGACGAGGTCGGGTGGTCATGGCGCCGAGGATACCGATGCCTCGGCGCGCCGACCTCGACGATCAGCGCGTCACGGCACGATCCGGCGGACCGGTCCAAGGCGCTCCTCGGGTACCTCTCGGCGACGAGGTCCCTCGGAGATCCGGATCGGTCGAACCACGAAGCCATCGCCCGCCGGCTTCCGTGCGGCGGGAGCAGCCGGCGACGACTCCGCGGCGGCTTGGTCGGGGATCGTCGAAGGCGAAGATCCCACGGTCGGCGGCTTCGAGACCATCGGCGGATCCTCGCCGATCACGACGTCGAGCACCCTCTGCCGCGCAGCGCGGCTGGCATGCCCCACGAAGGCGCCAACGGTCGTCAGCCCGAGGGCACCGAGCTCCAGGATCCAGTTCAATCGCATGCCAGCGATCTCCTCGCCGAGCCCGCCATCGACGCGATGGAAGGACGCGGCGCGAATCACGATGAAGCCGACCAGGACGGTCATGCCGACGAGCGCGAGCCCGGTCTCGCGAAGTCGGCGACGACACCACCACGCCGCGACGATCAAGCTCGCCACGCCGGCGAGGAGAATGCCGCCGATGAACGCTGCCTGCAGCGATCGATGATCCTCGTACCAGCCGATCTCCTTGACGAGGTCCCGCCCGGTCTGAGTCACCCAGCTCTGCAGGTCGAGCTGCTTGTTGACGGCGAGAAGGAGGAGAAGGGCGGCAAGCACCGATGGGAGGACTCGGCCGGCGCCCTTCGGCATCGCCCACCACCCGCACGCCGCCGCCGCCATCAGGTAGGCGGCGACCGTCGCCCATCCCATGAACGTGGGATCACCGAGACCGGGAGTCCAGCGACCATCCTCGATCGCCGCAAGGAGCGACGAGGTCAGCGGCGGATGGATGGCGGAGAGGGAGAGCACGACGGCGTCGCGGAAGCAGTGCACGTTGGTTGAGGGTGCTCGAACGTACCTCTCGACGCGCAGAGCGCGCCGCTCGACGGAAGGAAACGTCCGCGGAACGGGTGAAGTCCCCAGAACGACGCCGGAACGGTCGATGCTCTCGGACCTGCGCAGGTCAAGATGCGGGGTTCGTGCGGTCTGGAGGAGCCGCGGGACGAACCGCCGCTTGCGTCGGCGACGGACCCACGAAGGCGTCGTGCTATCGCGGCGCGGGCGCGGCGCCGCCGGCATCGAGAAGCGGAGCCGCCTCGGCGAGGAATCTTGCCGCGTCGCGATACCCGAGGAAGCGCCGCTGCTCGCGTCCCGAGGCGTCCACGAAGATCAAGGTCGGATACGCCTCCACCTCGAACCGCGCGGCGAGGTCGGTCCATCGCTCGGCGTCGATCTTGAGCGGCACCGCGTGCTGCTCGAGCCACGCGATCACCTGCGGATCCTTCCATGTCGTGGCGTCGAGCCGCCGGCAGGGCGGACACCAGTCGGCGTAGAAGTCGAGGAAGACCAATCGCCCGTCCTTCGACGCCTCGACCAGCGCCTGCTCGTAGGAGATCGCCCTGAAGGGAGGCGCCGCCGGGTCGATCGGCTCGCTGCACGATGGCAGGGCGAGCAGGGCGAAGGCGATCGACAGGACGACGAGTGCGCGACGCAGCATGCCGGGGTCCTCCATGGGATGCGGATCTTCTCTCAGGGGGCGACGGCGGGCGGTCCGCTCGCCTCGTCGAGGATCACCATGATCCACGCGAGGAAGAGGATCAGGTGGACCATGCCCTGCAGGAAGTTCACCCGACCGCGGGCGAGGTTGATCGTCGAGACGATCAGCGTCGCGATGAGGAGCACGAGGTAGGGCGGCTCGAGCCCCATCTCCGGCTCGATGCCGGTGAGGAAGCGAAGCACCATCACCGCCGGCACGGTGAGCCCGATCGTCGCGAGCGCTGATCCGAGCAGCACGTTGACCGTCCGCTGCATGTCGTCGCGCCCCGCCGCCCGCAGCGCCGCGAGACCCTCCGGGGCGAGCACCAGCGCCGCCACCAGCACGCCGCCGATCGCGGGCGGGAGGTTGAGGACGTCGAGGGTGTCGCTGATCTTGCCCCCGAGCGTCTTCGCGAGGGCGATCACGAGGAGGAGCGAGACGATCAGCAGCGTCACCGGGACCGCGAGCGATCGTCGGGCGGCGGGAGCGATCGGCTCGACGTCCGCTCGCGACGAGCCCGCGTCGGCGGCCGGAGCGGTGAAGAACTCGCGGTAGTAGGTGGTCTGGAGCCAGAGGAAGACGAGGTAGATGAGGAGCGAGGCTCCCCCGACGAAGATCTCCATCGGATCGCTCATCCATCCCCCCTCCTCGGAGCTGCTCGCCCGGGGGAGCCACAGGGTGATCATGGCGAGCACCGTGATGAGGCTGAGGTAGGAGGAGGTGGACTGCAGGTTGAACTGCTGCTCCCGCCGGCGGATGCCGCCGATCACCAGGGCGAGCCCGATGAGCCCGTTGAGGGTGAGCATGAGCACCGCGAACATCGAGTCGCGGACGACCGTGGCGCCCTCCGCGGGGTCGGCCTGCAGCATCACCGAGCAGACCGCGGCGACCTCGATGGTGATCGCGGCGAGCGTGAGGACGATCGTCCCGAGCGGCTCGCCGAGGCGCTCGGCGATGACGTCGGCATGGCTGATCGCCCGGAAGGCTCCGATCAGGATCGCCGCGAAGAGCCAGCCGCTCCACGCCACGCTCGCGGCGCTGCCGGCGGCGAAGGCGGGCTCGAGCCCTCCGAGCGAGACGACCACCGTGCCGAGCGGCGCGAGCAGCAGGAGGTCCCACCACCGGGATGCGGGCGGATGCGAGCGCACCTCCGAAGAATAGCGAAGGGCTCCGGAGGTCTCGGCGTGCCTACGACCGCGATGGCTCGCCGCCCGGTCCGCTCCACCGCGCGTAGAGCACGCTCGTGCCGACGAGCAGGAGACCCACCACGAGCATGGCGACGATCTTCGCGACCGTGCCGGCGGTGCGGAGGTCGATCGTCGCGAACTTCACCGCGGTGATCCCGAGGAGCGCAAGCCCGGAGAGCCGCATCACCCGCCCCGTCCGCGAGGGCGCAAAGCGCGGGCGGAAGCCGAGGACGACGAGTCCGGTCCCGAAGATGCCCCACCACAAGCTCGCGGCGGATCCGCGGACGCTTCGGTAGGCCGCCGGGTCGACACCCGACTCCGGAGCGCGCCAGGACCAGAGCCCATCCACGAGCGCCGCGATCTCGCGGTTGACCGCCGCGAGCACGACGAGACCGACCAGCACCCACGCCGCGGCCGCGAGCATCGGTCGATTCCGCCGCGACCCGACGCGATGGGTCTCGAGCGGATCCTCGCCGTGGGAGTCGAGCCCTCGCAGGAGCCGCACCGCCACGACGAGCCCCGCGATGAGGAGCACCGCGGCGACCGGCACGACCGCGATCGACCAGCCCAGGGGGGTCCAGGAGAGCGCATCGAGTCCGATCGCCACGACCCAGTACCCCGCCGCGAGGATCGCGAGCAGCGAGCCGATCGCGATCAGCTCGCCGTCCTTCCACCACCAGCCCCGCCACGCGGCGGCGAGTCCCATGGCGCCCCAGGAGAGCGCGATCAGGGAGACCTCGATCGCGGTCGAGAGCCTCGCGCCGCCGCCGGAGGCGACCTCGACGGTCGCCGCGACCGCGACGAGCACCGCCGGCACCAGGATCATCGCGGCGCGACCGAGCGAGGTCCGCGGCAGGCGCGTCGCGCCGAGCCAGCCGACCGCGGCGATCGCGAAGGCGACGAGGAGCCCATCCCCCTGCCGGAGACCGCTCCAGCTCCACGCATCGGCTGCCGGCGTCGCGAACACCATCGATCGCTCAGACTGGATGGTCATGACGATCCACGCGAGGATCGGCGCGGCGAGCAGGAGGATGCCGATCGCGCTTCCGCCGACGCGCCGGACCGCGGGACCGAGCGCCGGAACCGCGGCGTAGCCGAGCAGCACCAGCGCCACCGTCGCCCAGCCGCCGCCGAGGCGAGCGGAGGCGCTCGACCAGAGGATCGCGGCGCCGAGGATCGCCACGGAGACCGCGAGGAGGTCGCCGACTCCGGAGGCACGGGCGGTCGAGGCGAGCGCCGGAGGCTCCTCGACCCGTCGCGCGGCCGCGGAGGAGGGCATCACGAGGAGCACGCGGCTCCATGAGAGTCCGCGGAAGTCGCCCGGCCATCGAAGCGCGACGGTCATCGCGGCAACCGCGACGAGGATCGCCATCACCGGCTCGGTGCTCCAGCGAAGCACCCACCCGCCGGTGCCGGGGATGCCGAGTCCAGCGGCGCCGGTCCGCGGTCCCAGCAGCGTGAGGGCGACCGCGAAGGCGAGGAGCCCGACGAGCCAGCCATACCACGCGACGCCGACCCGACCCGACCGCCGCGAGGTCTCGACCGCGCCCACCGCGACGGCGCTCCACGCCAGGGCGAGTCCGCTCCGCGAGGAGATCAGGGCGCCGAGACCAAGGGCGATCAATCCGGCCGCGGCGCCCCACGCGGCGATCGAGAAGAGCTCGATCGCCCGGTCGGCTCGATCGGTCGGAGACTCGCCATCGCCGCCGGAATCGTCGCTCGGTCGACAGGGGCGCCAAGGGCGCCAACTCGAGAACGTCGCTGCCCACGCCGCGATCGCGGCGCCGAGACCGACCGGCACCCACGCGAGCGGATCGGCGACGCCCGCGCCGACCCGCGCGAGCGGCACGGCGCCGAGGAGCGCATAGCCCGACGTCGCCGCGAGGAGCACCGCCGCGTTCGAGGACGCGCTCTGCCCCCTCGTCGCCGCGAGCCAGGATTCCCCCGCGAAGGCGGTCCACCAGAGCGCCCCGATCGTGATCGCCAGGGTGGACTGTCCGCGCTCGAGGGCGATCCCCATCCAGACGACTGCCCAGGGTCCATGGAGCGGAAGAAGGAGCGGTCGGAGCAGCCGGAAGGACTCGCTCCAGGCGCTCAGCCCGAGACCGCACAGGAGGAGCACCGTGAGATAGCCCGCGAGGAGGAGCGGTCGAGGCTCGCCGCCGAGGAGGAGCGGGATGCCGTACCCGCCGAGGAGCGCGACGGCGCCGACGCTCGCGAGACCGCTTCGCGCGGTCGCGATCACGCCGAGGATCACGACCGCGAGGTTGACGCCCATCGCCGCCGCGGGCGGAAGCACCCCGAGCGGTCCGGCGCCCGCCCATGTCGCGAGGAAGAGCCCGGCGACGCCCGCCGCCGAGAAGCCCGCCGCGGCGCCGCGACCAAGCCGCCGGCGGACGATCTCCCCCGCGACGACGAGGGCGATCGCCGCGGCGTTCGCGAGCGCGTAGCGAACGCCCGGACCGAGCCGACCGAGCCATCCCTCGCGATAGGCGTAGGTGGCGAACACGCCGAGCGCTCCGAGCAGCGTGAGCGCGCCGATCCACGCCGCGAGCTTCGCGCCGAGGAACCTCTCGACGGAACGAGCCTCCTCGACGCGGGACGCGACCGGGGTCACCGAGGCACGCGGCACCGCCGGTGCCGAGACCGGCGCGACCGGCACGATCGGGGCACTCGGCGGCACGATGGCGGCGGCAGCCGGAACGGGAGGAGGCGGCGGCACCGGGTCGGGTCGCGGTCCGAGGATCCGCGACGAGTCGGTCGATTGCTCGCGACGATCGGTCGACGGCGGCGCGGCTCGATCGAGCAGACCTCGACGCTCGAGGGCGTCCGTCAGCGCCTCGAGCCGCGCCTCGAGCCGATCGAGTCGGGTCTCAAGGCGCCCGCGGTCCCCGGACGCGGCGCCTTCACCGGAGCCTGGCTCATCGGAGGGCGCATGCCGCAGGGAGGAGTGCCGCATGGGCGGGAATGCTCGCAGATCGCCATCTCGCTGCAACCGGGGTGGAGGTCCGCGTCGCCCCCGCGGTCGTCGAGATCAGGGGAACACGCCCCGCAGCGAGTAGACCTCGCCGATCCGCGCGCAGGCGGCGGCGAACGCCGCGGTGCGCAGGTCGCAGTCGTGCCTCCGACGGGCGACCTTGACCCGCTCGACCGCCGCGTGCATGTGCCCGCGGAGGCGGCGATCCACCTCCTCCGCCGACCACCACGTCGCGGTCCGGTTCTGCACCCACTCGAAGTAGGAGACGGTGACGCCGCCCGCGTTGCACAGGATCGCCGGCAGCACCTCGACGCCCCGCTGCATGAGGACCGCGTCGCCCTCCGGCGTCGTCGGGGCGTTCGCGCCCTCGGCGACCACCGCCGCCTTGATCTGCGCCGCCTTCGAGGCGTCGATCATCTGCTCGAGCGCCGCCGGCACGAGGAGGTCGACCTCCGTGCCGTAGAAGGACGCCTCGTCGATCGCCGTCGCCTCCGCGAAGCCCTCGACGCCGCCGCGGCGGCGCACGTGCGCCTCGAGGGCATCCGCGTCGATCCCGCGGTCCTCGCGGATCGCCCCGGTGTGGTCGAGCACCGCGACGAGCCTCGCCCCCCGCGACGCGAGCAGGCGGGCGGTCCATGAGCCGACGTTGCCGTAGCCGAGGACGCTGAACGAGATCGTCGAGGCGTCGAGCCCGAGCTCGGGCAGCATCGCGTCGAGCACCTCCACGAGCCCCTGCCCGGTCGCCTTGTCGCGCCCATGCGAGCCCCCGAAGCCCACCGGCTTGCCGGTGACGACGCCGAGGGAGTCCTGCCGCGAGTGCTCGGGCGTCATCTGCGCGTAGGTGTCGGCGAACCACGCCATGACCTGCGCGTCGGTGCCGACGTCGGGTCCGGGCACGTCGTAGTGCGGTCCGATCTGGTGGCTGATCGCCGAGCAGAAGCGGCGGGTGACGCGGCGGAGCTCTCCCTCGGAGAGCTCGCGCGGGCTGCACTTCACCCCGCCCTTTGCGCCGCCGAAGGGAAGTCCGGCGAGGGCGCACTTCATGGTCATCAGGACCGCGAGCGCCTTCACGTCGTCGAGGGCGAGCCGATGGTGGTAGCGAAGTCCGCCCTTGTAGGGTCCGAGCGCGTTGTTGTGCTGGACGCGGTAGCCCTTGAAGAGCCGATGGTGCCCGTCGTCCATCAGGACGGGGAAGTGCACCATCACCTCGTTCTTCGGCTGGGCGAGGATGATCCGCTGGTGATGCGGCAGCGCCGCGAGGTCCGCCGCCACGAGCACCTGCTCGACGACTTGATGGAAGAGGCTCCGCGGATCTCGGACGATGCCGAGCTCCTCGAAGATCGGCTCGGCGGGCGGACGGCGGGCGGGTGACGGATCGTGCATGCGGCGGATCTCGGAGGCCCCGCCGCGACTGTAGGCATCGCCGCCGACGCGCTCGCGCCGATCACCAGTCGCCGTCGAAGTCGCGCTCGAGCCGGAAGACGTGCCCGTCCGCGACGGGCTCGCCGCGGCCCTGCGGCGCGACGAGCGCCACGCCGCCGAGCAGGAGCGTCTCGAGCGAGTCGATGCGGGTGCGGAGTCCGTCGATCGAGAGCCCGACCTCCACCGCGCCGAGCGAGTGGAAGCTGCTCCGCGGACCGACGAGCGCCGCATGCCCCGCGTCGATCCACGCGTCCGCCTCCACGCCCTCGCCGTCCGCGGAGAGGCGGACGTCGAGGATCCTCCCCACGCGGATCCCGCGATGAAAGACGCCCGCGCCGCGACCGAGGCTCCCCCGCTCCTCCGCGACCAGGGTGACCACGAGGTCCTCCGGCTCGATCACGTCGACCACCGGCATCTCGTCAAGTCCGTCGAACTCGCGGAGCCCGCCCTCGCCCGCGGGCTGCACCGCGAGGTACCGCGGTCCCACGACCGTGTCGAGACCGGCGATGCCGCCGAGGTCGACCTGCGGCCGCACGATCCAGAATCTCGTCGCGTCCCCGAGCCGGCTCGCGGCTTGGCGGTCGATGCGTGCCTCCACCACGATGCCGGCGTCGGTCTCGGCGAGGCGCACCGCCTCCACGCGACCGATCGAGATGCCGCGATGCTTCACCGGGTCGCCGATCCGCAGACCGTGTCCCTCGAGGAACCGGACCGTCACCCGCACGCCGCCGGTGGACCAGGCGCGGACGAGGAGCACCGCGGCGACCACCACCGCCGCCGTTGCCACGAGCCAGAGCCGCGTCCATCCGGAGGATCGGGGCGAGGTCACCGCTCGAGCGGGTGGAGTGGTCGTCTGGCTCATGCGGGCGCTCCGTCGGAGGTCGATCCCCTGCTCGTCGGCGGCTCGTCTCCCCCGTCATGGACGAGGGGCGCCGCGAAGCCCGTGGCGACGATCGACGCCGCCACGCATCCGGCGAAGGCGAGGATCGCGGGCGCCGGCTCGATCTGCACGAGCTCGCCGAGCTTCACCGCCGCGACGAGCGCCGCGACGAGGAGGACGTCGAGCATGCCCCAGCGTCCGGTGAGCTCGAGCACCGCGAGCAGCGACCTCGGCGGCGGTCCCGACCGGCGCGACGAGAGGACGAGAAGCGCGACCAGCTTGCCGAGCGGCACGATCACCGAGCAGACCCCCACCACCACCGCGAGCGCCCAATGCCCATCCTGCCAGAGCGCGTCGATCCCGCCGAGGATGCTCGTCGAGGTCTCGTGCCCAAGGCGGCTCAGCGTCATCACCGGCAGCGTGACCGCCGGGACGTAGAGCGCCAGCGACGCGACGACGAGCGCCAGCACCCGCTGCCTCGCGAGCCCCAACGCGTCAGGTGATGCTCGGTCCATGGGACTCCCGCATCGGCGGGCCGCGCCGACGCCGCAGCGTACGCCTCGTCCGCGGCCCGGTCACGCCCGCCGCCGGTCCGACCGGTCAGCGGGTCCCGCGCTTCGCGACCTCCAGCGCCGCCTGCGCCGCGGCGAGGCGGGCGATGGGCACGCGGAAGGGCGAGCAGCTCACGTAGTCGAGACCGCAGGACTGGAAGAAGGAGATCGAGGCAGGGTCGCCGCCGTGCTCGCCGCAGATCCCGATCTTGAAGGGCTTGCGGACGTCCGCGGCGACGGCGCGACCGCGCTCGCACGCCATCCGGACGAGGGTGCCGACGCCGCCCACGTCGATCGACTGGAAGGGATCCTTCGGCAGCATCTCGGCGGCGAGGTAGGCGGGAAGGAAGGAGCCGATGTCGTCGCGGCTGTAGCCGAAGGTCATCTGGGTGAGGTCGTTGGTGCCGAAGCTGAAGAAGTCCGCGACCTCGGCGATCTCGCCCGCGGCGACCGCCGCCCGCGGCACCTCGATCATGGTCCCGATCGGGATGTCGAGCGCCTTCCGCCAGCCCTTCTCCTTCGCGACCGCGGCGATGGTCTGCTCGGTCCACGCCCGGAGCTGGGCGAGCTCGCGCCGGGTGCCGACGAGCGGATGCATGATCTCCGGGCGGGCATCGACGCCGCGGGCGCGGCACTCGATGGTCGCCTCGACGATCGCCCGCACCTGCATGCGCAGGATCTCGGGGTAGGTGATGGCGAGGCGGCAGCCGCGGTGCCCGAGCATCGGGTTCGCCTCGTGGAGCTGCTTGACCCGCCGGCGCACCTGCTCGAGCGGCAGCCCCATCTCGCGGGCGAGCTCCGCCTGCTGCTCCTCGAGGTGCGGCACGAACTCGTGGAGCGGCGGATCGAGCAGGCGCACCGTCACCGGAAAGCCCGCCATCGCCGCGAGGATCCCGACGAAGTCCTCCCGCTGGTAGGGCAGCAGCTTCGCGAGCGCCTTCTCCCGCGCCTCGGTCGAGTCGGCGAGGATCATCTCGCGGATCGCCTTGGTGCGGTCGCCGCCGAAGAACATGTGCTCGGTGCGGCAGAGCCCGATGCCCACCGCGCCGAACTCGCGGGCGCGCCGCGCGTCCTCCGGCGAGTCCGCGTTGGTGCGGACCTTCAAGACGGCGTGCTTGCTCGCCCACTGCATGACCTTCGAGAAGTCGCCGGAGATCTTCTCCGGCACCGTCGGGCGCACCGCGCCGACCATGACCTGACCGGTGCGTCCGTCGATCGAGAGGACGTCGGATCGGCCGAAGGTCCGACCGGCGACGTGCAGCTCGCCCTTGTGCTCGTCGATCGAGAGCGCGCCGGCGCCGACCACGCAGCACTTGCCCCAGCCCACCGCGACCACCGCGGCGTGGCTCGTCTTGCCGCCGGTCGAGGTGAGGATGCCGACGGCGCTGTGCATGCCGGCGACGTCCTCGGGGCTCGTCTCGGTGCGGACGAGGAGCACCTTCTCGCCGCGCTGCGCCCGCTCCACCGCCTCGGCGGCGGTGAAGGCGAGCTGCCCGGTCGCGGCGCCCGGGCTCGCGCCGATCCCGATGGTGAGCACGGTCGCGCCCGCCTTGTCCTTCTCCGAGAAGTAGGGAAGCAGCAGCTGGCTCAGGTCGCCCGCGGGGATCCGCTTGATCGCGGTCTTCTCGTCGATGAGCCCTTCCTTCACCATCTCCACCGCGATGCGGACCGCCGCCTGCGCGGTGCGCTTGCCGGTGCGGGTCTGCAGCATGAACAGGCGACCCTGCTCGATGGTGAACTCGATGTCCTGCATGTCCTTGTAGTGGCGCTCGAGCTTCTGGCGCACCTTCAGGAGCTGGGCGTACGCCTTGGGATTCCACCTCTCGAGCTCGGAGATCGGCCGCGGCGTGCGGATGCCCGCCACCACGTCCTCGCCCTGCGCGTTCACGAGGAACTCGCCGTAGAAGACGTCCTCGCCGGTGGTGTTGTCCCGGGTGAAGGCGACGCCGGTCGCGGAGTCGTCGCCCATGTTGCCGTACGCCATCGCCTGCACGTTCACCGCGGTGCCGTTGAGCCCCTTGATGTCCTGGATGCGGCGGTACTCGACCGCCCGGTCCCCGTTCCAGCTTCGGAACACCGCCTCGATCGCGAGCTCGAGCTGCCGCAGCGGATCCTGCGGGAACTCCTGACCGACGTGCTCGCGGTAGATCCGCTTGTACTCCTTGACGAGCTCCCTCAGCCCCTCGACCGGGACCTGGGTGTCCTCCTTCACGCCGAAGGTGGTCTTGATGGCGCGGAAGGCGTGCTCGAAGTGGTCATGGTCCACGCCCATCACCACGTCGCCGAACATGTTGACGAGCCGGCGATAGGCGTCCAACGCGAACCACTCGTTGCCGGTGAGCCGCGCGAGTCCCGCCACCGCGGCGTCGGTGAGCCCAAGGTTGAGGACGGTGTCCATCATGCCGGGCATCGAGACCGCGGCGCCGGAGCGGACGGAGACGAGCAGCGGATTGCGGTCGGAGCCGAACTGCTTCGAGAGCTCCTTCTCGAGCAGCTTGATGTTCGCGCGGACGTCGTCCATCAGGCCCCTCGGAAGCCGACCTCCCGCGCCCTCGTAGGCGGCGCAGGTGTCGGTGGTGATGGTGAACCCCGGCGGGACCGGCAGCCCGATCGAGGTCATGTCGGCGAGGTTCGCGCCCTTGCCTCCGAGGAGCAGCCGCTGCGAGGCGTTGCCCTCGCAGCGGGTCGCGCCGAAGTAGTAGACCATCTTGGCGGGTCGCGCCGTGCCGCGGCGCGAGGACTTGGCGGACTTCGCCGGCTTCGCGGCGGCGCGGCGGGAGGCGGGGCGGGACGCGCGAGAGGTTCGTGCGGCGGGAGGCATGGCGAGGACTCTGGTCGGGGGTGCGGACGCGGGCGACGAGCTCGTCGGGACCCGCGAAGAGCCGCGGAGCATAGCACTGCCCTCGTGGTCGCTCGGCAGGCCGCGGGCGCTCGATCGATGCCGCTACCCTTCGCGGATGCAGCCGGTCGTCGACGGTCGCCCTCGCGCGGAGTGCCGCGCGGCGAGTCGTGCCCTCGGATGGGATCTCGACCCCTGCGAGGCGATCCTCGCATGGCCTGCGGAGGTGCCGCTCGGTCTCGTCGCCACCGACGATCAGGCGGGCGACGGCGCCCGGTGGACGCTCCTGATGCCGGTCGATTCCCCGCGTCGGATCGCGCCGCGAGCACCGCTCGCCGACGATCCGGACGCGACCATGCGATCGCTCGCCGCGCTGCTCTGCGACTCGCCGCTGTCCCGCGCGGAGGCGTGCCCTTCGGACTCACCTCCCTTCTCGCTCGGGCAGGTGGTTGCGCTCTCCTACGAGCTCGGCCGACGGCTCGAGCCCTCGGTCGTGCAGGACGCCTTGCGCCTTGCCGCCATGCCGGACGCGTGGGCCGTGCGACCTCCGTGGCTGCTCGTCCACGATCGAAGGCGCGACGGCTGGTGGTGGATCGCCGCCGAGGGCGCCGAGGCGCCGGACTGGGTCGAGGGGCTGCCGCATCGACCTCGCGCCGTTCGGTCCTTCGCCCTCGAGCCGCTCCGTGCCGATCTGCCCGCGCGGGCGTTCGAGCGGGCGGTCGCGGCGACGGTCGACCTGATCCACGCGGGCGACCTCTTCCAGGCGAACGTCGCGCAGCGATTCTCGACCACGCTCGACGGGTCGCCTCGCTCGCTCGCGGCGGCGGCGCTCCGCGGGCATTCGGCGCGTCACGGTGCCTACCTCGAGCTCGACGGGGACCACGCGGTCCTCTCGATGAGCCCGGAGTCGTTCCTCCATGTCGAGGCGGGCGGCGTGGTCTCGACGCGACCGATCAAGGGCACCCGACCGGGCGATGGGGATCCCGCGGAACTCCTCGCGTCGGCGAAGGACGCGGCGGAGCTCGCCATGATCGTGGACCTGATGCGGAACGACCTCGGTCGGGCATGCCGGCTCGGCTCCGTCGAGGTGCGCGAGCCTCGGCGCCTCGAGCGCCATCCGACGGTGATCCACGCGGTCGCCGAGGTGCGCGGCCGGCTGCGGTCGGAGGTCACCACCGCCGAGCTCCTCGCGGCGACCTTCCCGCCGGGCTCGGTGACCGGGGCTCCGAAGATCCGCGCCATGCAGGTCATCGAGTCGCTCGAGCCGGTGCCGCGGGGGATCTACTGCGGCTCGATCGGCTGGATCGACGATCGGCACGGGCTGCGTCTCAACGTGGCGATCCGCACGGCGATGCTCGCGCGGATCGCGGAGGACCGATGGACGCTCGGCTACCACGCCGGATGCGGCATCGTCGCCGAGAGCGAACCGCTCGCCGAGACCGCCGAGAGCCTCGCGAAGACCGCGGTGCTCGCTCGACTGACCCGCTGAGCTCGACGATCAGGCTGCCCGCCGCATCGGCTCCGCCCCGCGACCCTGCCGCTTGGCGATGACCCCGAGCACCTGCCGCGCGACGAGCTGGGCGTGGGAGGAGTCCGCGGTGAAGTCGAACGCGACGCCGGCGTAGGTCGAGCCCGAGACCTCGAGATGCAGGTGGGCGACCCGCGCCGCGACGCAGAGCGGCAGCGCCGAGTCGGGACGAAGATCGACGTGCAGCCAGAGCAGACGGCTCGGACCAAGCACGCTGGCGTCGGCGGGCGAGAGCCGCAGACCCGCGCCGCCGCCTCCGATGTTCAGCAGGGTCGCCGAGAACTCCGGACCGAGGGTGGGGCGAACGCTCTCGTCGTCCCAGGGAGCGCCGGCGAGCGGTTGACCCTGCCCGATCTGCTCCGCGGCGAGGGCGAGCGATCGCTGCAACGGCCGCACCGAGGCTGGCTCGAGCAGCACCCAGGCGCGCACGGTCGGAAGCTCGATCGACGCGGTCTCGACGCGGAGATGAGCGCGACGGGTTCGGGCGACCTCCTCGGGCATGCGGATGCGGATCGTGCCGGTCTGGCGCATCGATCCGATCCGCCACGGCGTGCCCGCGAGGCACTCGCTGCGGAACATCCAGCGGTTGGGTCCGACCACGATCGCCGCGACGATCCGCGTGCCCGCGGAGATCGGGACCGCTCGGTGCAGGACCTCCGGCGCCTCCACCTCGATCCAGGCGTCGTCGAGCTGGACGATCCTGAGCCGCCAGACGAAGTCTGCCGCGATCGCGGAGCCGCTCGTCGCGGGCACGTCCGAGGCGGGCGAGAACGCGACCTCCAGCGAGCCGCCGCGGGAGGCGAGCTGACCAAGGACGCGACGCCAATGAAGGGTCCGAGAACGGAATGCAGGCACGGCACGTCTCCGAATCGAGGCGCGGACGAGGAGGTCATGCGACCTCCCCGAGGGTCGTCGGCGCGTCTCGGATCGCACTTCACCAAATGACCGCCGCGCGAGCATCGGGAGGACCGCACAGGTCCCCCCGCTTCACATCGCCGCGACCCGCGGTCCCCCCGCGCCGGTCGCGACGCGGCGGAGCAGCATCCGCGCCTCCCTCAGGTCTCGCTCCGCGACGGACCTCGCCCCGAACCTCGCCGCGTAATAGAGGTCGAGGATCGCCCGGGTCGCCTCGACCGCGTCGCGCCGCTCGGGTGGCAGCTGCTCGATGAACGCGCCCGGTGGCAGCCAGCTCGCCCGCGACCATCCTGCCCGCTCCCACGCCTCGAGCGATTCGAGGTGGATCCGCGCGAGCTCGAGCAGCCGTCGCCCGCCGCCGGCGGGAAGGCGGGCGAGTCGGCGGGTGCGCCTCGCGCGACGGCGCCAGAGCACCGCGGCGAGGAACGCCGCCGCCACGGTCACCAGCGCCGCGACGAGCCACGGGACCACCGCGGCGCCGAGACGCAGTCCCGCGACGAGCTCCCGCGCCCGCCCCGCCGCGCCGGAGAGCGACTCCTCGACGCGCTCGGACCACTCGCGGGAGAGCCGCTCGACGAGCGACGCCTGCACGGCGCCGTCGTAGCTCACGATCCGGCTGTTCCAGAAGAGCTCGATGCGGTCGTACATCCAGCGCCATCGGTCGAGCCAGCTCCGCCTCGCCGCCGCCATCGCCTCCAGCGACTCGGCGGGGGTGGGATCGACGCTGATCCACTGATGCTCCCCGACCCGCACCTCGACCCACGCGTGCGCGTTCGACTCGCGGACGAGGTACTGCTCGCCGCCCGCGTCCCACTCCATCGCGATGAATCCGGTCACCAGGCGGGCATCGACGCCGACCGACCGGCAGAGCGCCGTGAGCGCCGAGGCGAAGTACTCGCAGTGCCCGAAGCGGTATCGCTCGAGGAAGGAGACGATCGGGTCCTCCCCCTCGAGCCGGACGAAGTCGCGGAGGTCCGTGGCGTAGGCGAATCCCCCGTCGCCGCGCAGCCAGTCGGCGAACGCCCGCGCGATGCGGCGGTTGCGGATCCACCGGTCCGCGGGATCCGCCTCCGCCGCCGCCTCGCTCGGCACGTCCGCCAGGTCGAGGTCCTCGATCAGGCGCTCGGCGACCTCGCGGACCCGCGGCACGGGGAAGCTCGGCAGCTCGGGAATGACCGCCCCGCCGCCGCCGAAGAGCGGCGCGAGCGTGTCCGGCCCGGGGAACGGCTCGACCTGCACCTCGTACCGCTGCAGGCGAGAGAGCCGCTCCAGACCGATCTCGCGGATGATCAGGGTGCGGACGTCGACGCCGAAGCTGCGCCGCTCCGGCGAGGCGATCGCGATCGGCGCGAAGGCGGCGAAGACGGTGTCGGTCGCCATGCTCCGCATCACCACCTGCTGCCGATAGGTCTCGCTGCGCGGCGTGACCGGGGGGCGGGAGATCGGCGTCATCTCGAGGTTCGGACGGACGGTGACGGTGCGCATGCGGCGGCGCTGGCTGAGGGAGGTCCACTTGCTCTCGTCGGGCTGGTAGTCCTCCATGACCGATCCGCGCAGGAGCGGTGGGCTCGCCAGCCGCACCGACTCCCCGGCGCGGTCGAGCCAGCGGACGCTGAAGACCTCCCGCCGGCTCTCGCTGATGCGCTCGCCCGAGAAGAGGTCCACCTCCTCCACGAAGCCCGGGACCGGCGTTCCGACCAGGCCGCGGCGGTCCGCCGAGTCGAGCCGACGAGGAAAGAGGACGAACACCACGACCGCGACGAGGGTGGCGGCGGCGATCGTCACCGCCGCCGAGCGTCGCAGGCGAGGCGCGAAGCGGGAGCCCGGCGCGGGAGTCGCGCCGGTCGCGGCGCCGCCGCTCGCCTCGAGCAGCTCGAGCAGCATCGCCACCCGCATCGCGTCGATGCCGTAGACCAGGAGCAGCAGCGCGAACAGGAGGTCGATGGAGTGGAGGGCGCCGGAGACCACCAGGACCGCGGTCAGCGCCAGGACCTGCGAGTCGTCGCGCGGTCGGCGCGACTCGAACAGCTTGAGGCACGAGAGCCACAGCGCGAACCGACCAAGGATCTCGATCGCCTCCGCGGGATCCGGGCGGATCAGCCACTCCCGGACCACGTTCGCGACGATCACCACGACGAGGAGGTTCGAGAGCCACCGCGGCATCGTCCGCCCCCGCGGTCCCTCGACGACGTACCAGCTCATCGCCGCCAGACCGCCCGCCACCAGGAAGAGCCCGATGCTCCGCTGGCTGACGCAGAACGCGGCGATCGCGATCTCGACGAGGACGAGGAGCTCGAGCCGAGCGCGTCGGGCGAGGTTCATCGAGCGTCCCCCGCCTCGTCCACCACGAGCAGTCGGTCGAACTGCGTCGCGGCGAGACGCCAACGACCATCGCCGCCGAGCTCGCCGCGGCTCCGGGTCGCCTCGACCGAGACCTGCAGGACCCTCGCGGTGGGAGGCGGCGCGGCGCCGCCGCCTCCGCTCCGCGGCGCGTCGAGGTCAAGCCCGGCGAGCGTGCCGAGCAGCCGCTCGAGATGCCAGTGCCCGCCACGGATCGGTCGGGGCGGTGCGTCCAGCCCAAGCACGTCGAGACCGACCTCGAATCCCTCCCGCATCGCCCCGGTCGCCAGCGAGGCGACCAGCGAGATCGCCCGCTCCTCCATCTCCCGCGCCGAGGGTCCCTGCGGATCCACCACCAGCCTCGCGGTCGCGGTCCGAAGGTCGAGCCGCAGCAGCAGACGCGGAGGTCCGGTGCGGGACCGCTCGATCGTCGCGAGCCGATCAAGCCCCGCGAGCCGCTTCCACGCGATGGAGCGCAGGCTGTCACCCGGGCGGTACTCCCGCACCCCGTGGAAGTCGTCGCCCCCGCCCACCCGGGCGATCTGGTCGAGTCCCCCGGAGAGCTCGCCGCGGAGACCCTCGAGCACGCCGGGTCGGACCGGATGCCGCCGCGGATGCACCAGCACCTCGCCGGGAAGCTCGAACCGCACCACCTTCTCCAGCAGTCCGAAGGGAAAGCGGCTCGAGACCGCGACCTCGCGGAAGGTCATCCTGCCGCGGCGGGTCGGCTCGATCCACGACTCCGCATGCACCTGCTCCCCCGGTCCGACGTGCAGGATCCGCGCCTCCGCGGGCGAGGTCGCGTGCTCCCACCCGTCGAGGCGTCCGGTCGGGTGCTCCCGCACGATGAGTCCGAACGCGCTCCACCAGCGGGATTCGTTCCGCACCTCGTAGCGCAGCGGCGCCGCCTCGCCGGCGGTCGCCCGCCGCGGATCGAGCCGCGTCACGCGGAGCCGCATGAGCATGAAGCCCGAGACGATCCCCGACGCCAGGATCGAGCCGAGGGCGATCCCGAAGATCCAGACGAGGAGGTTGTTGGGGCGCGTCGTCGCGGCGATGCCGAGCAGGAGCGTCACCACGAGGTACAGCAGACCGGCGAGGCGCACCCGATGGCGGTATCGCACCCGCGGACGAGCGACCTCGGCGGATGAGGCGAGGGCGTGCCTCGTCATGCGGCGCCTGCCTCGACGCGGCGGAGGATCAGGGAGTTCGCCACCGCTCGACCTCTCCCATGAAGTCGTCGTCGGCACCCTTCCACTGCTCCTCGAGGTCCTCGACCTCCCGCGCGGACCCCCGCCGCATGACGATGAGGAGGCGCTCGCCCGATGCCGCGCCGGGCAGCGCGAGCATTCCCTCCGCGGCGCCGAAGCGGGACCGAACCGCCCGCACGAGCCACTGCTCGCTCATCCAGCCGGCGCCGAACGCGTCGAGCTTCACCGAGAAGTCGCCGTTCGGATCGGAGAGTCCGGTCGCGACCTGCTCGCGACCAAGGCTCTCCGGATCGCGGGTGAAGCTGATCCGGGTGTTGCCGATCCCGCGGCCTGCGAGGCGCGGGTCGTTCTCCGGCACCACCGCGATGAAGTCGAAGTCGCCCTCCACCACCCTGCCCCGCGCCGCGTAGCCGCCGCAGCCGCCCAGCACCATGAGGAGGCAAATCGCCACGAGGGCGCGGGCGCGACACGACTCGAGGCAGACCATCGCGGGGACTCCGAGGGACGCCGGACGACGAGCCGAAGGGTAGCGGCATCGACCGCCGATGGTCGGCGGCTCAGCCGACGGCGGACTGCACGAACCACGCCACGGCGCCGACGACTCCCACGAGGAGCATCGCGACCGCCGCCAGCCATCCGGCGACTCGGATGACCCGCCACAGGCCCCGCACCCTGCCCGCCGTCGCGAGCGTCCGTCGGACGCGGCGGGCCTCCGGATCCTCGCGCGGATCGTCCCCGTGCTCCGCCGACGCGCTCGTCCCGCCGGACCGCTCGAGCGGCTCGCTCATCGCGGCGGGTCCTCCAGCGCCTGCCGCAGCGCCGCCACGTCGGTGGGACCGAATCGCCCCTCCGGAAGCGTCCACTCCCAGTCGATGACCGCGCTCCACGGGACGATCTCCGCCGGCGAGCCGGAGAGCGCTCGACCATCGACGTCGATCGCCTGCCCGAGCACCCCCGACGCCGCCCGGCCGACCACCTCCATCCAGCAGCTTCCCTCGGCGTGATCGATGGCGACCCGCAGGCGACCGGGCGGCGGATCGGTCGCGCTCCCGTGCCGCTCGCTCAGGCGCGCGAGGTCCTCCCGGGATCGCGCGGCGAGGCGCCGCACCCGCTCGCGCTCGTGCCGCCCCCGATAGATGGCGACCGTTCCGGCGGCGACCTCCCGCAGGAGATCGACCGGAGGAACCCATCCCTCCGTCCAGGCGCCGCGCGGTCGCGGGTCGCAGACCACCGCTCGATCCGCGAGCGAGGGATCCTCTCCCGCCGACGCGCGGCGACGATCCTCGAGGCTTCCCGGAGCGCCGGGCGCGAGCTTCTCGATCGCCTCCTGCACGGTCCGCAAGGCAACCTGATGACGCGGTCCGACCTGCCATGCCGTCCCCGTCGCGGCGCCGCCCTCGACGAGGAGCGCCGCCAGCGCGTCGATGGTCGCCGCGGCGGCGTCGGCAAGTTCATGCGGGACCTCGATCATCTCGAGCTCAAGCCGTCCGCATCGCTGGAGTCCCTCGGTCGCGATCCAGGCGAGGTGGCTGCCCGCGCGGCGGGCGACCCGCACGCTCCACAGCAGATCGAGCGAGGGCTCGGCGTCCCCGGCGCACAGGTCGCGCAGCGTCCCGCCCGCGAACCATCGCCCGGTGGTCGGATCGAGCATCGCCTCGCCGGCCCCGCACTCCCCGAGCACCCTCGCCATCGATCGATATCGCTCGAGCCACGACTCCGGGCGACTTGGATCTCCAAGGAGCGTCTCGACGCCGAGGACCCACGGAGCGCCCGCGATCTCCGGAGGCGCCTCGGAGGCGTGATCGGGCCCGCTCGGCTCGACCCACGCGATCCAAGGCGGATCCTGCCCGCCGCGGAGGAGCATCGACCAGCCGGCACCCGCATGGGGCAGCGGCTCGCAGACCGGCTCCACGAGGTCCGACCCGCGGACGATCCGCGCGCGGACTTCCCTCGGATCCGGTGCTGCGCTGCGCCCCGACCAACCCAGGAGCGCCGTCGATCGCATCGCCGTAAGTCCGAGATTCCTCGCCGTGCCGCCGCTCAAGCCTGCCTGCCTCGTGACGCCGTCGGACCGGGTCGGTCCGGCGACGAGGAGGAGTCTACGAGGTCCGAGTCGATCCAAGGTCTATCCGAGGTCGATCCAAGGTCTATCCGGGGTCGGTCCAAGGTTGCGGGTCCCGATGCCTCCTGATTCAATCCCGCCGGAACTCCCTCCTTGCCTCGCCCCAGCCGAACGACCTGGTCGTGGATGGTCCTCGCGGCGGTCGCATCGCCGGTCGTTGCCGTCGCCGATGAGTACCGGCTCGGCATCGAGACCCCGCCGCTGACCCGCGAGGAGCTCGCCGGACGGGCGGAGTACATCCTGCACGGCACCGTGGAGTCGATCTCGGTCATCCGGGACCTGAGCAACCGCTTCGACGAGTGGTCCTACACGGCGGTCTACCGCATCGACCGCGTCGAGCAGGGCTTCGACCTCGCCCCGGAGGATCGCGTGACCGTCGAGTACTGGTGGCGCCGACCGCTCGGCGACGACTCGCGCGATGCCGTCGATGGCTTTGGTCCCCTGCCCTACGTGGGCACGACGGGCTGGCTCTTCGCCCGTCGAGCGCCGGAGAATCCCGAGGTCCTCGTCCCCATCCTGCCCAACGGCTGGGAGCCGGACGAGCCCACCACCGCGGATCCCGAGCGGCTCTACGGCGGGACGCTGATCCAGACCCGAGACGTTCGCACCACGTCGCTCGCGCCGCTCGGGTGGGCGGTGATCGTCATGGCGGTCGGGATCGCGGTCGCGTCGGTGCGGGTCGGCCCGCAGAACCGACCGGCGGTGCTGCTGCTCGCCATCGGCGTCGCGGTCGCCGGCGCGGCGCTCGTCATCTGGTGAGTCCACGGGTGAGTTCTGGCGGCACGCACCACATGTCGATGACCATCGTGAGGGACGTCCGCGATCTCGACCGATGGGCGGGCGGTGCGTTCGTGCCCACGATGGGGGCGCTCCACGAGGGTCATGGATCGTTGATCTCGATCGCCGCGGGGTCCGGTCTTCCGGCGGTGGTGTCGATCTTCGTGAACCCCACGCAGTTCGCCCCGCATGAGGACCTCGACCGGTATCCACGCACGCCCGAGGCGGACCTCGAGCTCGCGGCGCGGCATGGCGCGGCGGTCTGCTGGTTCCCCTCGGTCGAGGACCTCTATCCGTCGGGGCTCGACGCGGCGCGCCGCGAGGCGGCGACGCTCGCGCTGCCGGCGGTTGCTTGCGAGCCGGCGCTCGAGGACGCCATCCGCCCGGGACACTTCGCCGGCGTGGTGCAGGTCGTCGCGAGGCTCTTCGACCTCTGCCGTCCGCGCCGGGCGATCTTCGGCGAGAAGGACTTCCAGCAGCTCCGCGTGATCGAGTGCATGGTCGAGGAGGAGCTCCAGCGTGGATCGCGCTGGGGCGACCTCTCGATCGTGCGCGGTCCGACCATCCGCGAGCCGGGCGGTCTCGCGATGAGCAGCCGGAACCGCTACCTGTCCGCGCAGTCGCGGGAGCGGGCGCTCGGGCTGCGCCGCGCGCTGCAGGTCGCGCACGCGGCGCAGCGACCGGAGACCGCCGAGCGGCTGATGCGGGAGACGCTGCTCGCGCACGAGCTCGAGGTGCAGTACGCCGTCGTGCGGGACGCGGAGACGCTGCGACCGGTCTCCGACCTCCGCCGCCCGACCCGGGCGCTGATCGCGGCAAGGCTGCCGGAGGCGCGGCTCATCGACAACTCGGCGATGACGATCTGGCGCTAGCGCGACGGCGACCGCCAGCCCGCTCCGCCAAGCATCCTCGTCAGGCTGATCAGTTCCCGCGCTTCTCGCGGCTCCAGCGCCCGCCGCCCGCCCCGCCGGTCGCCGGGGCGGATCCCGAGAGGGCGCGGTTGGCGGCGATCAGCTGCCGGATGGCGGCATCGTCGAGCGATCCGGGATGCCCCTGCCAGCGCACGATCCCGTCGGAGGACATGATCGCGACGTGGGGGATCGCCCCGACCTCGAACCCCTGCTTGAACCGTCCCATGGGATCGAGGGCGATCGCGTAGCCGAAGTCGCGGGTGTGCATGCCGAGCCGAAGGAGCCCGTTGTCGTACTTGCTCTTCGTCTCGTCGGAGAGTCCGACCACGCAGACGTCCTGCGGATACGCCGACGCGAGCGACCGCATGTGGGGCACCGCCTGGATGCAGGGACCGCACCAGGTCGCCCAGAAGTCGATCACCACCAGGCGCGAGCCGGGCTCCGCGGGCTCGGTCATCCATCGATCGACCACGAAGGGCGGCGCGGGTTGACCCCGGAGGTCCTTCGCGCGACCGACGGGGTTGCGGAAGGTCGGGAACTCCGCCTTCCCGGCGGTCTCGACCTTCGCCTCGGGTCGCTTGGTCGGCAGCGTCGCGGGGTCGTACGCCTGCGCGGCAAGCCGCGCGGTCGCGCCCGCGACGCCCTCGGGGGTGAGTCCGCCGAAGCGCACGTTCCCCTGCCGATCGATCACGAGGTTGGAGGGGCGGCGGAAGAAGCCGTAGGAGTCGCAGGTCGATCCGGTGGCATCGAGGAGCACCGGATACGGCGCCGGGTTGCGCTCGAGCGCGGTCGGGGCGCGATCGACGCCGTCGGGCGCGTGCACGAGGATCACGGCGAGGTCCTCCGCGGGCATCGTGCGGAGCGCCTCCGCCAGACGGGTCACGGTGCGGAACCCGCCGCCCTTGGTCGAGAAGGACTGCAGCACCACGACCTTGCCGCGGAGGTCGGCGAGCCCCGCCGGCGCCGCGCCGATCCACCTCGCGTCCTTCGGGAGCGCCGGCGCCTCGAAGCCGAGGAGCGCATCGATCGACGCGCGATCCTCGCGGTCGAGCTTCTCCGTCCACTCGCGGGGCACGCTTCCGTCGCTCGCCGGCGCCTTCGCGTCGCCGCCCCTCGACGGAGGCGGCGTCGCGCCGGTCTGGGCGCCCGCCGTGCCGACCGCGGCGGCGAGAAGGAGGATCGCGGACGGGACCGAGCGTGGCGGGAGGATCATGCGGGTTCGACTCCGGGATGACTCGAAGAAGTCGATCCTAGCGACGCCGACCCGGCGATCGAGGCGCCGTTCACGCCTCGCGCGAGAGGACCGCGTCGGCGAGCCGATGCAGGAGGTCGCGGGCGGGGGACGCGGGAAGCGCCGCGAGGTCCTTCTTGGCATCCTCGACGAAGGACGCGGCGCGGCGCCGGGCGGCACCGATCGCCCCGGATCGATCGAGCACGCTGCGGACGGCGGCGGAATCGCGGGCGAGCGTCGCCGCAAGGAGCGACTCCCGCACCGAAGGCTCCGCAGTCGCGAACAAGAGCACGGAGGGCAGGGTGAGCTTTCCCTTCTCGAGGTCGCGCCCGAGCGTCTTGCCCACGACGTCCGCGTCGCCCGAGAGGTCGAGGAGGTCGTCCTGCACCTGGAACGCGACTCCGGCGGCGAGACCGAACCGCTCCAGCGCCGACTGCACCCGCTCGTCGGCACCCGAGAGGCGGGCGCCAAGCCCGCAGCACGCGCCGACGAGCGACGCCGTCTTGCGCCGGACGATCTCGAGGTAGGTGCGCTCGTCGAGCGAGAGATCGTCGCGATGGTGCAGCTGCAGCAGCTCGCCCTCGCAGACGGTGTTGGTCGTCGCGCCAAGCGCGAGGTTCAGCGAGGGATCGCCGAGGCTCGAGCAGAGGTGGAAGGCGTTCGAGATCAGGTAGTCGCCAAGCATCACCGCGACCTCGTTGCCGCGCAGCCGGTTCACCGTGGCGCCGCGGCGCCGCACCTCCGCCTCGTCGAGCACGTCGTCGTGGACGAGCGTCGCCATGTGGATCATCTCGACCACCGCGCCGAGCACGCGGTGCCGCCGCGACAGTCCCCGCGTCGTGTCGCCCCCGGCCGCCGCAAGCCCGGAGAGCAGCACCAAGGTCGGGCGGAGCCGCTTGCCGCGGTAGCGCTCCACGTGCCGGCACAGCTCGTTGACGGAGGGAAAGTCGCTCGCGAGCTGCGCGTCGAAGATCGACTCGACCTCGGCAAGCGCCTCCGCGATCCGCGCGGAGACCTCTGGAATCGACGCGGCGGCAGGAAGGCTCTCGAGCATGCTTGATCCTCCGTGGCGCGACGGGGCACCGATCAGGGCACGGCGACGAGGTACGCGATCCATCCGAGGCATGCCTCGCCGCGCCGCGCCGGTCGGAAGATCCCATTGCCGGAGCCGTCCGGCAGGCTGCCCTCCCAGCAGATCTCGACTTCGCGGAATCCCGCGTCCTGGAGGCACTCCTTCAGCTCGGGGAGCGTCCAGAGCCTCCAGTCGTAGACGAACGCCCGCCGCCGCTCGGTGCGGTCCGGGAAGCGGAAGTGGATCGCCATCCGGATCCGACCGGTGATGGGGTCGTACCGCTCGGTCTCCCAGACGTAGGTGAATCCGTCGAGGTCGCGGACCTCCTCCTGCTCGACCAAGGCGTCGCTGCCGCCGTAGGCGTCGAGGATGAAGAGACCGTCGCGCTTCAGCCCGCGCCGCACCGTGCGGAAGTACGCGACCAGGTCCTTGCGGGCGTGGAAGAGGTAGAAGCTGAAGTTGAACGCGCCGATGCAGTCGACCTTCGGGCAGCGGACGGTGCGGACGTCGGCGAGGCGCACGTCGAGGCGGGCTCGCTGCGCATCGGTCAGCGACTCGACGTGGCGCCGCATCCCCCACGCCTGCACCGAGGGATCGAGGTCGACCGCGATCGCGGTGTGGTCGGCGCGGCGGCGGATCCACGTCGTGCTGAGGTACATCGTGCCCGCGAAGTCCTCGCGGAACGATCGTGCCGTGCGGCCGCGCCAGCGGCGAAACGCCTGGTCGATGAAGTCCACCTCCGACTCGGGCGACTGGACCGATGCCTCGTAGAGCTCGTGCCGGTCGCTCGTGGCGGCGGTGCGCCAGCCGGCGCGGCGGGGACGGGAGGATGCGCTGGGCGAGCCGCGTCGAGTCGACGAGTGGGCGCGGGAGGTCATGAAGGGGCGGGAGTGTAGCGATCCGCTCCGCGGCGACGCCCCGCCCCCGCGGCATCCTCGGTCGCCGGCGCGATCAGCTCCAGTTCCCGAGAAGCACCGCGAGATCCGAACCGCCGACCGTCCCGTCGTCGTCGAGGTCGGCGGGACCTCCCGCCGTGCCCCAGGCGCCGAGGAGCAAGGCGAGGTCGGCGCCCTCGACGACGCCGTTGCCGTCGAGGTCGCCGATCACCACGGCGGGACAGCCCTGCACCACCACCGCGAAGTCATCGACCGCGGCCTCCACGAGGGAGCCAGCGCCGAGGTCCCGCGCGACGAAGCGGATCCGGCAGGTCGCCGAGGGCGGGAGGAAGTCCGCGAGGCGCCATCGACGCTCGAACCAGACGCCCGGGCTCTCGAGGATCTCGTCGACGAGGACCCACGTCCCGTCGCCGCTCGACGCCTGCACGAGCATCGAGTCGGTCCCGGGGTTCGCGCCCTGATTGTTCGAGTGCCACAGCCAGACCCTGACCTCGGTCGCTGGATCGGAGGCGTCGAGGAGCGGACTCGTCAGGCTCGTGACGCCGTTGTCGACGTCGCTGGTGCCCGCCCCCTGCCCCGCGACGTGCTGCCCGGTGACGAAGCAGAGGGTGCCATCCGGCGAGTGGTCGCTGCCCGGTTGCGCGATCGTCCCGACCGGCGCGACGCGGGTCCACAGGCCGGCGGTCGCGTTGTCGCCCGGTGCCCCGACCGTCCAGCCGCGGTCGAGCTCGAAGTCGTCGGCGAAGGCGACCTGATCGATGACCGCCTCGGTGACGAACCCGGCGAGCCCGGACTCCGACGGAAGGCGGATCATGCCCAGCGAGGTCTCCGCCTCGAGCCACCAGCGGATCGTCCGACCGCAGGCGACCGCGGGCAGCGGCACCTCGAACTGGTTCGAGCCGAGCGCGACGAGCGGCACCGGCGTCGCGGCGCCATCGTCGATCGCGATCCACGCGACCTCGCTGCCGGCGGTCACCTCCCCGCGGATCGGCACGATCGAGACCGGCACCCGCGCCTCCTCGCCCGCCGGGACCTGGGCGGGAATCTGTGGCGCGACGAACGCGGCGGGCGAGAGCGCCACCCGCGCGAACGCGGCGATGCCGGCGAGGTTCTCCTCCGCGTTCGGCACGATCTCCGCCGGCGGCATGACGAATCCGTAGGAGCCGGTGTCGCGCACCTCGAAGGTGAAGGAGAACGCGCCACGGTCGCCGTACACCCAGTCGCACGCGCCTCCCGACGCCGGATAGAGCGTCGAGTAGATCGATCCGGCGACGTAGGTGCGACCATGCACCGCGCGGATCGCGCCCGCGATCTCGCTGCTCATGAGCGCGAACGCCACCGCGTCGGGGGTCGGCGTCGCGACGTTCCCCCACGGGTGGAGGATCCACTGTCCGTAGCTGTGGATGTCGAGATGCGCCGCGAGGTCGCTCCGCGAGGAGAGGAAGTCGCGAAGCGCCGCCGTCTCCGGCTCGGAGAACGCCGAGGGACCACGGTAGGTCTCGCTGCTCGGCGAGCCGCTCGATCCCTGTCCGCCCCACCCCCAGCCCCAGTTTCGGTTGAGGTCGACGCCGATGCTGCCGTCCGGGTTCGGTCGGCGGTTCTTGCGCCACAACCGCTCGGGACCCCACGAGTGCTGGTAGCCGTCCGGATTGGTCACGGGGATCACCGTCCAGATGGCGGCGTCCGCGACGGCGGCGACCGCGGGATCGCTGCGCTCGAGAAGCGCCTCGACGAGCCACATGCCGGTCATCGGGGTCGCCCACTCGCGGGCGTGCTGGGCGAAGTTGATCACGACCTGCGGAAGTCCCGCCGACTCCTCGGGACGGATCTCGATCCCGCGGATGGAGCGTCCCTCGACCGACGTGCCGATCGCGATCACGCTCGCGCGGTCGGGATGCAGCGCCGCGAGCTCGTCGAGCCGCGCGTTGATCGTCGCGAGGTCGCGGAAGTCGGCGAAGAAGTCGAGCCCCGCGACGCCGCCCTCCGGCTCCGCCGCCGCGAGGCGGGCGCGCTCCGCGTCGACCACGCGCTGCACGTCCTCGATCAGCACCTCGAAGGGCAGGCCGCTCCGCTGGAGCGCCCGGAATGCCTCGAGCGACACCCGGAAGTCGCAGGGACCGATGCCGAGCCGATGCGACCACGCGTCCTCACTGAGAGCGAGCATCGCCCGGAGGTCGCGGGCGCCACGGATCGTCACGCGGACCACCCGATCGCCGGCGTAGGGTCGCTCGAGGTCCGCGGGGGGAGGCGCTGCGATCGACGTTCCGCCGACCGCCGCGAGCGGACCAAGGAGCACTCCGAGGACGAGACCGAGAAGGTTCGAGCGGCGGCGATGGACCATGCTCATGATCGGAATCTACTCCGGGACCGGATCGGGACCACGCCGAGCCGGACCCTTCGGCGAGATCGCCCGCCGGGTTTCCGATTGACCCGACCCCCGACGCCCGAGATGCTCCGGCGATGCGATCCGCGACCCGAACCGTCGGCTGCTGCGTCCTGTCCATCGCCCTCGCCGGCTGCTCGCGACCGGATCCCTTCGCCTTCGTCCCGAAGGACCCGAGCCCCTCCGAGCACCTGCTGCCGCAGGAGCCATGGGCACCGCGGGCGCTTCCGATGTTCTCGGGTCGCGATGGGCGGGTCGTGACGTGGGCGGACCTCATGGACGCCGTCGCCTCGAGCGACGTCGTCGTCCTCGGCGAGCAGCACGACGACGCGAACGGTCACGCGGTCGAGCTCGCGGTCCTCGAGAACGTGCTCGCGACCTATCCCGGCTCCGTGCTGGCGCTCGAGATGCTCGAGCGCGACGAGCAGGCGGCGGTCGATGCCCTTCTCGCCGGCGAGCTCTCCGAGTCGGAGTTCATCGAGCGGACCGGAAGCGCACGGTGGTCCGGCGCGCAGTCGTGGGAGGAGTCCTACGGTCGGCTCGTCGAGTGCGCGCGACGCCACGACGCCGCCGTCGTCGCGGCGAACGCGCCGCGGGAGTACGTCCGCCTCGCCGGTCGCGAGGGCTACGAGTCGCTTCGAGCGCTTCCCGCCGAGCAGCAGGCGTCGTTCGACCTCCCGAGCTCGCTCGACGATGGCGCGTACCGCGCGCGGCTCCGCCAACTCATGACCGATGCCCGCGCCGCCCGCGGCGAGGGACCCCCGAGCGAGGAGGAGGTCGAGGCGGTGCTGCGTCCGCAGATGACCTGGGACGCGACGATGGCGGCATCGGTCGCTCGCGCCCTCGATCGTCGTCCGAACGGCGTCGCCAAGGTCGTGCTGGTGGTGGGTCAGTTCCATTCCGACTTCGACGGCGGCACCGTGCTCGAGATCGCCCGCCGGGCGCCGTTCGCGAGGATCCTCACGATCTCGCTGGTGCCGGAGCCGTTCCGCTCGCTTCGCGGAGAGGACCGGCGCCGCGCGGACATCGTGGTCTCCACCCGAACGGCTCCCGCGACCGTGGTGGAGCCGACGACGACCGACGACGCGTCCTGATCGGTCGCGGACGGCGTCGGTTCACTTGTATTCGACGATCGCCGGCGCCCGCCCTCGCCGCCGATCCCGCGCGAATCGGGCGATGCCGACGAGCTGCGGAAACTTCGCGAGCATGCACGCGGCGCCGTAGAGGCGGGCGTCGCTCGCGGAGAGACCTCG
>VGXO01000040.1 GCA_016873275.1 Phycisphaerae bacterium
GAAGGTCGTGAACTCCTTCGCGTAGCAGATCGCCCGGAACTCGTCGATGGTCATGGGTCGAGCCTCCGCGGAGGAGCGGTTCAATCACGGTCCCCGACGAGCCGGAAGTCATTCGGCCCGAGGTCGGTCGAGTCCCGCTCGACCGCCACGACCTGGGAGATCCGGACATGCGCGTCTCGCCATCCGACGCCGCTTCGGACCAGCAAGCAGAGTGTGGCACCGCTGGCGTCGAGGGTCAAGCACTCCGGGGAATCGACGATCCACCTGAGCTCGTCGGATGCGACGACGGCGAACGGCACGAAGGGCACCGTCGTCAGCCACGCGTCGATGCGAGGTCGGAGACTCATGACCGCACCGTACGCGACGAACCGCTCGTGATCGCCGACCGATGCGGAATCGCCGACCACCGACTCGCTCGGGCGTGAGGTCGCCCGCAGGCCGGATGTCGGGGTCACGTCCCGCGAACGCAATCCCCGCGGTCGGCTGCTTGCGGAGGGACCCGATCCCCGGCACACTTCCCGCCATGACCTTCCCCTCGACCCTTCGCACCTTCTCGTTCGCCCTCGCGGCGACCCTCCTCTCGCTCTCCCTCGTCGGCTGCCGCGGCTCGACGGAGGTTCCCCGCATGGGCTACGTGCCGATGTCGGTGAAGCTTCGTCCCGATGCCGACGACAAGTTGACTCGGGTCTTCCAGAGCGACGACGCGGTGCTCTCCCGCTATGCGACGATCGTGATCGAGCCGGTCGCGGTGCCGAACGCCGCGGACATCGACTGCACCGACGAGGAGCTCCAGTCGATCCGCACCAAGCTGCAGGAGAACCTCGCGAAGGAGTTCGGTCCCGGCGCCGGCGGCACCGGTCCGACCCTCGTGGTCCGCGCGGCGATCACCGCGGTGAAGCCCAACCGCCCGGCGCTGAACATCGCCCCGCAGTCGCAGGTGATGAAGCGCGGCTATGGCTACGGCGCCTGCGAGATCTACGCCACCGAAGGCGACCGTGGACCCGTGGTCGCCGCGATGGCGTCGACCGTGGACACCGAGCGGTTCTCCGCCGAGAAGCTCTCGGCGATGGGCACGGTGGATCGGGGCTGCGAGCAGTGGGCGAAGGCGTTCGCCAACCTGTTTCGCTGAGCGGACGCTCCACTCGAGGGCGGCTCCGCGGTCGATCCGGCGATCGATGCTCGCGGCGCGGGCGGCGCGACCTCCGCAGGTCGAGCCGCCCGCGTCGTCGTGACGGACCGGATGCCCCGCGTCAGAGCCCGCGGATCTCCCGCTCCGCCTCGAGCCAGTTGAGCGTCTCGTTCCCGCCTCGCTCGCACCAGAGGAGGTACGCCCGCTCCGCGATCCGGACCTCGATCGGTCGATCATCGCGCGGGGTCGCCTCGATCGAGACCTCGACCACGCCGCGGGCGCCCTTCGGCGCCGAGCGGGGACGGCTCGAGGGTCGGAGGTTCTTCGCGGGCGTCTTCGAGCTCTTCATGGTGGGGCTCCCGGTCTTCGCGCGTCTTGACGCAGTCGCCTTGCCCGCCGATCGCGCGGGCTTCGAGGTCTTGGCCGAGTTGGAGGTCTTGCCGGACTTGCCGGACTTGCTCGAAGGCACCTTCGCGGCGTTCGCCTTCGTTCCCTTCCTCGCGCCCGCCGCCTTCGATCCTCGCGTCGGCATCGTGGACTCCTCCGTCGCGGCGGTCGAGGTCCGGGACCTCCGTCCGCCTTCGGGACGCTACCTCAGGTCCTCCCCTCCGAACAGTCCCGAGTCGAGGATCGACCCAAGATGCCGCGTTCCCCTCGGCGACCGAGGCGCCGCTCAGGACGCCGCGACCGCATCCTGCTCGAGGGTGCCGGTCTTCCGAAGCGGCGGGGTCGGTCGCGCCGCGTGCACCGCCACCCGGACGAGGTGGTACCCGATCCGGTCGATGAGCCGGCTCGCGTCGAGCTCGTCGAGGGCGACCTCCGGATCGACCTTCCCCGCCGCGGTCTGCTCGAGCAGCGTCACCCGATAGGTCCGACGGAGCTCCGCCAGCGACGCCGAACGAGCCTCAAGACCGGCGGCGGTCGCCGCGGCGGCGTTGGGATCGGTCCACGCCGCGACCACGCCGAGGAGCCCGAGGAGCGACTCCTGCTGCGGTCGCAGCGACGCGGCATCGCGGACGAGGTTCAGGCGGTGGTCGCCCTGGATCGCCTCGAGGAGCCGCGAGGCGTGATCGATCATGTGCAGGTTCGCGAGGTGCTCGGCGACCTCGCTCCCCGACTGGACGCCGGCGCCGACCTGCGCCGCGAACGCCGACGCCTTGCGGAGCGCGTCCCCCGCCTCCGCGAGCTCCGCGGCGATCGTCGTCGTGCGGCCGTCGCCCCGCGCTGCGCCCTCGATCGCCCTCGCCGCGACGGCGACGATGCCGACGACCGTGCGCCGCAGCGCCTCGTTGGCGACCGCGCTCACCGCCCCGACGCTCGAGTCGAGCCAGCGGGCGAGGTCATCCGGCCGATCGGGCACGAGGCGCGAGACGAGTCGCCCGAAGGCGCCGAGCCACGGGAGGAGCAGGAGAATCCCCATCGACTTCAAGATCGTGTGGAACGCCGCCACCCCGACCACCGCCGTCTCGCCGCCGCACCACCCCGCGAGGAGGAGCGACGCGCGACCGAGCGGACCGAGGAGGAGCGTCGCCACCACGCCGGTGACCACGTTGAAGAGGACGTGGGCGAGCGCCGTCCGCCGCGCGGGCACCGAGGCGCTCAGCGCCGCGAGGGCGGCGGTGGTGGTCGTCCCGATGTTCGCCCCCACCACCATCGCGATCGACTGCTCGAAGGAGATCGCCCCGGCGTGGAGCGCGGCGAGGATCGCGGCGATCGCGGCGCTCGAGCTCTGGAGGAGCACGGTCATCACGACTCCGCCGAGGACGAGCAGCACCCGACCTCCCCAGCCCTCCGCCGCGGGCAGGCGGCCGGGCGTGAGGTCGGCGGCGAGACTTCCCATGCCCTGCTCGAGGAAGTCGAGCCCGACGAAGAGGAGCCCGAAGCCCGCGACCGCGAGCCCGAGCGAGCTGGTGCGACCCCGACCGAGCAGATGGAGCAGCGCCCCGAGCGCGACGAAGGGAAGCGCCAGCGTCGAGATCGAGAGGTTGAAGCCGAGGATCGCCACGAGCCAGCTCGTGCTCGTCGTGCCGAGGTTCGCCCCGAGGATCACCCCGATCGACTGCTGGAAGGAGAGGATCCCGGCGCTCACGAAGCCGATCGTCGCGACGGTCGTCGCGCTCGAGCTCTGGACGAGCGCCGTCACGATCGCCCCGGCGGCGATGCCCGACCCGGGGCCGCGCACCGCGCTCGTGAGCCCACGCCGCAGCGCTTGCCCCGCGACCGCCTTGAGCCCGTCGACGAGCAGGCTCATGCCGAGGAGGAAGATCCCGAGACCGCCGAGGAGTTCGATCAGCACCGCGCGAAGGTACCGCGCGATCCCGGCGCGTCGATCCGTCCCTGTTCCGCCCCGATCCGTCCCCGATCCGTTCAGTCGAGAGGCGAGATCCCCTTCCAAGACTCGACGAGGACCACCTCGACGGGAACGCCCCTCGCCTCCGGCGGATGGTTCGGGGCGGCGCGTCCACCTGCCTGGTGGGACCGGGGATCGCTTGAGGAACGCCCCGACCTCGTCAGACTGCGGGGATCCGCCGCCCGGAGCCTCCCATGACGACCATCGTCCTTCTCCTCCTCTCGAACGTCTTCATGACCGCCGCCTGGTACGGGCACCTGAAGTTCCACTCGGCGCCGCTCTGGATCGCGATCCTCGCCTCCTGGGGTCTCGCGTTCTTCGAGTACTGCCTGCAGGTGCCCGCGAACCGGATCGGGCACGTCGGTGGGGGTGGTCCCTTCACCGTCGCGCAGCTCAAGATCCTGCAGGAGGCGATCACGCTCGTCGTCTTCATCCTCTTCGCGTGGGTCTGGCTCCGGGAGACCCCGCGCTGGAACGAGTGGCTCGCGATGGGACTCGTCTTCCTCGCGGTCGCGGTCGCGGTCGCGGTGCTGCCGGGACGCCCGACGAGGTCCGGCGTCGAGGGATCGGCGACGAGCGAACGATCGTCCGCACCGTGAGCCTCCGGACGCCCGCCTCGGGGCGTCGATCCCCCGCTCCACGCCCAACCGACCGAGTTTCGCGAACCAACCTCGCCCGGGAGGCGACTCTCCCGTGGCACCGCCGCGGTTTCGCGGCATGCTGAGAGAGCCCGGCGTCTCCGGGCGAGCCCCTTGGATCCCCCCGATGCCCCGCACTTCCCTCGCTGCCACCCTCGCCGTGCTCGCCGTCCTCCCGATCTCCGCCGCAGCCGCCCCGCAGAAGACCGTCTCGGTGGACCTCGTCGCCGAGATCGGCGACGTGCCGGAGGGCGGCGACGGCACCGCGATCACGGCGCTCAACTACCCGACGATCGGCGCCGACGGGAGCGTCGGCTTCACCGGATCGCTCGCGAGCCAGGATGTCTTTGTCTGGCGCGGCGAGGGCATCCTCTGGCTGAACTCGGACGCGCCCAAGGGCACCGTCCTCACCGGCGGCGAGAGCACGATGGGTCTCTCCTCGACCGGCGGATTCATCTATAGCCCCGCAGCCAACGGCGAGGACGCGGTCTGGACCCAGGCGGGTCTCCTCCTCCGCGAGACCGACCCGATCCCCGGCACCATCTCGACCTTCAGCACCTTCAACAGCCGCCCGTCGATGACCGCGGCGGGACTCGCCTTCTGGGTGAGCGGGCTCGGCACCATGCCGACCGGACCGACCTACGGACGCGCGTTCATGCGGTGCGACGATCCCTCGCAGCCGGCGAACGCGACGATCCTCCTCGCCTCGGACCAAGTCGTCTCCGACGGCACCACCGACTACCTCCTCGGTCCCGTCGGCATCGGCTTCGCCTACTCGGTCTCCGAGGGCGCGAAGCACATCAACCTCATCGTGAAGGTCGATGGCGTTCCCACCAGCACCGACGACTTCCTCTGGGTCGACGGTGAGCTCCTCGAGCGCGAGGGCAATCCCATCGTCCCTGGCTCGCTCGAGAAGTGGGGCGCGTTCCGCGGAGTGGGGATCAACGACGACGCGAACCGCTGCTTCTTCGGACCGCTCGTCGGCGGCAGCGCCGACTCGAACGAGTACCTCGCCTACAACGGCGTCATCATCGTCCGCGAGGGCGAGACCCTCGACGGCGTGGATCTTCCGCCCGGAAGCGCCATCCGCTGGGCGGCGATCAACGACGGCGAGCAGATCGTGCACGTCTGGGAGGGCGCCGGCTCGCCGCCCGCGAACGGCGCGATGTTCGTGACGCTGATCGAGGAGGGGCAACCGCAGTCGCGGGCGCTCCTCCGCATCGGCGACCTGCTCGACCTCGACGGGGATGCGCAAGGCGACGCGACGCTCGTCGACTTCAACGCCGGCGCGACGATCGGACCCGGCTTCGGGCTCTCCGACGAGCCATGGACCTTCCTGAGCGTGAAGTTCGCCGCCGGAGGTCTGGTCCGCGAGGGCATCATCCGCGTCTCGCTCCCCGGCGAGGACTCCCCCGCCGACCTCAACGGCGACGGCGTCGTGAATGGCGCGGACCTCGCGATCCTCCTCGGCGCCTGGGGCGGTCGCGGCATCGCCGACATCAACGGCGACGGGATCGTGAACGGCGCGGATCTCTCGATCCTCCTCGGCGCCTGGAGCGCCTGACGCCGGCAAACGCT
This sequence comes from Phycisphaerae bacterium, assembly GCA_016873275.1. Taxonomy (GTDB): domain Bacteria; phylum Planctomycetota; class Phycisphaerae; order Phycisphaerales; family SM1A02; genus VGXO01. The sequence continues at coordinate 5,696 of VGXO01000040.1, forward strand.
TGCGTGGGGCGTCGTCCCTCCTTCGCCGCGTGGATTGCGGCGAGGAGTTCGGGTACGCTCCGCCCCCAACCCTCCCGGAGAATCTGCCATGCGTCTTCGCTCCCTCGTCTTCCTCGTCCTTGCCGCCTCCATGACCTCGGCGAGCCTCGTCGGCTGCGCCGCCGCGCCGGACACCGCCGAGAAGCGGACCGACCTCGTCCAAGCCGCGAACACCACTCTCGCCGCGATCGAGACGACCGATCCGAGCCTAAAGGAGAAGATCCGCACCGCCTACGCCTACGCGGTCTTCCCCGACGCGGGCAAGGGCGGGTTCATCGTGGGCGGCGGCGGCGGACGCGGCGTCGTCTACCGGAACAACGCGCAGGTCGGCTGGGCATCCTTCTCGAGCGTCACCGTCGGCGCCCAGATCGGCGGTCAGGGCTACTCGATGGTGATCCTCTTCGAGAACCAGCCGGCGTTCGACAACTTCAAGGCGGGCGGACTGAAGGGCAGCGCCACCGCGAGCGGCGTCGCCGTCGAGGCGGGTGCGGCGGAGAATGCCGGCTACAAGGATGGCGTGCTGATCTTCTCCGACAACCTCAAGGGACTGATGGGCGAGGCGTCGGTGGGCGGCACCAACTTCAACTACATGCCGCTCGACTGATCGAGCGCGTCACCCCCTCGTGATCGAGCCGACGCGGGTCCCTCGGGGCCCGCGTCGTCGTCTTCAGATCGCCGCCGCGGGAGAACGGGCCCCGCACGCATCTCCGGTGGACCGCGGGCATCTTGCCCGCATCGAGTCCACCACGACATTCGACGGTGCGGGCGGGACGCCCGCGGTCCACTTCCGGGATCCGCCGCCGACCTTCAGTCGGACCTCCGCCGAGGGCGCCGCGCCGAAACCTCTGTGGTAGTGTTCCCGCCTATGCCCTCGACCAAGGACCCCGCCCGCGGCGCGCGACGACGCCGCGCCCTCGTGGTCGCGTTCCTCGCGCTCCTGCCTGCGGGCTGCATGGTCGGACCGGACTTCAAGCGACCCGACGTCGGGCTCCCGCCGGAGTTCGTCGCCGAGAGCCCGGGCGTCGAGGCGACCTCGCCGCCGGTCGACCTCGACCGCTGGTGGGACCGCTTCGAGGATCCGCTCCTCAGCCAGTTCATCGCCGACGCCGAGCAGGGCAACCTCGGGATCCAGTCCGCGATCGCGGTGATCGAGTCGTATCGCGCCGGCTTCGGCATCGCGGAGAGCCAGCTCTATCCGAGCCTCTCCGCCGGCGCCGGCTACTCCTACATCCAGACCAACTCCGCGCAGCTCGGCGGCAGCCCCGTCGCGGGCGCGTTCAACGCGTGGCAGTACGGGCTCAGCCTCGCGAGCTGGGAGATCGACCTCTTCGGCAAGATCCGCCGCGGCATCGAGGCCGCCCGCGGTCGCTTCGCCGCGAGCGTCGAGGACTGGCGGGCGACCCTCGTCTCGCTGCGGGCGGAGGTCGCGCAGGCGTACCTCACCGTGCGGGTGCTGCAGCAGCGTCGGGCGAACCTCGCCTCGTCGGTCGCCCTGCTCGAGCGGCAGCTCGAGATCGTGAAGGCACGCGCCCGCTCGGGCACCGTCGGCGGCATCGACCTCGCGGAAGCCGCCGGTCGCCTCGCCCTCGTCCGCGCGGAGATCCCGCAGATCGACGCCCAGATCGCCGAGCAGACCAACGGGCTCTCCGTGCTGCTCGGCGAGTACCCCGGCGAGGTCGCAAGGCTCATGGCCGAGCCGAAGCCGATCCCGCAGCCGGCGATCGACCTCGCCCTCGGGGTGCCCGCCGACCTCCTGCTCCGCCGCGCCGACGTGCTCGCCGCGGAGCGCCGCATGGCGGCGCAGGTCGCGATGGTCGGGGTCGCGACCGCCGGGCTCTACCCGGAAGTCACGCTCTTCGGCGCGGTCCAGATCTTCTCCGACGACTTCAGCGGGCTCGGCAGCATCTCCAACCTCACCTATGGGCTTGGACCTCGCATCTCCTGGAACTTCTTCAACGGCGGGCTCACCGAGTCGCAGATCAAGCAGGCGGAGGCGGCGGCGAAGCAGGCGGAGATCGCCTACCGGCAGATCGTGCTGCAGGCGGTCTCGCAGGTCGAGACCGCCGCCGGAAACGTCGGCAGCGCCCGCCGCTCGCTCGACGAGCTCGACGACGCCACCACCGACGCGAAGCGGGCGACCTCCCTCGCCTCGCGGCAGTACGAGGCGGGCACCATCGACCTGAGCCGCTTCATCAGGTTCCAGGAGACGCTGCTCGACCTCGAGGACGCCCAGGCGCAGGCGGAGGGCTTCTACGCCCAGAACCTCGTCGAGCTCTACCGCTCGCTCGGCGGCGGCTGGGAGGGAGACCGCCTACCCGACGCCTCCGAGGGCGCCCTGCCGTCGCCGACCTCCGGCGAGGCGGCGGACGGTCCCTCGACCCCCGCGACACCCCCATCGAGCGCGCCGGTCGCGCTCGCGGAGCCCACCCCGTGACCGCACGCCTCCTCGCCGCGCCGATCCTCGCTGGCGCGATCCTCGCGACCGCCGCCTGCGAGCGGGCGAAGCCAGCGTCCCGCACGCCGCCGCCGCCCACGGTGGTGACCATCGCGCCCTCGATCGAGCAGGTCGCCGTCCACCGCGAGTACCCCGCAACGAGCCAGTCGACCCAGCCGGTGCCGATCGTGCCCCGCGTCCAGGGCTGGATCCGCTCGCAGGGCTTCGTGAACGGCGACATGGTGAAGGCGGGACAGGTCCTCTATGAGATCGATCCCGATCCCTTCCAGGCGAAGGTCGACAAGGCGGTCGCGGACCTCGCCGTCGCCCAGGCGCAGCTCGACAACGCGACGCAGATCTACGAGCGGAACAAGCCGCTCCTCGAGGCGGACGCGATCTCGCCGGAGAAGCTCCAGGACTTCGAGGCGCAGTACCTCTCGGCGCAGGCGAACCTGAAGGCGGCGCAGGCGGAGGTCGAGCTCGCGAGGCTCAACCTCTCCTACTGCTCCGTCACGAGTCCGGTCGACGGGCAGGCATCCTCGACCACCCAGTACGTGGGCGCCCTCGTCGGACCAGATCCGTTCTCGCCGCTCGTCACGGTGCAACCGCTCGATCCCCTGTGGGTGCAGTTCATGGCGGTCTCGGACGACCTTCCGGTGCTCCGCGCGCAGTTCGGTCAGGCGTCGCCGGGCGTGCAGATCGTCCTCCCGACCGGCACCTGGTCGCGGAGCGGCAGGATCGTCTTCATCGACAACCAGGTGATGCCCGGAAGCTCGATGCTCTCCGTGCGGGTCGAGGTGCCGAACCCCGACCACGCGGTGCTGCCCGGCACCTACCTGACCGCCCGCTTCCAGCGCGAGGTCCTCGCCGACGCGGTGACCGTGCCGATCCAGGCGGTGGTGCGCCAGTCCGCGGCGTCGGTCGTCTGGATCGTGAGCGCCGAAGGGGTCGCGACGCAGAAGACCGTCACCCTCGGACCCCGCGCCGGCGACCACGTGGTCATCGCCTCCGGCGTCGCCGCGACCGACCGCGTCGTCGTCCAAGGGCAGTCGAAGCTCCGGAACAACCAGAAGGTGCAGGTGGTGACGCCGGACCAGTTCGCCAAGCCCGCGGCGCCCGCCGCGGCGCCCGCGACGCCGGAGAAGCCGGAGAAGCCCGCCTCGAGCGGACGCGCCTCCCGCACCCCGTCGGGAGAGGCGTCCCCATCGACGCAGGGCAGCCGCCGCGCCTCCCGCACGATCGAGGCGGATCCGATCTCATGATCCGCTTCTTCATCGACCGTCCGATCTTCTCGTCGGTGCTTGCGCTCCTGATGATCCTCGGGGGCGGGCTCGCGATGGTCACGCTGCCGATCGCGCAGTACCCGGCGATCGTCCCGCCGACGATCCAGGTCGCGGCGAACTATCCCGGCGCGAGCGCCACCACCACCTCCGAGGTCGTGACGCGTCCGCTCGAGGAGCAGATCAACGGCGTCGAGGGCATGATCTACATGTCCTCGAACTCGACCAACAACGGGACGGGCCAGATCACCATCACCTTCGAGGTGGGGACGGATCAGGACATCGCCGCGGTGAACGTGAACAACGACACCTCGGTGGCGATCCCGCAGCTCCCGCAGGAGGTGCAGGTCCAGGGCGTGGCGATCACCAAGCAGTCGACCAACCTGCTGCTGGTGGTCAGCCTCTACTCGCCGAACGAGACCTGGAACTCCTTCTTCCTCTCGAACTACGCCGACATCAACATCACCCAGGCGCTCCAGCGGGTGCCGGGGGTCGGGCAGGTCACGAACTTCGGCCTGCTCCAGTACTCGATGCGGATCTGGCTCGACGTCCCGAAGCTCGCGTCGCTCGGGATCTCCCCGCAGCAGGTGCGGGAGGCGGTCGCGCAGCAGAACAACCAGGCGGTCGCCGGGCAGTCGGGCGCCCCGCCCACCACCGAGGAGTCGCCCCCCTACATCCTGCAGGTCAACACGCTCGGTCGCCTCGAGGAGGTCTCGCAGTTCGAGCAGATCGTGGTCGCGTCGCAGCCCGACGGCTCGGTGATCCTCCTCAAGGACGTCGCCCGGGTCGAGCTCGGCGCCGCGAGCTACACCTCGAGCGCGCTGCAGGACGGGAAGTCCGCGGCGCTCCTGGGGATCTACCAGCTCCCCGACGCGAACGCGTTCTCGGTCGCCGAGGGAATCCGCGCCGCGATGGAGGAGCTCAAGCCCGCCTTCCCCGCGGACCTCGAGTACCGCATCAGCTACGACACCACCGAGTTCGTCGCCGCCTCGATCCACGAGCTCGTGGTGACCTTCGCGGAGGCGGGGCTCCTCGTCATCGTGGTGATCTTCGTGTTCCTGCAGCGGTGGCGGGCGACGCTGGTCCCGATGATCGCGATCCCCGTCTCGATCATCGGCGCCTTCGCGGTGATGCCGGCGTTCGGCTTCTCGATCAACACGCTGAGCCTCCTCGGGCTCGTCCTCGCGATCGGGCTGGTGGTCGACGACGCGATCGTCGTCGTCGAGAACGTGCAGCGGCAGTTCGAGGAGGGCGAGACCTCCGCCCGCCGCGCCGCGAAGCGGGCGATGGCGGAGGTCGCGCGACCGATCGTGGCGACCACCCTCGTCCTCGCCGCGGTGTTCATCCCCGCGGCGCTGATGCCGGGGATCACCGGGCGGCTCTACAACCAGTTCGCCGCGACGATCGCGTTCTCGGTGGTGCTCTCGGGGATCAACTCGCTCACCCTGAGCCCCGCGATGGCGGCGATCCTCCTCAAGCCCGGCGGCATGATCGAGCGAGGACCCTTCGGCTGGTTCAACAAGGGCTTCGAGAAGCTCAGCCACGGCTACTCCCGACTCGTCGGCGGGCTCGCCCACGTCTGGGTCCTCGTGGTCCTCGTCCTCGGCGGGCTGCTCGTGGCGACCGGCTACTTCGTCTCGCGGACGCCCACCGCCTTCATCCCCGACGAGGACAACGGCTACTTCTACACCCTCTACCAGACGCCGCCCGGCGCCTCGCTCGCCCGGACCGAGGCGTTCGCCGACCACGTCCGCGAGATCCTGCTCGCCCAGCCGGAGGTCGCGACGGTCATCGAGGTGAACGGCGTCAACTTCATCACCAACGTCGCCGAGACGAACGCGGGATTCATGGTCCCCGTGCTCAAGCCCTGGGACGAGCGACCGGGCGCGAGCCGCACCGCCGACGCGGTCATCGCCCGCATCGCCGGACCGCTCTACGAGCTGACCGACGGTCTCGCGTTCTCCTTCCCCCCGCCGGCGATCCCCGGGCTCGGCTCGGTCGGCGGGTTCCAGCTCCAGATCAACGACCAATCGGGGCTCGGCGTGGACGCCCTCGTGTCGGCGGCGACCGAGTTCATGGAGCGGGCGAGGGCGCTGCCGGAGATCGGTCAGGTCTCCACGACCTTCCAGGCGAACGTGCCGCAGATCAACCTCGAGATCGACCGCATCAAGCTGCAGGCGCTCGGGGTGTCCGTGGGCGACGCCTTCGACGTGCTGCAGCTCGACTTCGGCAGCCTGATGGTCAACCAGTTCAACCGCTTCGGGAAGGTCTACGACGTCTACCTCCAGGGGGACGCCGCGCACCGCATGCAGCCGGAGGACCTCGGGAAGCTCTACGTGCGGAACGCCGGCGGGCACATGATCCCCTTCTCCGCCTTCAGCACGATCGGGATCGAGACCGGTCCGGACAACCTGACCCACTACAACGTCATGAACTCCGTGACGGTGAACGGCTCGGCGTCGGCGAACGCGAGCTCGGGGCAGGCGATCGCGGCGCTCGACGAGCTCGCGAAGGAGGTGCTCCCCACGGGGATCACCATGAGCTGGACCGGCATCGTCTACCAGCAGCTGCAGGCGGGAAACCTCGCCCCGATCGTCTTCGGGCTCGCGGTGATCGCGGTGTTCCTCTTCCTTGCCGCGCAGTACGAGAGCTGGTCGCTGCCGCTGGTCGTCCTCGCCACCGTGCCGCTCGCGGCGCTGGGGGCGGTGCTCGCCCTCGGCGAGTTCGGGAAGTCGCTCGACGTCTACGCCCAGATCGGGCTCGTCATGCTCATCGGGCTCGCCGCGAAGAACGGCATCCTCATCGTCGAGTTCGCGAAGGACCTGCGCGAGCAGGGCAAGTCCGCGCTCGAGTCGGCGACCGAGGCGGCCCGGCTCCGGCTCCGCCCGATCCTCATGACCGCCTTCGCGTTCATCCTCGGCGTCGTGCCCCTCGCGACCGCGACCGGCGCCGGGGCGAACTCCCGGCAGTCGATCGGGATCACCGTGATCGGCGGGCTGCTGCTTGCGACCTTCTTCACCCTCTTCATCGTGCCGGTCCTCTACGTGGCGGTCGACCTCATCCGCGTGAAGGTCTTCCGCGTCGACCCGACGCGGAAGCCTGGCGACGACGAGAAGGATGCGGGCGCCTCGACGCCGCCCTCCGGTCCGAAGCCGGGCGTCGCGCCGGCGTGAGCCGCGCGAGGGGCGCATGAAGCACCTCACCGAGCACCTGACCTTCACGATCCCCGCCCGCCGGGCGTTCGTGAACATCACCCGCGAGGTCGAGGACGCGGTGCGCCGCAGCGGCGTCGAGGAGGGGCTCTGCCTCGTCAACGCGATGCACATCTCCGCGAGCGTCTTCATCAACGACGACGAGCGGGGGCTGCACCACGACTACGAGGTCTGGCTCGAGCGTCTCGCCCCGCACGCCCCGACGAGCCAGTACCGCCACAACGACACCGGCGAGGACAACGCCGACGCCCACCTCAAGCGGCAGATCATGGGTCGCGAGGTGGTGGTGGCGATCACGAAGGGACGCCTCGACTTCGGTCCTTGGGAGCAGATCTTCTACGGCGAGTTCGATGGTCGCCGCCCGAAGCGGGTGCTCGTCAAGGTGATCGGCGAGTAGCGGCGGTGCGCGCGCCTCGCGGAGCGCACGCAACCCGTCGGAGCAGGTCCCCTCCGTCCTGCTCGCTGCGCTCGCAGTCCACCTCACCCCACGGCGACGCCGTGGGGAGGAGTTCCAGCGCGCACCGCGTCGAGATCGCGCGATCCGGAACTCTGGAACTCATCCTCCACCGAGCGCAGCGAGGTTGGGGAGGCGTGTTCCCGAACTCCTCCCCGGCGGAGCGCAGCGACGCGGGGGAGGTGCCGAGCGAACGTCGTTCGCGAGGCGGAGGGGAGGTCCGGTCAACGGATTGCCCGCCTCGCGCAGCGCACGCGCTTGCAGCCCGTCGGAGCAGGTCCCCTCCGTCGCATCGCTGCGCGAGGCAACACCTGCCCATGGCGCGCCGTGGGCAAGAGTTCCAGAGCTCACGCGAGCCTCGACGTCGTCCCCCGTCCGATCCGCCACGCCGCGAGCGCCGAGCCCGAGGGTGCCCGCCGGATGAAGACCGCCGCCATCACCGCGAAGGGGAGCGCGCCGGCGGCGAACCACGTCGCCGCCGCCCGCCAGCCGATCGTCGCCTCGAGATGCGCCCGGACTGGACGAGGCTGATCGCGAGCTCCGCCTCGATCGAGTCGCGGAAGGCCGTGTACGAGGTCTGCACCGCGAGCTGGTAGATCACGAACCCAAGCGCCGATGCGAAGGCAAGCACGCCCGCGGTGGTGAGCGATCGCTCCGTCCCTCCGGCGGGCTCATGACTCGTGTCGGGCGCGGCACGCATGATGAAGCAGCCTGGTAAGGACAGTGAGTCCGGCGAGCTCAGTGAGTCCGGCGAGCTCAGTGAGTCCGGCGAGCTCAGTGAGTCCGGCGAGGTCAGCGACGGACCTCGGGGGCATCGACCCCTGCGAGGCTCCTCGGACCCACCGGCGAGGTCACTCGACCGCGAATCTCGAGATCGGTCAAGTCCCCGCGATCGGTCGAGCGATGCGCTCGGGGCGCCGTCGCATCTGCGGGCGTACACCTCACCGCTCGCGTGCTCGGTGGAGGCTACGTTCCCCGCTCGTCATCAGCGCCCCCCGAGCAGCCGTCGCGAAGCGGCTGCGGAGGTCGTCCCGGAGCCCCGGACCAACCCCGGGGATCATCATGAGATTCGATCGCACGCGGACCGTCGAGGGCAGGCGTCGAGGTTCGGTGGTGGCGTCAAGGTCACGCGGGTCTTGGGCGGGCGAGGGGATGCGCACGGCGGTCATCGCGCTCTCGATCGCCGGCGCGATGGAGAGGAACCTCGCTTCGGCGTCGATCGACGATCGCTCGCGCGAGTCGGTTCCAGAGAGTCCCGCGTCAGGTCGCGCGGCCGGATCGATCAAGGACCCGTCCCGCTCGCTCGATGACCTTGCGCCGATCACCGCCGAGGAGGAGTTCCTTCCTTCGGGCGCGATCCGCGCGGCTGGAAGCGCTGGACCGATCATCCCCGCCTTCCCGGGCGCCGAGGGCTTCGGCGCGAGCGCGACCGGCGGCCGCGGCGGTCAGGTGATCCATGTCACCACCACCGCAGCCTCCGGGCCGGGGTCGCTGCAGTGGGCGATCGACCAGCCCGGCGCGAGGTACATCCTTTTTCGAGTGAGCGGGCTGATCAACGCCCGGATTCACCTGCGGCGTGGCGACGTCACCATTGCCGGGCACACCTCGCCGGGCGGGATCACCATCCGTGGCTTCGTCACCGACGAGGTCCCCTTCCAGGATCAAGCGGTCGCATCGCCCGGCGCGTTCGCGGAGAACTGGATCCTGCAGCACGTCCGGATCCGACCTGGACTCAATGGACCAAGCGACGACGGACTGCGCCTCCGCTACACCCGCCACGCCATCGTCGATCACGTCTCGATCGGCAACGCGATCGACGAGGCGGTCGAGATCTCCTACTCGAACCACCTCACCATCCAGAACTCGATCCTCGCGGAGACCCTCGGCGGACACTCCTTCTACGGGGGCATGCTGATCAACTACTCGAACCCCGCGCACGGCTTCGCGCTCGACCAGCTCTCGATCCACCACAACCTCTTCAACCGGATCGAGGGACGGCTCCCCGAGGGCTCCCGCGAGTCGCTCGCCGCCGCCGGCAGCACGATGGACCTCGAGGTCTCGAGCAACCTTTATTGGGACCCCGACTTCTTCATCGCGCTCGGTCACGACACCGGTCAGGTCACCAACGGCAGCGGAAGCGGCTACCCCATCTACTACCGCCTGAACGCGGTGGACAACTACTTCCGCGTCCGCACCAGCTTCCCCTACGGCATGTGGGACGATCAGATCCTGCGGGAGACCTCGGCGCCGGGGAACCAGCTTCACGTCCAGGGCAACCGCATGAGCCGCTATCCGAGCCGCTCGGACTACCAGCTCTTCTACTGCTGCAACGACTACGCCGCGGAGTCGAGCCCCGACGCCACCTCGCGGCTTGCGCAGGACATGCCCGCGCGGCACGCCTTCCCCGCGATCACCTACACCGACGCGCTCGACCTTGCCTCGGTGCTGCCTGATCGGGTCGGGGCGTGGCCGCGCGATCCGATGGACGCGCGTCTCGTCGACCGCGTGCGGACCAACTCCATCGATCCGGCGGCTCGGAGCACCAATACCTACGGCGACGCCCTGCTGCCCGCCTACGTCGGCGCGCCGCCGGCGCCGCCGACCGACACGGACCTCGACGGCATGCCGGATGCGTGGGAGATCTCCAAGGGTCTCGATCCGGCGATCGCAAGCCACAACGGGACGAACCTCTCGGCGCTCGGCTACACCAACCTCGAGGTGTACCTCCATGAGCTCGCGGAGCGCGTCCTGCCCGGACCCAACGCGGACCTCAACGGCGACGGGATCGTCGGCGGCGCCGACCTTGGTCTGCTGCTCCTGCAGTGGGGCGGACCCGGGAGCGGCGATCTCAATGGAAGCGGCGTCGTCGAAGGCGGCGACCTGAGCATGTTGCTCATGGCGTGGACCGGCTGACCAGCCGCCGAACCCACCCCCGCGCCTCGGGACCTCGCCTGTTCCAATCCGAAGCGGCGAGCACCCGCCAGGGCCAAATCGCTCGGCTCACTTCTTGAATCGACGCCGTCCGCTCACGCGACTGATCGAGCGGTCGCGGTCGACCGCAACAGCCGCCCTCTCCCTCCGTACTCTTGGAGCCCTCGGCGGGTGGTCCTGCCACGGTCGGGTGGGCAAGTCCCCCTCCGCGGTCGATGCACTCGACTCAAGGGTCCTGAGCGTCTTGAGAAGCTGGTCTTCAAGAGCTGGTCTTCAAGAGCTGGTCTTCAAGAGCTGGTTTTGAGACTCTGGTCTTGAAGCTCTGGAACGCCGGTTCCGTCGAGGGTTCCTCCCCGATCCCCATCAATCCCTGCTTCTCTCGCTGCCTCGCCCTGCACGTCCGCCCGATTTGAGCGCACACTGGAGCGACCGATGCCGAACCCAAGCCCCAACGCCGCGAACGCCCCTCGTCCGTCCCGACGCGCGATCGGTCTCGGTCGCCTCGCGATGAGCCTCGTGACGCTCGGGCTCGCCTCGACCTCGCTCGGTGCCGGCTGCCCGGCGGACCTCGACCACGACGGCGAGGTCTCGGGCGCCGACCTCACGGTCCTCCTCGCCGCGTGGGGTCCCTGCCCGTCGGTCGGTGACTGCCCGGCGGACCTCACCCTCGATGGTGAGGTCTCGGGCGCCGACCTCACGATCCTTCTCGCCGCGTGGGGCGCCTGCCCCGATGCCTGCGCGAGCGGCTTCGGCTGGGAGCCCTTCGGGACGGTCGCGCCGATCGACCCCACCGCCGGGATCCTCGGCGTTCTCGCCTTCGAGGTCTTCGACGACGGTCGCGGCGAGGCGCTCTACGCGGGCGGCTCCTTCCGCTTCGCCGGCGGCGTCGCGGCGCGCTCGATCGCCCGCTGGGATGGCTCGGCGTGGTCGCCGGTCGGCGCCGGGCTCGAGGGCACGGTCAATGCGCTCGAAGTCTTCGACGACGGCAGCGGTCCGGCGCTCTTCGCCGGCGGACTCTTCGCGACCTCGCCGAGCGGTCCCTTCGTCGCGTTGGCGAAGTGGGATGGCGTCGCCTGGAACTTCGTGCCTGGCGCAAGCGACGGCTCCTTCGGCTCGATCACCTCGCTGGCGGTCTTCGATGGCGGAGGCGGTCCGGCGCTCCACGCCTGCGGCTCCTTCACGTCGCTCGGCGGCGTCGCCGGCACGCGGGGCATCGCCCGCTGGAACGGCTCGACGTGGTCATCGGTCGGCGGCGGGACCACCAGCGGCTCGCCGCAGGTGCTCCACGTGCACGACCAGGGAAGCGGTTCTTCTCTCTACCTCGGCGGATCGTCGGTGAGCGTGCCCGGCGTCTCGTCGCGACCGCTCCTCCGTTGGAGCGGCTCGGCGTGGTCGAACGTCTGCCCGAGCGGACCCGGCAGCTGCCTCTCGGGCGGATGGGGAGGCGGCGCCACCTCGGTCTGGGCGCTCGCGTCGGCGGTCGATCCTGCGTCCGGCGCGCCGCGGCTTCTTGCCGCGGGCGGCTTCACCATCCCCGGTCTCGGGATCGCGGTGTGGGACGGCTCGACGTGGAGCGTCCCGACCTCGGAGCCGATCTACGGCTGGACCCGCACCGCCGTGACGACCTTCCCCGGCGCCTCGGTCGGCAACCTCGTGCTCGCGGGTCCGATGTCGTTCGGAACGACCGAGCTCTACCAAGGCGTGGCGCGGCTGAGCGGCGCGACGTGGGCGCCGATGAACAAGGGACTCGGGCTGCCCGGCTCGATCGTCGGCGGCGTCGACTCCTACCCGATGCCCTTCGCGTTCATCCGCTACGACGATGGTTCTGGCGCCGGCGAGCGGCTCTTCGCGGGCGGTTCCTTCCTCCTCGCCGACCGCGCGACCTGCCTCGGCGTGGCGGCATGGAATGGCTCGACCTGGACGCCGGTCGGCGGCGGCTTCTCGAACGGGACCGGCGGGCTCTTCCCCGCGAACGCCCAGGCGCTGTCGGCGACCGAGTCGAAGTCGCTGCCGGGTCTCATCGCCGCGGGCGCGTTCGTCGCGATCGAGGAGCAGCCGCTCCCCTACCTCGCGGGCTTCGACGGCACCTCGTGGTCGGCGATCGGCGGCGGCACGAACGACACGGTCTCGGCGCTTCTCGTCCACGACGACGGAAGCGGGCCGTCGCTGATCGTCGGCGGCTTCTTCACGCGGGCGGGCGGGATCGCCGCGAACGCGGTCGCGCGATGGGACGGCACCCGCTGGTCCGCCTACGGCGACGGCATCGCGGGACGCGTGCTGGCGCTGGCGATGTTCGATGACGGCACCGGGTCTGCGCTCTATGCGGGCGGCTTCTTCACGAGCGCCGAGGGCTCGACCGTCTCGAGCCTCGCCCGCTGGCGGAACGGGCAATGGGAGCCGATGCCGACCGAGCTCGTCGTCCAGAGCGGCGCCTCGGTCTATGCGCCCTTCGTCCATGCCCTCGAGGTCTTCGACGACGGATCGGGACCGGCGCTCTATGTCGCCGGCACCTTCAACCGCGCCGGCACCCTGCCCGTGGAGGGGATCGCGGCGTGGCGGAACGGCACATGGTCGGCGGTCGGCACGATCAACGCCGACACCTCGCCCTCGGTGAGGACCCTCGCGGTCTTCGACGACGGCTCGGGTCCCGCGCTCTTCGCGGGCGGCGACTTCACCTCGCTCGGCGGCGTGCCGCTCAACCGGCTCGCGAAGTGGCAGGCGGGCGCCTGGACGCCGGTCGGCGGCGGCGCGTCCTCGGCGGTGCTCGCCCTCGAGGCGGTCGATCTCGGCGACGGACCGCAGTTGGCGGTGGGCGGCGCCTTCAACGGCACGCCAGCGTCGAGGATCGCCCTCTGGGATGGCACGACCTGGACGCACCTTGACCTTGGCACCAACGGGACGGTCACCTCGATCGCGTCGCTCTCGTCCTCCGCCGCGAAGGGCGGAGGCACGCTCGCCACCCTCGTCGCGGGCGGGTTCTTCTCGAGCGCAAGCGGCGAGCCCTCCCGCGGGCTCGGCTTCTGGCAGTGCCAGGACGAGTAGCGGGACTCGTCAGGACCAGGAGACCCCGCACCTCGCCGGACCGGTCTCATCGCCGGGACCGCCGCACTCCTCCTCGAACGAGCCTGGGAGTGTGGGGAGCGCTGGGCGGAGGCGGTCCCCGAGGCGGAGGGGCGCTCCGAACATCATCTGGCATGAGGAAGCGACTGGAACGCTGCGGTTGGTTGGTCTGTCTCTTCGAGCAACTACCATCCGCGTCGCGAGCGGTCGGTCGCGCATGCGTGAGGAGATCAGGCGCGGAGACCTGCTTGTTCAAGAGGATCACTCTTGCCCCGTCGTGACTGGCCGGACTGGTGGGACTGGGGGCTCGAACTCAGTCCCCATCTGCTCAAGAGGATGGTCGATCGACGCTTCACTGAGGTCGACCTCCGCCGTATGCCGTCCGTTGCGCACGACCTCCGCGCCGATGCGAGGTCAGGTCGCTGGGTCGCTGCGTCGAGGTTCCGCCGCCGCCTCTGGGAGATCGTCCTCGAACCGGACGCCAAGACCGAGTTGCTGGTCGTCGTCACCGCCTATCCAGTCGATCGCTGACTCATGAGCCACCCCTATCTCGAAGTGACCTTCCGCCAGGGACGAGCGCTCGCCGCCTATCTCTACCTTCCGCGGACTTCGCGTGACCGAAGCTCGCGCTCGGTCGTCGCATCGCCGGGACTCGTCGTCGACTACACGAGCAAGGGAAAGCCCATCGGCGTCGAGATCATCTCGCCCGCGACGGTCTCGCTTTCCGCGATCAACCGGGTCCTTCGCGACATTGGGGCGGTCCCCATCAAGCGGGCGGACCTCGAGCCGCTTCGGGCAGCCTGACGACCGGGTCGACGCGGCTCGATCGCTCGAGGCAACTCCCCCGACACGCCGCGCGAGTTCGGGGAGATGCCGAGCGGAGGAAGCCGCGAGGCGGAGGAAACCTCCGGAACCTGACTCGTGTCCTCACCCTCGAGCGCCCGTGGGAACCTCTGGCTCTTCAGGCGCTGCTCCAACCTGCCGATAACCGCGTGACGGTCGAGCCGGACCTCCACCGGATCGCCGCGCTGCTCCTACCCTCCCCGCCCCGCCCCCGTCATGCGGGGCGAGATCGCTTCTTCCCCGAGTCACCCATGCCCCCTGCCAGCACGCTTCCCGTCGCCCTCGCCGCCGGCGACGGCATCGGTCCCGAGATCATGGAGGCGGTGCTCTCCGTCTTCCGCGCCGCCGGGGTGATGGATCACCTCTCCTTCGTCGACGCGCCGATGGGCGAGCGGACCTTCGCCACCGGAAACACCTCCGGCATCTCCGACGAGGCGGTCGACGCGGTCGAGCGGACCGGACTCCTCTTCAAGGGACCGATGGGGACTCCGATCGGCGGCGGCGGCAAGTCGATCAACGTGACGCTGCGGAAGAAGTTCTCCGCCTTCGCGAACCTGCGGCACTTCCAGTCGCTTCCGGGCGTGGAGACGGTCTTCTCGAAGGCGGGCGTGCCGGTCGACTTCTACGTCGTCCGCGAGAACATCGAGGACACCTACGGCGGCATCGAGCATCGCCTGACCAACGACGTCGTCGAGTGCAAGCGCCTGATCTCGGCGCCGGGGTGCGACCAGGTCCACCGCTTCGCCTTCGCGACCGCGGCGCGGCTGGGGATCACCAAGGTCACCTGCTCGCACAAGGCGAACATCATGAAGATGACCGACGGTCTCTTCCTCGAGCGGTTCCGCCACGTCGCGAAGGACCATCCCTCGATCGAGACGAACGACGTCATCATCGACGCGCTCTGCATGAACCTCGTGCTGCGGCCCGACGCCTACCAGATGATCGTGCTGCCAAACCTGCAGGGCGACATCGTGAGCGACCTCGCCGCGGGACTCGTCGGCGGGCTCGGCTTCGCCCCCTCCGCGAACATCGGCGAGGGCGTGGCGATCTTCGAGGCGGTGCACGGCACCGCGCCCGACATCGCGGGCAAGGGCGTCGCGAACCCGACGTCGCTGCTGCTCTCGGGGCTCATCATGCTTCGCCACATCGGCCTCGCGAAGCAGGCGGCGATCATCAACAACGCCCTCCTCGCGACCCTCGAGTCGGGGATCCACACCGGCGACGTCAAGGGCGACAAGCCGCCGGTCCGGACGATGGCGTTCGCCGAGGCGGTCGCCGCGAACCTCGGCCGCGTGCCGACCTCCTGCCGACCCAGCGTCGTCACCAGCCACGACCGCGTGGTGCATGCCTCGCCGCCGCGTCCCTCGAGCTACCGCCTCCGCCGCACCTTCGAGCAGATCACGAGCCACGTCTGCGGCGCGGACGTCTACATCGGCACCATCCTGCCTCCCTTCGAGCTCGCCGCGAAGCTGCAGTCGATCTGCGAGGGCGGTCCCTTCAAGCTCACCATGCTCTCGAGCCGCGGCACGCAGGTCTGGCCGTCCGGCTCGGTCTACACCGAAGTCGTCGACTACTTCCGCGCCCGCTTCGAGCTGAAGGATGGCGCGATGCTCGGTCGCCTCGGGCAGATGCCGACCGTGAAGCTCCTCGAGAAGGTCGCGGAGAAGCTCGAGGTCACCGACTTCCAGCCGCTCAGGATCTACGACGGTGCGCCGGGCTTCTCGCTCGCGCAGGGGCAGTGACCCGCTCGTCGATCGTCCTCCTTCCCGGTCTCGGCGCGAATGCGCGACTGTTCTCGCCGCAGCTTGCCGCGTTCGCCGACCGCGGCGCCTTCGTGCCGGAGTATCCGTCGCTTCAGGACCGCACCGCCTCGGTCGAGGACCTCGCGCGGTCGCTCCGCCGCGACCTCGCGTCGCGAGGCGCGCTCGACGCCCGGACGATCCTCGTCGGCTTCTCCTTCGGATCGCAGGTCGCCCTCTCGCTGACCCGTGGGCTGATCGACGATGGCGCGGCGCCTCCGCGGGCGATCCTCCTCGTGAGCGGACTGCGGCGGACCTCCCAACTCACCCGCCGCTTCCGGCTCGAGGTCATGGCGAGCCGACTGCTCCCCGACGCCGTCATCGCCCATGCCGCGCGCGAGCTCGTCGCGATCCCCTTCGCCCGCGCATGCGGGCTCGATCACGAACGGACGCTCGAGCTTCGGCGGATGGCGGCGGAGCTCGACGTCGCCCAGTTCCGGCGCCTCGCGGGCGCCGCGACCCGCTGGCGGTTCGAGGATGCCGACGAGGCTCGCCTTCGCGCATCCGGCGTCCGCCTCCTCCATCTCCACGCCGAGCGGGACCCGGTGATCCCGCCGCCTCCCGCCTCGGTCGAGGGCGTCGAGCGGCTCGCCGAGCGGGCGCACCTCCTCACGTGGACCCATGCCGCCCGCGTGAAGTCGATGATCGAGCAGGCGCTCGCCATCGACGCCCCCGCGAGTCCGAGCGACCCATCGTGCCCCCGCGGGTAGTCTGCCTTCGATGCCGCCATCGTCCATGCCCGCGGTCGCCCCCTCGCCCGCCGCGATCCGCTCGCTCTATCCCGCCCTGACCGCGCCGACGATCCTTCTCGAGAACGCCGGCGGCTCGCAGGTCCCCCGCTTCGTCGCCGACGCGGTCCGGCACCACCTGCTGAATGACTGCGTGCAGCTCGGCGCCGGCTATCCGGCGAGCGTGCGGGCGACCGAGACCGTCGAGCGGGCCCACCGCCTGATGGACCGGATCATCCACGGCGAGGGTCTTGGTCGGGTCGTCCTCGGCGCGAGCTCGACCGCCCTCATGCACGTCCTGGCGCAGGCGATCGGCCGAACCATCCGCCCGGGCGACGAGATCGTGGTCTGCGATCAGGGGCACGAGTCGAACATCGGCGCGTGGCTCTCGCTCGAGCGCCTTGGCGCCCGGATCCGCTGGTGGAAGGTCGATCCCGCGACCGGCTCGCTCCAGCTCGAGACGCTTCGGGCGGTCCTCTCCGAGCGGACCCGGCTCGTCGCGTTCCCGCACGTCTCGAACCTGCTCGGGGAGATCGTCGACGCCGAGGGAGCGACCCGCCTCGCCCACGAGGCGGGGGCGAAGGTCTTCATCGACGGCGTGGCGCTCGCGCCTCACCGCGCGATCGACGTGCGGGCATGGTCCGCCGACTTCTACGCGTGGAGCACCTACAAGGTCTACGGCCCGCACATGGGCGCGATCTTCTGCCGCTTCGACGCCCTCGACGACCCCGTGCATCCGCTCGAGGGACCGAATCACTTCTTCATCCTGCGGAGCGAGGTGCCCTACAAGTTCGAGCTTGGTGGCGCGAGCCACGAGGGCTGCGCCGGGCTGTGCGGGCTCGCGCGGCTCCTCGAGGTCCTCGCGGGCGAGGCGCCGGCGGAGGCGGAGGTCGATGCCGCCTCACTCGCCGCGAGCGCCGACCGCGTCGGCTTCGAGACCGCCTCGCGGGCGTTCGCGGCGATGACCGCCCTCGAGGCGCCGGTGCAGTCGCGTCTCCTCGACCGCCTCGCCGCCCACCGAAGGGTCCGGCTCGTCGGTCCCCGCGCAACCTCGACCGAGGCGCGGGTCGCGACCGTCTCCTTCCTGCACGCGACGAGGGATCCCCGCGAGATCGTCGCCGCCGCCCGCGCCGCCGGAATCGGCATCCGGCACGGGCACATGTACGCCCACCGCCTCGTGACCGCGATGGGGATCGCCCCCGACCCCGGCGTGGTGCGGGTGAGCGCGGTCCACTACAACACCGCCGAGGAGGTCGACCGCCTGATGGACGCGCTTGATCCGATCCTCGCGTGAGGTCGATCGACGCGCCTCGGTGATCCGCGGTTCTTCGTTCTTGGGCCCTTCGTTCTTGTTCCTTCGCTTTTGGTCCCGCGCCCTCGGTCTCTTGCCCGCGGTCTCTCGCCTTCGGTCCCTTGCCCTCGGTCCCTCGTCCTCGGTTCCTCGCCCTCGGTCCAGCGCCCTCGATCTCTCCTCCGCATCCTCCTCCCCGCAATCCGCAGGAGTCGACCACCATGCACTCACCCGACGTCATCCGCGAGGCGCACGCCTGGCTCCGCTGGTCCACCGCCCGGGCGCTCGCCGCCGCCCGCACCTACTCCGCGGAGGAACTCCACCGCCAGTTCCCGATCGGGATCGGCTCGGTCTTCGAGACGCTGCTTCACCTCCTCGGCGCGGAGATGATCTGGATCGGCGTGATCCAGGGCACCGCCGACCGCGTGGTCTGGCCGACCAAGGCATCGCACCCGACCCTCGACGCGATCGAGGCGGCGTGGCAGGCGACCCGCCGCGACTGGGACCGCGCCCTTGCGGCGCTGACTCCCGCGGAGTGCGAGCGCGTCGTCGAGCGGGTCCGCGATGGCAAGACCTACCTTCAGCGGGTCGCGGACGCCTGCATGCAGGTGCCGACCCACGCCAACTACCACGCGGCGCAACTGAGCTTCATGCACCGCTCGCTCCGCGGTCCCGGTCCCAACCCCTACTCCGACTCGAGCTGGATCGTCTGGGCGCGGGAGCAGATGGCGGCGCGGTGAGCGGAACAGGCAGGCGCCTCGGGAGGCACGCCGTCGCGGGGAGGACTGGCTCGGGCTCCACGCGAGGGCGGTAGGAGCGGAGGGCGCACTACACCACATGCGAAAGCCGCCCCCGCGTGAGCGGGAGCGGTGCTTCGGGTGCACGTACCGGGAACGTGCACGGGGTGTCTCGTCAAGGCATCGCGACCGAGCGACGCGGTCGAGGGAGTTCCCTCTTGGTCGGCGCCAAGATCCTCACTCGCCGCGGGGTCGTCGCCCGCGGTCGATCACGCGGGTCGCTGGCCTACAGCCATGCAAGAAGAGAAGAGGAAAGATGGAAGATGGAAGATGAAAGATGGGAACAGGGAACTCAAGGAGTCCTCGCGGCACGAAACCCGTAGAAGTCGTTGTCGACGCCGGGCCCGACGAAGCCGCGGAACGACGCACGACAGCCGTAGGAGAAGTTGAGCCAGCTCCCGCCACGCAACACGCGGTAAGGGCCGCTTATCGGACCGGGTGGGTCGACCGCGGGACTCTGCGCGTAGTAGTTGCTCCCGTACCAGTCCTCCACCCACTCCCACACGTTCCCGTGCATGTCGTGCAGGCCGAGCGCGTTCGCGAGCTTCTGTCTGACCGGGCGGGTCTGGCTCCCGGAGTTTGAACTGAACCACGCGAGCGTGCCGAGCGTCGCGTCGTCGTTGCTCCCGTTGTTGAAGGCGGTGGTGGTGCCTGCGCGGCAGGCGTACTCCCACTCCGCCTCGGTCGGCAGCCGAAGACCCGTCGCCGTCTCGAAGCCCTGGATCATGTTCCAAGACACCTGCTCGACCGGACGCAGCGGGACTTCGGCGGCAGGGACCTGCGCACTGGAACCTTGGAACTGACTCGGATTGCTCCCCATCACCGCCGTCCACTGTGCCTGCGTCACTTCGTAGCGACCGAGGTAGTACGCCTGCGTCAGCGTCACCTGATGGACGGGGTTCTCGTCGCCGCTGCACCCGTACTGATTGGACGGCGAGCAGCCCATCATGAACGTCCCCGGCGGCACCAGCAGCATCTCGATCTGGCTCGCGTTGTCGCGGACCCGCCATGGGAGACCCGTCGCGATGATCCGCTCGCGCCACTCGGGGTCGGTCACGACCGCCGGATCGGGCGCGATCTCGATGATCGATCCCCACACGCCCTGATACGGCCCCCAGTTCCCGAGCAGGTAGGAAAGGTCCGCGCCGCCCACGATGCCGTCCCCGGTCAGGTCGCCGACCGGCGGGTTCTTGATGCCCCACAGCGAGAGCATCGCTGCGAGATCCGATCCCCCGACCTGACCGTCGAGGTCGAAGTCACCAAGCGCAAAGCTGCATGCGTCGAGCAGCCCGTCGGCGTTCTCGTCGAGCGCCGGATTCGACGCGATCTGGCAGACGTCGAGGGTCCCATCCTCGTCGCAGTCGAGGTCAGGCCACGACGCGATCTCGCACGAGTCCGGCTGCCCGTTGCCGTTGCAGTCGGTCAGCGTGCCTCCCGCGATGTCGCAGGAGTCCGGTAGACCGTTGCCGTTGCAGTCGGGGAAGGCGTCGTCGCAGGAGTCCGGAATCGCATTGCCGTCGCAGTCCGCGAGCGTGCCGTCCGCGATCTCGCAGAAGTCGTCGAGACCGTTGCCGTTGCAGTCTGGGAAGTCCGTCGCGTACTGGAGCGTGACCTTGGCGAGGGAACTGATGCACTCCGTCGCGCTCACGAGCGGGGACGCCTCAAGGACAACATGCAGCTCGCCATCCTTCGCGAGCGCGTTGAACTCGCCGACCGGAATGATGGTCTCGAACACCTGCGCTTCCGCGGGGCAGTTCTGCCCGCCGACCACCCAGAAGACGCCGATCGTCTCCCCATCGACCTTGAGCGTCGCGAACTCGGCGACGCTGTCGAGGTCTGCCCGCGCCTCGATCCTGACGGAGACGTCCTCGGTCGCGAGCTCCACGCCGGTGAAGGTGTGGCTCAGGAAGTTGCCGGCCCCGAACGGAGCCTGCTGCGGGGTGACGTAGAGGCCTTCGTAGTCGCAGTTGTCGGGGACGCCGTTCTGGTTGCAGTCGGGCACGCCGGCCGCGATCTCGTCGGCGTCGGAGATGCCGTTGGAGTCGCAGTCGGCTGGGTTGCAGTCGCTGCCGTCCTCGCAGCAATCCGGCACGCCGTTCTCGTTCGCGTCCGCGAAGGTCCCGTCGAGGATCTGCCCGTAGTCCACGATCCCGTCGCCGTTGCAGTCGGCGGACCACTCGATCACCAAGGACCGAATCCCATCTCCGTAGTCCCCGGCTTGACCGGCATTGTTCCATGTAGGGCAGATGGATGTGCCACAGTAGAAGGCGAGGTAGTGCTCCCCACCTGCGTCCGGTTGACCGGATCGCCAGTTTGTGTATGTCCACTGCTCCTCAGTGATCCATCTCCAGCCCGTAGAGGGGGATTGATAGTCGGGTGCTGAGGTGTCCTGATATCCGCCCAACCAAGGACCAAGTCGAAAACTCGGATACGGCGGACCCCAGCTCGGCCAGGCGCTCGGAGCATCACAGACCGAGAACGCAAACTCGTTCTCCGCCGAGGACACCAGTGTGGCAAGGTGACCGCCTCGAGACTCCGCAAGGACTTTGGATTCCGTCCAAGTGATTCGCGTGGTGTTGATGTGCACTGCATACCAATGCCCATTCCCCCCATCCTCGACGCGCCACTGCACGGCTTCCTGGGCGTGGGCGATCGGCGCACCGACCGCTGCGATCAGCGCCGCCACCGCGACCCCGTTCAAGCTCTTCATTCCACGTCTCCCAGAACAGTCCCCGGCACCCGGAACGCCCGGGTGCCCCGTGAAGCGTCGTCCCCGGCGGACGACGATGTCTCCACCCTAGCACCAAGGTCCACGCGGACCAATCGCCGCCCGGCGGAAGTCCGAGATGGCGACGACGACCGGCAGGCTGGGCAGGACCACGGTTCGGACCTCATCGCGCCGCTCGCTCCCCGACGAGGTGATTGCATCCCCGGGACGCGTGAACCGGGAGGGGCTCGCTACCTGTCAAGCGGACCGGGGTGGGGGTGCGGTCAGGAGATCCGTCGGCGTCGAGGGCACGGTGGATGGGAGGCGACGGCGGTGGGCGGGCGCGTGGTTGGCGGTTCCGCAGACCCGGAGGACGACGGCACCCGACCAATGCCGACGAGCCGCTCCAACAACCACCCCCCCCCCCCCCCCCCCCCGCCCCCCCCAGTTCGCCCGAG
>VGXO01000041.1 GCA_016873275.1 Phycisphaerae bacterium
CCGCCTACAACGTGCTGCAGAACAACGGCGCCTCGGCGCATCAGGCGGTGATGCACGTCCACTTCCACGTCATCCCGAAGTACTCCGACGGGCGCGGACTGGGAATCGTCTGGAACGCCGGTCGCGACCAGGATGCGACTCGCCTCGCCACGGCGATCGCGGGTCGCATCGCCTCGGACCGCTGAGGTCCGATCACTCGGCGGTCCAGCGGTCCGGATCGCGGCGGGTGGCGGTGGATCCCGGTCGCCGAGACTTCCGAGGCTCCGACGGCCCGGACGAGCGATCCGTCGCGCGAGCCGACCGACGCCCCGCGTCTCGCGGCGACGGCACCACACCCGCGAAGCGGGCCTGCACCTCGCGGAGCGCATCGATGACCGGCATCTCCTTCGGGAGCACGAGAAGCATCTCCGCGTCCTCGAGCCACCAACCCTCCGCCTTCGCGATCCGATGCACCTCCTCCAGGTGGCGGAGCAGGTACTGGGAGACCTTGAGGTCGCCGAACCTCGTGGTGATCTCCTCGAGGTACCGCAACTTCCCGTCGAGCGGACGAGTGGACGAGACGATCGAGCCCATGAAGCCACGCACCATCTGCAGCCACTCGCGGACGGTCCGATCGCTCCACCCGTCGTCGACCATGTGGCTTGCCGCCACGGAGGACAGACCGTCGGTCGTCGCGTTCCTCGCGTCCTGCAGCGTGCAGTAGAGGCGGCGCCCGACCCGCACGACCTTGAGCCGACCGTTCGCCTTGTAGCGGCGGAGCGTGCGGACGGAGAGATCAAGATGCGCCGCCGCCTCGGCAAGCGTCAGCAGGTCGGAACTCGTCTTGTTCTGCCTTCGCACCATCAACGCCCTCGCCTCTGGCCGCGTGGTGGACCCCAGATGAAGGATGTCGCATCGCGAACGGACCTCTGGAACTGTACCGTCCGAACTCCGCTCGTCCACGCCCGCGATGCCGACTCGCTCCCCCATCCTCGAGCTCACCGCCGCGGGCCTCTTCTGCCCGGCCGGCGGATTCCACGTCGATCCATGGGCGCCGGTCGAGCGGGCGATCATCACCCATGCGCACTCGGACCATGCCCGCCCGGGCTCCGCGTCCTATCTGACCGCGGCGGAGGGCGTCGAGGTGCTGCGGACGCGGATTCCTGGTGCCTCGATCGAGGGAGTTCCGCATGGGGAACTCCGGGATCTCGGCGGCGTCCGGGTGAGCCTTCATCCTGCCGGGCACGTGCTCGGCTCCGCGCAGGTGCGGATCGAGCATCGCGGCGAGGTCTGGGTCGTGAGCGGCGACTACAAGCTCGATCCGGATCCGACCACGCGTTCGTTCGAGCCGGTGCGCTGCCACGTCTTCGTCAGCGAGTGCACCTTCGGGCTGCCGGTCTATCGATGGGGCGATCCGTCGCGGGAGATCGCACGGCTCCGGGCATGGCGCCGCCGCTGCCGGGAGGAGGGACGCGACGCGGTGATCGCGGCGTACTCGCTCGGCAAGGCGCAGCGGATCCTCGCCTCCCTCGCGGAGGATGATGGGCCGATCCTCGTCCACGGCGCGATCCGCCCGATGTGCGAGGTCTACCGGTCGTGCGGCGTGCGCCTGCCCGAGCTCCTGCCCGCGACGCGCGAGGTCGCCCGGAGCCATCGCGGTCGCTCGCTCGTGATCGCCCCGCCGAGCGCGATCGGCGGCTCGTGGATGCGCGGCTTCCCCGACGCCTCCCGCGCCGCCGCGAGCGGATGGATGCTCGTCCGCGGCGTGCGCCGGCGCCGCGGGCTCGAGGAGGGCTTCGTGGTCAGCGACCACGCCGACTTCCCGGGACTCGAGCGGGCGATCGCCGCCACGGGCTGCGAGGTCGTCCTCCTCACCCACGGCTTCGTCGAGCCGCTCGCCGCGCACCTCCGGACCCGCGGGCTCGACGCCCGCCCGCTCGCCACGCGCTTCGGCGAGGACGAGGAGGCGGCGTGGCGAGGCGCGGGCACGGAGCCCGCGAGCGACGGGACCGCCGTCGAGGAGGCGGACCTCCTCGCGGAGCCTTCGGCGGAGGTCGAGCCATGAGCGTGCGGGCGTTCGCCTCGCTCGTCACCGACCTCGCCGCGACCACCTCCTCCTCGCGGCGGGTCGAGCGGCTCGTCCATCACCTCCGCGGGGCGGCGCCTCCCGACGCGGCGCTCGCGGCGTGGTTCCTGCTTGGCAACCGCCTCCGCCGCGCGGTGAGGGTCGGCGAGCTGCGGGCGTGGGTCGCGGAGGAGGCGAACCTCTCGGAGGCGCTCGTCGCCGCATGCCACGACCACGTCGGCGACCTCGCGGAGACGCTTGCGCTCCTCGTGCCGGATCCGCCGGTCGATGTGCCGGACGTGCCGCTCGAGGCGCTCGTGGAGGTCGGGCTCCGGACGCTCGCGACCGCGACGCCGACGAGGCGACGCGAGATCGTGCTTGCGCAGTGGTCGCGGCTCGATCGCGCCTCGATCTTCGCCTACCACAAGCTCCTCACCGGCGCCTTTCGAGTCGGCGTCGCCCGGGGTCTCGTGGTGCGGGCGATCGCCGCGGCGCTCGAGGTGGACGAGGCGACGCTCGACGACCGCCTCGCCGGAGGATTCGAGCCGACGCAGGAAGGCTGGCTCGCGCTCGCGCGACCGCTTGACCCCGCGGAGATCGCCCGCCGCCCGCGCCCGTTCCAGCTCGCCCAGGCGCTGCCCGAGGGCGCGATCGCGGGTGGTCGCGTCGCCGCGGGCGACGACGCGCTCCTCGAGGGAGGCGGCGCGGACCTTGGACCGGTCGATCGCTGGCTCGTCGAGCCCAAGTGGGATGGCGCGCGGGCGCAGCTCATCCGCCGCGGAGACCCGATCCTCTGGAGCCGCGGCGAGGGTCGGCTCGACGGGTCGTTTCCAGAGGTGCTCGACGCGGCGCGAACGCTCCCGCCCGGCTGCGTCCTCGACGGAGAGGTGCTCCTCTGGGCGGGCGATCGGCCGCGTCCCTTCTCCTCGCTCCAGCGGCGGCTCGGGGTCGAGCGCCACGCGCCGGGGCTCTTCGACGAGGACGAGGCGCGATTCGTCGCGTTCGACCTCCTCGAACTCGCCGGAGAGGACATCCGGTCGCGCCCGCTCGGCGAGCGGCGGGCAGCGCTCGAGTCGCTGCTGGCTCGGCTCGATGCGAAGGGCAGCATCCGGCTCTCCGAGCGGCTCCGACCACTGGACTGGGCGGAGGCGGACCTGCTGCGACGGGGCGCCCGCGAGCGCGGCGTCGAGGGGCTCATGCTCAAGCGCCTCGAGGCGCCCTACGAGGGCGGGCGACCGCGCGGCTCGTGGTGGAAGTGGAAGGTCGATCCCCGGGTGATCGACGCGGTGCTCGTGCACGCCCAAGCGGGTCACGGACGCCGCGCCGGACTCCTCACCGACTACACGCTCGCGCTCCGCGACGGCGAGTCGCTCGTCCCGGTCGCGAAGGCGTACTCCGGTCTCTCCGACGCCGAGCTCGTCGAGGTCGACCGGATCCTCCGCCGCACGATCGTCGGTCGCCGCGGTCCGGTGCGGATCGTCGAGCCGAGCCTCGTCTTCGAGATCGCCTTCGAGGGCGTCCAGCGCTCGACCCGGCATCGATCCGGGCTCGCGGTCCGCTTCCCCCGGATCCTGCGGTGGCGCCGCGACAAGACGCCGGCGGACGCCGACGCGCTCGCGACGCTCGCCGCCATGGCTGACGCCGATCGCCGCTCAGAGCCGTGAACGAAGCGCTTCCGCCGCATCCGCGGCGGTCCCGAGACCCTCATCCGGTCGGGCGCCGAGGGAGCTCCGCACGCGGCTGGGCACGTTCCCGTAGATCGTCCGCGAGCTCTTCGAGAAGCTGAAGTAGGCGAACCCCCACGAGAGCAGCACGAACAGCCGGTTGCGGACGCCGACGAGCAACAGCAGGTGGATGAAGAGCCACGCGAGCCACGCGACGAGACCGCGAAGCCGCAGACCTCCGAGGTCCGCGACCGCCTTCGCCCGCCCGATCGTCGCCATGCTGCCGCGGTCGTGATAGCAAAACCGCGGTCGTGGCGGCCGCGGGCGTCCATCACGGCGCGCCTTCGCCTCGGCGGCGATGATCTCCCCGACCATCCGACCCATCTGGATCGCCGCCGGCGCGACGCCCGGCACGGCGCGACCGTCGGGATCCGACCGCGGTGCCGCCATGTCGCCGATGACGAAGACGTTCGGCGAGCCAGGCACCGAGCAGTCCGGCTCGACGAGCACGCGACCGTGAGGATCGAGCGGCGCGTCGAGGCTCCCGGCGAGCGGGTGTCCCGCGACGCCGGCCGCCCAGACCACGGTGTCGGCGAGGAGACGATCCTCGCCGATCCGGACTCCGCCCTCGAAGACCTCCGTCACGTGCGCCCCGAGGCGCACCTCGACGCCGATCCGCCGAAGCGACTCGAGCGCCGCCGCGGAGGACTCCTCGCTCATCCCCGGCAGCAGCCGGTCGGCGCCCTGCACGAGGACCACGCGGGCGGTCCGCGCGTCGAAGCGCCGGAAGTCGCGGGAGATCGCGTCGACCGCGAGCTCCTTGATCGCGCCGGCGAGCTCGACGCCGGTCGGACCGCCGCCGACGATCACGAAGGTCAGGTGCGCCCGCATCGCCTCCGGATCGGTCTCGGCCTCGGCGTCCTCGAAGGCGCGGAGCACCCGCGAGCGGATCGCGATGGCGTCCTCGATCGACTTCATCCCGGGGGCGTGCCGCGCCCACTCCGGATGCGCGTAGTAGCTCGTGGAGGCGCCCGCGGCGAGGACGAGCACGTCGTAGCGCGCTCGGCGACCGCTCGAGAGGTGGATCGACTGCTCGACGCGGTCGACCTTGACCACCGTCTCCTGGAAGACCCAGACGTTGCGGGCATCGCGGAAGAGGCGGCGGATCGGGAAGGCGATCTCGACCGGCGCGAGGACCGCGGTGGCGACCTGGTAGAGCAGCGGCTGGAAGAGGAAGTGGTTCTGCCGGTCGATCAGCACGACGTCGACCGGCGCGCCGAGCAGCCGCCGCACGACCTCGATGCCGCCGAAGCCTCCGCCGACCACCACGATCGTCGGTGGCGCGGTCGCGTGGGATGGGTCGGACATGCGGGACTTCCGAGGCGATCCTTGATCCTCGCCGCGGCGCGGCGACGTCCAAGGAACCTTCGCGGATCGACCCGCTCTTGTCGAGGAGCGAGACCGATCGAATCGGCTTCGCTCGGCGGTCGAGAATCCCCGCGTCCGCGGCGACGTGGAGGCGGTCGAGCCGCGATCGCCTCCGCGCGATCCGCAGGACCCTCGCAGGTCGACCCGTGACGCGGTCCACATCGACGTCCTCGCTGGTCCCCGCGCCGGTGATTCGTACGGTGAAGGTGGTTCTGGTCTCCACCGCGGACGCGATCGACTTCAGGGCTCCCGTCGAACGCGTCGCATCTTCTGGATCGACCCCGTCGCGGAGTGCCTCCCCGCGGCGGGGTCTTTCCCTATCGGGCGGTGCGCCTGCTCGTCGCTAGTCCCGCGCCGAGACGAGCCGATCCAGACCCGTCGTCTGCAGGATGGTGCGGAAGTTCTCGCCGAAGACGAAGTTCTCCTCGGGGAACTTCTGACCGGAGCGGTTCCGGTCGAGGTGGCTGAAGACGAGCTCCACCGCGCCAAGGCGCACCCAGCCCGGTCGGCGATGGTCCCAGCGGTCGATCACGCCCTTGGTCGCGGCGCCCGCGGCATCGTGCTGCTCGACCACCGCGTCGTAGCGGACGGTCTGCCCCGGGCGGACCTCGCCCTCGATCGACGCGGAGACGATCTTCGCGAGCACCACCTTCTCGCGGAAGCCGCCGAGCGAGCCGACGAGGATCCCCGAGGTCTGCGCCATCCCCTCGAGCAGCAGGCTCGCGGGCATGACCGGATCGGCAGGACCCTCCGGACCTGCCGGGAAGTGGTCGTGGAGGTGCTCCTCGGCGAGCGAGCAGTTCTTCACCGCGACGAGGCGACGCCCCGGCTCGTGCTCGACCACCGAGTCGATCCACATCCAGCGCATGTCAGCCTTGCCCCGCCATGGCGCAGACGCCGGCGGTCACGCCGCGAGCTTCCGCTCGACGAAGTCGACGATGCTCTTCACGGTGAAGAGCTCGGGCAGGCGGGAGATCTGCGGGTCGCCCTCGATCACGGCGAAGTCGAGGTGCGGCATCTTGCTCCGCAGGACCTCGAGACCCTTCGGCGTGATGCGACCATCCTTCACGAGCTCGGGATCGTTGAGGAGATTCTCGGAGAACAGCTCCCCCTGCCCGATCTTGAAGGGCTTCTGCGGGGTGGAGAACGCCTTCTCGAGGCGGAAGACGATGTCGAGGAAGTCGATCGACTCCGCCTTGAGGTCGCCCGTGAGGGTCGCCTCCATGGTGACCTCCTCGGGATCGACGCCGAGCGCCTCCTCGAGGACCTCCTGGACGTTCTTGACGATCTGATCTCGACCCATCGCCGTCGGGGACTCGGTGTGGCTCATGAAGGGCTCCGCGGCGCCCGCGAGGGCGACCGCTTGCGTCAACCGCCTGTGCCGACTCACTCGACGGGGCGGACCGATCGCATTGTAAGGCGTCCCGAGACCGCCGTGTCCGAGGTGCCGTCGGTCCGCTGCACCGTCCCCTGACCGCGCACGAGGATCGCGCCGCCCTCGCCCTCGCGGTCGAAGGTGACCTCGACCCGGAGCGACTCGCCCGGTCGGACGAAGCTTCCGTAGCGGAGCGCCCGGACCCCTCCAAGGACCATCCGAGGTCGACCTCGGTCGGCGAGCATCAGCCGCGCCGCCTGCACCATCGCCTCGACCATGAACACCCCCGGCAGCACGGGAAACCCGGGGAAGTGGTCGGCGAGGTACTCCTCCGCCGCCGTCACCGCCTTCACCGCGACCACCCGGTCGGGGGAGCGCTCGAGGACCTGATCGACGAGCTGGAACTTCATGGGACGGGGAGGGTAGCAGCAGGCGGGGAATCTCACCTCGCCAGCGAGATCGATCCGATCTACCGCCGATGGCTCGGTCGGACTCGAAGACGACCCGCGCTCGGCGGGCAGGCGGGCGCGGCACCACGCGCGGACAGGACGCACGGCGGGGTGTTCCGGAGGCGAGCCGCGGCTGGCTTCCGAAGACGCTCTGGCTCCTCGGGGCGGCGGGGTGGGTCTACCTCGCCCTCGCCCTCCTTTGGTTCAGCCCCGCGGACCCGCCGAGCCACGCGGTCGGGAGCGCCGTGGCGGCGACGACCAACCTCGCCGGACCGGTCGGCGCGTGGCTCGCCTACTGGTCGATCCTCTCGTTGGGCGTCGGCGCATGGGTGCTCCTCATCCTCGGCGGCGTCGCCCTCTGGTCGATCGCGGCGGGCGATCGCCTCGATCACCCCGTCCTTCGCGTGGTCGGCGCCGCCATGGTGGCGCTCGCGCTCGGCGGACTTCACGCGCTCTGGATGCCCGAGGTCGGCTCGCTCCCGGGCACGAAGGGCGGGCTGGTGCCGCTCTGGATGGTCCATGAGCTCCTCCCCCGCTTCGGCGCCGCCGGCGCGTCGGTGGTGCTGCTCGCGCTCCTCGCGATCGGCGCCCTCGTCGCCGCCGAGCGCCTCGTGAACCTCGGCTGGAGGATGACCGTGCGCGGCGTGCGTGGCGCCGAGTCGCTTCGGTCGTTCAAGCTTCCGCTGCCCGACCTCTCCCGCTTCCGCCCGAGGCTCGCCCTTGCCGGCGGTGGCGTCGCCGCCGCGGGCAAGTCCTCGAGGCAGGCGGCCGACGAGCGTGAGTCCGACGGGGAGGAATCCTCCGAGGTCGAGGAGCCGAGCCGCTGGAAGCCGAAGGCGACCAAGAGTGCCGTCGCGGCGGAGGACGCCGAGGACGCGGTGGAGGAGGCGGAGCTCGACGCGGACGAGGCGAGCGAGGATGCCGACGCGGAGGACGAGGAGTCCGACGAGGCGGTCGGCGACGCCGAGACCGAGGACGCCGACGAAGAGGATTCGGAGGAGGCGGCGGTCGCCGAGGAGACCCCCGCGGTCCGCCAGCCGCTGTCGGCGGAGGCGCTCCGCGAGAAGATCGCCAAGCTCCCGGTGCGGATCGCGTCGGGTCCGAAGCCGGCGCCA
Organism: Phycisphaerae bacterium; assembly: GCA_016873275.1. Classification (GTDB taxonomy): domain Bacteria; phylum Planctomycetota; class Phycisphaerae; order Phycisphaerales; family SM1A02; genus VGXO01. The sequence goes on from VGXO01000041.1 coordinate 8,076, forward strand.
CGCGAGGAGGACCTTCCTCGCCCGGAGAACTTCGAGGGCTATCAGTTCCCCGGTCTCGACCTGCTCGACGATCCCGAGGACAACTTCTCGCAGCGGATGGAGGCGTTCGTCCGCGAGCAGGCGCAGGTGCTCGAGACGGCGCTCCGCACCTTCCAGATCGACGCGGAGGTGACCGGCATCGAGAGCGGGCCGGTGGTGACGCTCTACTCGGTGCAGCTCGCCCCGGGCACCCGCGTCGCGCGGCTGCAGACGATCGCGAGCGACGTCGCGCGGGCGCTGCAGGCGCAGAACATCCGCATCATCCCGAACATGGTCGGCAAGACCACGGTCGGGATCGAGGTCCCGAACCGGCAGAAGGAGAAGGTCCGGCTCAAGGAGCTGATGTCCGGCGGGCAGGCGGACGCGATGGCGCTGCCGATGTTCCTCGGCAAGGACGCCTCCGGCGAGCCGCTCGTCCTCGACCTCGCCCGCATGCCGCACATGCTGATCGCCGGCACCACCGGCAGCGGCAAGAGCGTCTGCATCAACACCATCATCATGGGCTGGCTCTACACCCGCCGCCCGGACGAGCTCAAGCTCATCCTCGTCGACCCCAAGATGGTCGAGATGAGCATGTTCTCCGACATCCCCCACCTGATGTGCCCGGTGGTGACGGAGATGGGTCGCGCCGCGGCGATCCTCGAGTGGGCGGTCGACAAGATGGAGGAGCGCTACGAGCTCCTCAAGGAGGCGGGCGTCCGCGACATCGGGGCGTACAACTCGCTCGGCGAGCAGGAGCTCTTCGAGCGCCTGCAGCCGGCGAACGACCTCGAGCGGGCGCGGATCCCCAAGCGCCTCCCCTACATGGTGTTCGTCATCGACGAGCTCGCCGACCTCATCATGACCCAGCGGGAGGTCGAGCACTTCATCGTGCGGATCGCCCAGAAGGCCCGCGCCGTCGGCATCCACCTGATCCTCGCCACCCAGCGCCCGCAGGCGAACGTGGTGACCGGGCTCATCAAGAGCAACATGCCCTGCCGCGTCGCCTTCAAGGTCGCCTCCGGCATGGACAGCCGCATCGTCCTCGACAGCAAGGGCGCGGAGCTCCTCCTCGGTCAGGGCGACATGCTGGTGCTGACCCCCTCGGGCAGCGAGCTGCGCCGCTGCCAGGGCACGCTCGTCGCGGACTCCGAGACCCGCAAGGTCACCCGCTTCCTCAAGGAGGTCGCCGCGCCGAGCTTCGAACGGACGCTCGTCGCGATCCGCGGCGACCGCTCCGCCTCCAACGGCGAGGGCGAGGGCGGCGACGGCGGCGCCTTCGAGCGGGATCCGCTCTTCGACAAGGCAGTCGAGATCGTCATCGAGAGCGGTCGCGGATCGGTGTCGCTCCTCCAGCGGCGCCTCGCGATCGGCTACGGGCGCTCCTCGCGGCTGATCGACCAGATGGGACTCGCCGGGATCCTCGGCGAGCACAAGGGCTCGGTCGCCCGCGAGGTGCTCATCACCCTCGATGATTGGCGGCGGATGCGGGAGCTCGAGTCGGGCGAGTCCGCCGAGGAGTCCGGCTCCGCGGTCGGCGCCGCCGCGGCCGGCGATGGTTCGGGCGGCGACGAGCTGCGATGACCTCTTGATTCTCCGTCGAGCGACCGCCGTCCCCCCCGGGGATCGTGGTCGCTAGCATGCTCCCTTCAGCGTCCGTCCTCGACGCCACGCCTCATCGATGGAATCCACGATGCGACCCTCCCTCCTCCTCGTTGCCTCGCTCGTCCTCGCGGCTCCGGCGATCGCCGAGCCCCCGCTGAATGCCGGCGATCCGCCGCAGGCGCCGGCGGGATCGGGCGCGAGCTCGGCCGTCGACAACCTGCAGTCCACCCTGGCCTCGCTCAACCTGATGACGAACGCGATCGGCCCCGCCGAGAGCGACTCCAAGTCCCGCATCGCGCAGATGCAGGCGTACCTCGCCCAGGCGAACCTCACCGACGCGTTCAAGGCGTTCACGCCCGCCGCCTCCCCGAAGCCGCTCTCCTTCGATCAGGCGTACCAGGCGGCGCTCCAGCAGCAGCAGCTTCACCCGATCCAGCCCGGCTCGATGAGCGACGACCTCTCGACCCTCGCCAACGAGGTGCAGGCGACCACCACCATGGTGCAGACGGCGTGGAACCGCCTCAACGCGAACCTCGCCACCGTCGACGCGATGACGCAGTTCCTCGCGAAGAACGACAAGATGGACGACTACCTGAAGTGGGCGCCCGGCTACCAGGAGGCGCAGAAGAAGGCGCAGGCGGAGCAGCTCGCCTCGGCGCGGGCGGCGGCGGACAAGCAGGCGCAGGACCAGGAGGTCGCCCGCAACCAGGCGCTCCGCCAGCTCCAGCAGCGCTGGGACCAGATGCACTACGTCTCGACGGGCACCGACTACAACTACGTCTTCAGCCAGGGCGTGCCGCCCGGATCCCAGACCGGCAACACCCAGTTCAGCCAGGGCGTGGCGCCCGGATCCCAGACCGGCTACTACGGGGGCTCCTACTGGAACGGCTATGCCGATCCCTACTCGGAGATCTACTGGGACAACACGCACCTGAACTTCTCCGCCTTCGGTCCCGCGGGCGGATGGAACGGGGCGAACAACTACTGGGGCGGCTACTACCCCGCGTACAACTCGCCGAACGTCGCCAACTGGAATCGCATGCGGAACCAGGCGTATCACCCGGCGGGCGTGAACTCCGCGGGCGGTGATGGCGGCGCAGGTGCCGCCGGCGGCGACGCGGGTTGAGCGGGCGGCGGGCGGGGTCGCTGACGCGACCAGTTCCCCGATCCGACTCCTCAATCATCGACCGGATCATCGACCGACGCCCGTCCCCTCGCGGACGGGCGTCGTCGTTGGGGGGCGGAACGCCGAGTCAGATCCCGATGTCCTCGGCCCACAGGTCCGGCTTCTCGCGCTGCAGGCGCTCCATGATCTCGATGCAGCGGGGATCATCGAGGACGAGGAGCTCCGTCCCCTGGCTCCGCATCCAGTCCTCGGCGCCCATGAACGTCCGGTGCTCGCCGATCACGACCCGCGGGATCTTGTAGAGGATCGCGGTGCCGGAGCACATCGGGCAGGGCGAGAGGGTCGAGACCAGCGTGAGGCTCCGCCAATCGCGCCGCCGACCGGCACGGCGGATGCAGGACATCTCCGCGTGCGCGATGGGATCGCCCGACTGGACCCGCTCGTTGTGACCCGCCGCGACGATCCGCCCTTCGGCATCGACGAGGACCGAGCCGATCGGGATGCCTCCCTCGCTCCAGCTCTTCGTTGCCTGGGCGAGGGCGGCGTCCATCCAGGTGCGTGCGGCGACGGGATCGATCATGGGAAGGCTCCGTGCAATCGAGACCTCCTCCGGATCGACCACGACCTCCGCGATCCTTGGAAGTTCGAGGCGTGACGCGATGGCGGGCGCAGGGTCATCACCTTCGACGACGCGCCCGATGAGTCGACGACGCGCCCGATGAGTCGACGACGCGCCCGATGAGTCGACGACCCGCCCGATGAGTCGACGCCCCGCCCGATGAGTCGACGACCCGCCCGATGAGTCGACGACCCGCCCGATGAGTCGACGCCCCGAAAGCACCATCGCCCCGCGGGGCGGGGCGATGGAGGGGTTCACGATCGGTCGGACGCCGCGGTCACTTCTTGGCGGCGGGCTTCTGGTGGGTGGCGTTCCAAGTCGCCTTGAAGTCCTTCATCGCGGCGAGGAACTGGTCCTCCATGCCCTTGAACGACTTCTTCTGGGCGAGGGTCGCCCGCAGGTCGGACTTCGGCCCGCGGAAGAACTCGAGGAGGCCCTTCTCGAACTCGTGCACGCTCCTCGACGGCAGGTCGTCGAGCAGTCCCTTGCCGCCCGCGAAGATCGAGAGGCACTGGTCGATGACGTCGAAGGGCTGGTACTGCCCCTGCTTGAGGAGCTCGACCATGCGGGCACCGCGGTCGAGCTGCCGCTGGGTCGCCGCGTCGAGCTCGGTGCCGAGCTGGGCGAACGCCTCGAGCTCGCGGTACGCCGCGAGGTCGAGCCGCAGCGAGCCCGCGACCTCCTTCATCGCCTTGATCTGGGCGTTGCCGCCCACGCGGCTCACCGAGATGCCGACGTTGATCGCGGGGCGCACGCCCGCCGCGAAGAGCTCGGGCTGCAGGTAGATCTGCCCGTCGGTGATCGAGATCACGTTCGTCGGGATGTACGCCGACACGTCGCCTTCCTGCGTCTCGATGATCGGAAGCGCCGTGAGCGATCCGCCGCCGTTCGCGTCGGAGAGCTTGGTCGCCCGCTCGAGCAGGCGGCTGTGCAGGTAGAAGACGTCGCCGGGATACGCCTCGCGTCCGGGCGGGCGGCGGAGGAGGAGCGACAGCTGCCGGTACGCCACCGCCTGCTTGGAGAGGTCGTCGTAGACGCAGAGGACGTGCTTGGGGGTCTTCCCGTCCTTCCCCTGCCACATGAAGTGCTCGCCCATCGCGGTGCCCGCGTAGGGGGCGATGTACTGCATCGGCGCCGACGCCGAGGAGGACGCGCTGACCACGATGGTGTAGTCCATCGCGCCGCGGGCCCGCAGCGACTCGACCACCGAGGAGACCGTGGATTCCTTCTGGCCGACCGCCACGTAGATGCAGACCACCGCGTCGGGGGTTCCCCAGTACTGCTTCTGGTTGATGATCGCGTCGAGGCAGACCGCGGTCTTGCCGGTCTTGCGGTCGCCGATGACGAGCTCGCGCTGCCCGCGACCGACGGGGATCATCGAGTCGACCGCCTTGATGCCGAACTGGAGCGGCTCCTTCACCGGCTGCCGCGCCGCGATGCCGGGGGCGACGATGTCGACCTTGCGGGTCTGGCGGGTGGTGATCGCCGGACCGCCGTCGATCGGGCGCCCGAGCGGATCGACCACGCGACCGAGCATCTCCTCGCCGACCGGCACCTCGAGCAGGCGACCAGTGCTGCGGACGGCGGCGCCCTCGCGGATGCCGCGGTCGCTTCCGAAGAGCACGCAGCCGACGGTGTCGGTCTCGAGGTTCATGACCTGTCCGGTCACCACCCCGTCCTCGCCGTCGAACTCGACGAGCTCGCCCGCCATCACCTTGCCGAGGCCATACACGCGGGCGATGCCGTCGCCGACCTCGATGACCTGGCCGATCTCGGAGACCTCCAGCTCGCTGCCGAACTTCTCGATCTCGCGCTTGATGACGCTGGTGATCTCGTCGGTCTTGATCTTCACGCTGTCTTCTCCTCGGCGGAAGGTCCCGCCGTTCGATCGATCGCTGGATGCCTCGCGCAGGTCGCCGCTGGGATCAGGTGACCTCGTCGAGGTACTTCTGGAACTGGCTCCGGACCGCGGCGGTGCCGTCGGAGAGGAGCGACTGCTCGAGCCGGCGGAGCTGCGTCGCGACGGAGCCATCGACGAGGCGGTCGCCGATCCGAAGCTTCAGCCCTCCGATCATCGCCGGGTCGAGCTTGGTCTCGATCACCGCCTCCCGTCCAAGGACCTCCTTCACGCGCCCGCGGATCATCGCGAGCAGCGGCTCCGCGGGCGGAGGTCCCGGCGGCGAGAACACCGTCACCCGCACCCGACCGGCGTCCGCGTCGAGGAGCTCGCGGTACGCCGCGGCGAGGTGCGCCACCTCGCCGCTGCGACCCCGCCGGTTCATGACGAGCACCGTGCGGAGCACGAGGTCGCTGACCCGTCCCGAGAGCACCGTGCGGAGCATCTCGCCGCGGCGGTCGCGATCCACCCGCGGCGAGCGAAGGAGCTCCGCGAAGGAGGGCATCTCGCGGATGATCGAGTCGATCGCCGCGAGCTCCTCCCCGACCTCCGACGCCTTGGCGGCGCCGCCCGCCTGCTTGGCAAGCTCGAGCAGGCTTCGGGCGTAGACCTCGGCGGCTTCGTCGGGGACGGCGGTCATGGGTCGAGCGGGTCTGGAGTCGGCGGACGGAGGTGGCGGTCAGTTGAGGCGGGAGGACTTGGTCTCGGCGAGGGTCTCCTCGACGAGCCGCTGCTGGTCCTTGGCGTTGATCTCGCGACCGAGGATGCGGCTCGCGACCGCGGTCGCGAGTCCCGCCGCCTGCTGGTGCAGCTCGCCCACCGCCCGCCGCTTCGCCGCCTCGATGTCGGCGGTCGCCTTCGCGATCATGGCGGAGAGCTCGGCGGCGTTGCGGTTCTTGAGCTCCTCCGCGGCGCGGCGGGCCTGCTCGCGGGCGTCGGCGATCATCCTCGCCGCCTCCTCGCGGGCCTTGACGAGCTCGGCGGCGTGCGCCTCCATCGCCGCCTTCGCCCTCCGACCCGCCTCCTCGGCGGCACGGATCTCGCCGAGGATCTTCTCGTTGCGGGCGTCGAGCGCCTTCACGATCGGCGGCCAGACCTTGATCGCGAGCAGCGAGAAGAGGAGCAGCGACACCACCAGCGTCGTGATCGCCGTGAGGACGTCGGCGCCGGACGAGGGGATCGGACCAGCGCCGTCGCCGGCGGCGAGGAGGACGAGCGAAGTCATGGGACGCTCCGTGAGGGCGGGTGCCGACGGGATCAGCTGCTGAACCCGAGCAGACCCACGACGACGGCGAAGAGCGCCACGCCCTCGACGAGCGCCGCGGCCAGGAGCATGTTGATGAAGATCTTGCCGGCCATCTCGGGCTGGCGGGCGATCGACTCGACCGCGCTGCCGCCGATGCGACCGATGCCGAGACCGGCGCCAAGCACGGCGAGACCGGCCGCGAGACCGGCACCGAGGCCCTGCATCGTGTTGACGCGGGCGGCGACGGCGGTCTCCTGGGCGAGCGCGGGGTCCGCGGCGGCGACCGCGGTGGCGACGAAGGCGAGGAACGAGAGGGTCAGCAGGTTCTTCATGTCAGGTCCGCTCCAAGGGTCCGGATGATCCGGGGGCGACGGTCACGGCGGTGAGTTTCGTTGCATTCCCGACGCAGGCCGCCGCCGGCGCCGAGGGAGACTCTAATCGGAAACGAATGGGCGAAGTCCGCTTCGCCGCGGGGTCAGTGATGGGCCGAGGCCTCAAGGGCGTGCTGGTGGGCGTGCTGGTCGTCGTGCTCGTGCTCATGCTCCTCGTGGCTCATCACGCTGATGAAGACCGCGGTGAGGAACATGAAGATGAACGCCTGAAGGAACGACACGAAGATCTCGAGCACGCCGATCATGAGGGCAAAGAGACCGGAAACCACGGCGATGCCGCCGACCGCTGGCGCCGCGAGACCGCTCCCGAGGGCAAGTCCGCCGAAGCCGAGCAGCGTCGCCATGAGCGTGTGACCGCCGACCATGTTGGCGAAGAGGCGGATGGCGAGCGCCGCGGGCTTGATGAACAGCCCGAGGAACTCGACCACGAAGATGACCGGGATGACGAGCCAGAGCAACTTGGGGCCGTGGACGATGTCCGGTCCGCCGCAGAGGTGCTCGAGCCAGCCGCCCACGCCGAGCTCGCGGATCGAGTGGATCTGGATCACCACGAAGGAGATGAGGGCGAGCGCGCCGGTCACCGCGAGGCTCGCGGTCGCGGTGCCCCCGAAGAACACCCACGCCTCCTGCTCCGCCGCGTTCCGCGTCACCACGTGCTGGAGGTCCATCAGCGGGACGAGCCCGAGCAGGTTGAGCACGAGGATGAAGAAGAAGAGCGAGAGCAGGAAGCCGAGATACCGCTTCGTGAGCCGCTCGCCCATGACCGGAACGAGCATCTCGTTCCGGAGGTAGACGACGATCGCCTCGATCAGCTGCGCGAGCCTTCCCTTGGTGACCCACCGCTCGGTGCCCTGCGAGTCGGGACCGATCGCGATCCGCTTGGCGGCATGGGTCAGCATCAGGAACGCGATCACCGCGCCGAGGCAGATCATCACGAGGCTGAACTTCACCGCGCCGCTGGTCAGCGGCACCGGCTGGTCGAGCACGTGACCGAGCGGGTTGAACTTCCCTCCGGCGGCGAGGAGCAGCATCGGGTCGGCCATGCGGGACAGGTCGGCTGAGGGGCGGGAGATCGATCAGGAACGATCGCCGGGCGGGAGGGTGGTCCCGCGTCGCGGCGCGGAGTGGTTCAGGGCGCTTCCGACCGACCTCGCCAACCACGCGGTCTCGACCGCGAGACAGGCGAGATAGGTCCCCGCCACCGCCAGAAGAAACGGCTTTCCCGGCAGCGGGAGGGCGGAGTATAGCGAGACCGCAAGGAGCGGCGTCAACAGGAACCGCGCGACGGTCGCGGCGAGCCAGGCGGTCATCCAGTCGCTCGCCGGACGCTCGACCGACGGACGCAGGATCGCCACGCCGAGGAGCGCCGTCGCCGCCGAGACCACGCCGCCGAGCGCCGCGGCTCCCGCCGAGTCGGCGAGTCGTCCGCCGAGCCACGCGGCGACCGCGACCGACGCCCCGGCGACCCCGAGGACCGGAAGCAGGATCGACGCGGTGCGGACCGCGAAGCGCGGCTCGCGTTCGGCGGCAGTCGTGCCGCGCCCGCTCTCGGGAGCGGTCATGGTCGTGACCCCCTCGACGACGGACCGCCCGGTCGCCGGGACGGAGCGTCCCTCGCCTCGAGTCCCGCGTTGAGCTTCCACGCCGACCGCACCAGCGTGGTCAGTCCCACCACGATCCCGATCGCTCCCCCCACCGCGATCGACCACTTCCAGCCGGTCGCCCAATCGATCAGCCAGCCAAGCAGCAGTCCCGCGCCGACCTCGCTCACCACCTGGAAGCCGAGCCCGAGCATGCGGTAGCCAATGCGGACCTCCTCCGACTGGCGAGCGTCGTCGGCACCGGAGGGACCCGTCGGGCGGAGACCGAGCATCGGAGGAAGGTAGCGGGTCGCGGTCGGCGGGTCGCGGGAGGGCACGATCGAAGGAACGTCCCGTCGATCGATCGGCCGGCTCGGGCGCGATCCCCTTCCCGCCCTCCGCCCCTACCATCCGCCCCATGCCGATCCCCGACCGCGACATCGTCGACGTCTCGTTCAAGCGCCTCGACCGCACCGAGAGCCTCTTCGTCCTGAACGTCTTCAAGGGGCTCGGCACCACCCTGCGGCATGCGTTCCAGAACGTGGGCCGCAACGGCTCCAACAAGGACACCCTCTGGGTCGTCCAGTACCCCGAGCAGAAGCGGGACGACCGTCCGGTCGAGGAGGGCGGTCAGTACCGCCCCACCTTCCGCGGGGTGCACCGGCTCAACCGCGACGAGGATGGACGCGTCCGCTGCGTCGCGTGCTTCATGTGCGCGACCGCCTGCCCGGCGAACTGCATCCACATCGTCGCCGAGGCGAGCCCGTGGGACGACCGCGAGAAGTACCCCAAGCAGTTCGACATCGACGAGCTTCGCTGCATCTACTGCGGGATGTGCGAGGAGGCGTGCCCCTGCGACGCGATCGAGCTGACGCCGCACTACGAGGTCACCGGGCTCTCGCGTCAGGAGCTGATCTTCGACAAGACCAAGCTTCTCGAGGTCTACGACCAGACCGTCGGCGAGAAGCCGATGTGACGGGGCGGCGCCCGACGCATCGGGTCCCGCAGATCGCCGGGTGAACGACGGGTGAACCATGCCTCGACCACGCCCCATCCGGCCAGAGGAGGTCGCCGGCCCGGAGTGGGCGGCGTGGTATCGCCTGACGCCACGTCAGCGCTGGCGCGAGAGCGAGCGGCTCTGGCAGGTCTACCTTGCGCTCGGAGGGTCCCTTGATCCCGAACCCGATACGCAAAGTCCTTTCTTCGATGCGCGAGCACCGCGTCCGCGCGCTGCTGATGGGCGGTCAGGCGTGCGTGTTGTACGGCGGGGTCGAGTTTAGCCGCGACACCGACCTCGCGATCGTCGCCGATGCGGCGAACCTCGCGCGGCTGCGAGGGGCGCTCGAGGAACTCCGCGCCGACGAGATCGCGGTGCCGCCGCTGGGCCTGCGGCACCTGCGGCGCGGCCACGCGGTGCACTTCCGCTGCCGCCACCCGGAGGCACGCCGCATGCGGGTCGACGTGATGTCGACCATGCGGGGCGTTGCGCCGTTCGAGACGCTCTGGCGACGACGCACCACGATCGAGCTGCCCGATGGCGTGCGGTGCGACCTGATGTCGCTGCCGGACCTCGTCGAGGCCAAGAAGACGCAGCGGGACAAGGACTGGCCGATGATTCGCCGCCTCGTCGAGGCGCACTACTTCCAGCATCGCAACGCCGCCTCGGCGCCTCAGGTCCGGTTCTGGCTCGCGCAGATGCGCACCCCCTCGCTCCTCGCGGAGGTCGCGGCAGGGCACCCCCGCGTCGCGAAGCGATGGACCACCCGACGCGCCGCCGTCGCCGCCGCGGTCGCGGGGGATCTCGATGCGGCGGAGTCCGCGCTCCTCGCCGAGGAGCTCGCCGAGCGGGCTCTCGACCGCGCCTACTGGAAGCCGCTCGTCGAGGAGCTCGCGGCGCTCCGCAAGGCCCGAACGCCCTCCCGCCGGCGCCGCAGGACCTCGGCGAGATAGGGGCGGCTGACGCGGCGCAGGATCCACGCCATCGCGCCGAGCGAGAGGACCGACTGCACCGCGAGCGCCGCAGCCAGCAGCGATCGGCCTCCTCAAGCCGCTCGTGAACTCCGCATCCGCGCCCGCTTCGACGCGACGTCAAGCCGGCGGCGTCGCGCTCGAACTTCGCCGAGGTCGGGCTCGACGTAATCGCTGGTCACGACCGACCGGATCGACCAACGGGGTCAGCCGCGGCTCCAGAAGCTGCGGGTGAAGATCGCGAGCACCGCGAAGAACTCGAGGCGCCCGAGCAGCATCAGGAGCGAGAGCACCACGAGCGAGCGGTCGCCGAGCACCGCGTAGGGCTCGACCGCGCCGACCTCGCCGAGACCGGGTCCGACGTTCCCGAGGCAGGAGAGCGCCGCGCTGAAGGCGGTGCCTCCGCCGAGTCCTCGTCCCGACTCGAACACCACCACCGCGAAGGAGCCGAGGAGGATCGCGATCATCGCCGCGAGCAGCAGGACGATCGACGAGGAGACCGTCGCCGGATCGACGAGGCGTCGACCCAGGCGGATCGGACGCACGACCGAGGGTCGGTACTCGCGCTCCACCTCGCCGGCGAGCTGCCGCGCGCCGATCCAGGCGCGGATCACCTTGACTCCGCCGGCGGTCGAGCCCGCGCAGCCTCCGATGAACATCAGGACGAGGACCACCGCGACCGCGGGCACCGGGAAGTAATCGAAGTCGGCGGTAGAGAAGCCGGTGGTGGTCATGATCGAGACGACGGTGAAGATCGACGCCCGCAGCGACGCGGGCACCGTCGTCGCCACCTCGGTCCGCGCCACGGTGGTGATCGACGACCGCTCGAGGACGAGCGAGGCGGCGACCACGAGCGACGCCGCCGCAAGGATGCCGAGGTAGAGCCGAAGCTCGGTGTCCTTCCAGCACAGGTCGAACCGTCCCTTCACGAGCCGGTCGTAGATCGCGAAGTTCACGCCGCCGAGCAGCATGAAGAGGACGATCACCGCCTCGACCCCGAGGGAGTCGAACGCGGCGATGCTCGCGTTGCGGGTGCTGAAGCCGCCGGTCGAGACGGTCGCGAAGGCGTGGTTCACCGCGTCGAAGACGCCGAGTCCGAACGCCATCAGGAGCAGCACCTGCGCCACGGTGAGCGCGAGGTAGAACCCCCACAGCACCCGCGCGGTGGAGCGGACGTGCGGTCGCAGCCCTTCCGGCGACGGTCCCGTGCTCTCGGCGAGGAACATCCGCTTGCCGCCGACGCCGAGCGAGGGCAGCACCGCGACGAAGAGGAGGACGATCCCGAGTCCTCCCACCCACTGCGTCGTCGAGCGCCAGAGGAGGATCGCCGGCGGAAGCGCCTCGACGTCCGCGACGACCGAGGCGCCGGTGGTGGTCAGCCCGCTGATCGACTCGAAGAGGCAGCGCACCGGGCTCTGGAATCCGCTCCGCGCGCCCGGCTCGCCGATCCAGACGCCCCAGATCCAGTAGGGAAGCGCCGCGAGCACGCTTCCGAGGACCCAGGAGCCGGCGACGAGGAGGATCGCCTCGCGTCGACCGAGATGCCCCGGTCCGCCGCCATGCCGCCGCCGGGCGCGGCGGGCCGACCAGCGCATGATCGATCCCACCACGACCGCCACGCCCGAGGAGATCCCCAGCGCCGCGGGCGCGATCCAATCGCCGCGGACGTCCGCCGACAGGACGTCGACCACGCCGTAGCACGCGACGACGGCGAGGAGACCCGCGAGCAGGAGCAGCAGCCGCGCGAGTTCCGTGACGACGAGGCTGAAGTTCAACGGGTCGGTCCTCCGTCCGTCACGACGCGCCGAGGATCTCGGCGATCTCCTCGCCGCGACCGTGCGGACCCAGCACCAGCACCACGTCGCCCGGCTCGACCACGTCCTCGGCGCCGGGAACGATCGTCTCGTCGCCCCGCTGCACCGCGATCAGCGACCAGTGCGGCGTGAGCTTCACCGTGCGCAGCCGCACGCCCACCGCCCGCCCGCCCGCCGAGGCGGTCACCCGGAAGAGGTCGAGCTGCCCTCGGGCGAGGTTCGCGAGCGTGCGCATGGGGCTCCGGTCGAGGAGCTCCTCGATCTGCCGCGCCGCGACCAGCTTCGGGCTGAACGCGCGATCGACCCCGATGTCGTAGAGGACGTCGAGGTAGTCCGCCCGCTGCACGAGGGCGACCACGCGGCTTACCCCGCGGCTCCGCGCGAGGACGCCGCCGATGATGTTGTCCTCGTCGTCGTCCACCATCGCGACGAAGTCGTCCGCGTCGCCGATCCGCTCCTCGTTGAAGACCGCGGCGTCGATCGGGTCGGCGTTGAGCACCGTCACCGTCTCGAGCTCCACCGCGAGGCGCTCGGCGCGGACGCGGTCGCGCTCGAAGAGGCGGATCGAGAAGCCGCTCCCCTCGAGGAGCCGGCAGACCCATGCCGCCATGCGGTTGCCGCCCATCACCACCACGCGGCGGCGGCGGGCATCGCCCGCGCGGAAGAGACGCCGCGCCTGGTCGAGGGAGTCGGCGCCCGAGACGAGGAAGACCGAGTCGCCCGCGAGGATCTCCGTCGCCCCATCGGGAATGAACGACCGACCCTGGCGCTGGACCGCCGCGAGGCGCACGCCCTTGGGCAAGGGCAGATCGGAGAGCTTCTTGCCGACCGCGGACGCGGCGGCATCGACCTCGAACTGCTCCATCTGCACCTGACCGCGGGCGAAGCTCTCGACCGCCGTCGCGGCGGGATTGCGCAGGGTCTGGGCGACCGCGATCGCCGTCGAGTACTCGGGGCAGATCAGCTGGTCGATGCCGAGCGCCTCGCAGTAGTCGAGGTGATCCTGCTCGAGGTAGCCGAAGTCATGCACGCGGGCGACGACCTGCTGCGCCCCCATCCGCTTGGCGACCACCGCGGCGAGGAGGTTCACCTCGTCGTTGTCGGTCGCGAGGACCACGAGACCCGCGGTCTTGCAGCCCGCCTCGGCGAGCACGTCCGCCCGACCGCAGTTCCCCTCGAGGGTCCGCACGTCGAGGGACTCCTCGAGCGACCGGAGCCGCTCGGGACGCTGGTCCACCACGGTCACCGACTCGCCCCGGCGGTCGAGGACCTCCGCCACGTACGTCCCGACCTCGCCAGCACCGCAGATGACGATCTTCATGGGCAGGTCACGCGAGGGCTCGCTGCGCCCGCGGCGGCGGAGTGTATCGCGACCACCGGGACTCCCCCGCCTACCGCGGCTTCAGCAGCGAGTCGAGCAGGATGGGGATCCCGACCTCCACGCTCCGCTTCAGCACGTCCTCGAGGTCAAGGTCGATCCGGAACTGGAGCGACGCCCCGTCGCCGAGCGGTCCATAGAAGGTCACCGGCACGGAGAGCGCCTCGAGCGCCTGCGGCGGGAGTCGACGCAGGTCCGCGGAGTACTTCGCGATGGACGTGCCCGGATAGACGGTGGTGATCGCCTCGGCGTAGGGGGGCGTGCGGGTGAGGTCGATCCGACCCGCGAACCGCAGGGTGTTCTTCCACCCGCTGCCTTGGCGGACGAAGTTCACGTCGAAGCCGTCGTAGGCGAGCTGTCCCTTGCGGACGGTCACGACGAGGGGCGTGATGAGCCCGTCGAAGCCCTGTGCCGCGGCGTCCCCCGCGAGCTTCAGCGGCAGCGAGATCAGGTCGCCCGGCGTGAAGCGGACCTCGCCGACCTCGAGCCGGAGGTCCGCGTCGAGCCGCGAGCGATCGCCGTCGATGGGAAGCGCCGCCGCGGAGAACCGCAGCTGCACGTCCCGCTGCGAGGTCGAGACGTCCGCGAAGACGGGATTGATCTTGGCGAGGAGCCGCCGCCGCAGGGCGTCCGTCAGCCGCAGCGACGCCGTCATCGGGCGCTCGGCGGGCACGCTCGCCGTCGTGCCGGAGAAGGCGAGCTCCGGCAGGTCGAGGCGACCATGGTCGGACTGCATGCGCAGGGAGACCGAACCTCGATCGCCCCCGAAGCCACGCGCCGCGGCGTCGAAGGATGCCTTCGGTCCGAGCGCGACCTCGAGGAGCCCGTCGTCGTCGAGGAGCACCGCGCTCGTCGCGGTGGGCCAGTCGGCGAGCGTGGCGCGTCCGTCAAGGAGCCACGGCGGATCCGCCGGGCTTGCGGCGAGGCGCAGCACGCCCTCGAAGCTCGCGCTCGCGGTCCCCGCCGGCGCCGCCCCGCGCGGTCCGAACCGGATCGCGTATCCGCCCTCCGCCCGCGGCGCGACGCTCGCCTCGATCGCGGCGACGCGGGTCCGCTGGTCCGGAGGTCCGACGAGCGTCAGGTCGATCTCGCTCGTCGAGGCGGTCACCCCGCTCGTCTCGAGCCTTCCCGCCGACGACCACGCGACGCGGTCGCTCGCGAGGTCGAGGCGGACCGCCGACGCCAACCGAACCGTCGAGTCATCCTTCCCTCCGACGATCGCTCGCGCGACCGCCACCGGCACCGTGGACTCGACGCGGAGGCCGGTCGCGGCGAGTTCGCCCGCCGCGCTGCGGGCGACCTGCGCCCGCACGGTCGCCGCCGGCGAGGTCAAGGTCAGGTCGACGCCGAGGTCGCCGGCGGTCAGCGAGAACGGCGCCGAGACACCCGACTCGCCGGCGAGCCACTCGACGACGGCGGGATCGGAGAGCCACGCGGGCGGCTCGGCGAGCACGACGCGGGCGATCGGCTCGAGCCGTCCACCCTCCACCGCGAGCCGTCCGCGGAGCGCGAGCGACTCGCCGGAAGGATCGATCGCGGACTCGGCGGAGATCCGGGCGAGGGCTCCCTCCGGCAGGCCCGGCGCGCGCCCGCGGAGCGTCGCGCCCACCCGCACGTCGAGGCTCGAGGAGTCCGCCGGCCACTGCAGGCCGATGACCGCGTCCTGCAGCCAGAGCGACGCGCCCGGAGCGAGTCCGGCGATGGTCGGCGCGATCCTGGGCAGCGAGACCTCGCCCGCGATCGCCGGGCGCTTCCCGAGCTCCCCGCGGAGCGTCGCGACCGGCAGCACGATCGGATCGAGCTTCGCGGAGAGCGGCGTCGGCTCCGGCAGCAGCGAGCCGCCGCCCTCGCCCGAGATCGCCGCGATCGCCTCGGGACGGATCGTCGCGTCGAGGCTCGTCGGTCCCACCGCGAGGCGCTGGGCATCGAGGGAGACCGGCACGCGGAGCGAGAGTCCCTCCGCGCTCGCGCTGACGGCGCCCTCGAGGCGATCGCCCTCGACGCGGGTGAGCACCTGCGCCGAGACGAGACCGAGCCCCTGCGCGATCACGGCATCCGCGAGATCCTTGGGCAGCCACGCCGAGATGACCGCGGCGTCGATCGACTCGACGGAGAAGCCGCCGTGGGGACGCAGCTCGGTCGCGGCGAGCCAGCGGTCGCCGGTCCAGAGCCCGTCGAGCCGCTCCTCGAAGCTCAGGCGACCGCCCGCCACCTCGGCGCTGCCGCGCAGCGAGAGGGCGCGACCAAGCGGCTCGGCGAACCACTCGATCTCCGCGCCGCCGAACTCGACCGGCGGTCGATCGACTGCTCGAACGCGCCCCTTGGTGGTCACCCGAAGCCCGCCTCGCGCCTCGATCCGATCGATCGACGAGCCGGGCGTCCAACGCACGGCGCTCGCGACCGCGCTCACGCGGGTCTCCGAGTCGAGCTCGACCGGGACGGGAGAGAGGGGCGCCAGCGGCCGGACGTCTCGGATCAGGACCGCGCCCTGCGTCATCGTCCACTCGCCCGCGGCGGGGATCGCGAGCCCAGACGCCTCCGCACCGAAGGCGACCGACCCCGAGAGCCGCCGCTCGCTCGTCGAGTCGCCGCCCGGCAGGAGCGCCGCGAGGCTCGCGACCTCGGCGGAGCCCTCGACCCGCACCTCGCCGGACCGCAGCGACCCGTCGCCGCGGTCGACCATCGCCGACGCGTCCACCGCGAGCCGATCGGTCCTCGCGGCGAGCGCGACCTTCTCGTCCGAGCCCTCCGGAACCAGCAGCTCGACCGACCAGACCTCGCCGAACTGCCGAACCAGGGGCGCGATCCGCTCGGGGAGCAGCGTCGAGGCAAGACCGATCGGAATCCCCTCCGCCCTCGCTTGACCACCAACATCGCTCGGATCGAAGCGGAGCGCTCCCTCGGCCGAGAAGGGGTCGCGCCACCAGAGGTCCGCCACGACCGACGTCGCGGTCTCGTCCACCCGCCCGCGTGCCGTCGCGGCGAGCGTCGCGCCCTTCGCCCGATCCATCCTCACCGAGGACTCCAGGGCATCGATGGCGATCGAGCGACCGTCCCCTGCGAGTCCCAGGTTCGACGCGGAGAGCGCGATCACCGCGTCGGTCGCGGGAATCGCGAGGAGACCATCCGCGGCGAAGAGCCCCTTCGCGGAGGTCTCCAGCGAGAAACGACCGGGCAGCGACCGCGAGTCCGCCACCCGACCGACTGATCCGGTCGCGGTCGCCTGCACGCCGGTCGACCTCGACGCCATGAACTCGAGACGCTCGCTCCGGACGGCGACGTCCACCCCACGCGAGGGATCCTCGACCGCGAGGTCCACGTCGCCGGTCAGCGCAATCGAGAGCCCATCGGGGAATCGGAAGGAGTCCTCGGGCTCGACGGATCCCGAGCCGCCAGTCGTCGCCGTCGGCTGGCGCTCGACGAGCCACGATGCGATCGCGCCGTCGCCGCGGATCGCGCCGCGGATCGAGACCACCAGCGGCACCTCGCCGAGCGGGTCGCCGAACGCCACGCCGATCCACGACGTGAGCCCCCGCGGGGTCTCCACGCCGAACACCAGCCGCTCCGCGTCGCCCCGCGACGCCTGCACCGTCGCTCCGATCGGTCCCGACCACGACAGCGTCGCCGTGGCGGACACCGCGACGCTTGGATCAAGCTCGCGGCGCACCGCCTCCTCGATCCGGCTGCGGACGAGCGGGGTCGCGATCCACGGAAGCGCCGCGACGAGCGTCGCGAGGAGCGCGACCGCCACGCCGAGCGAGAGGAGCAGGCGCCGCCAGCGCCGCGAGGCGGCGGGTCTGATCGCCGGGCGGTCCTTCGCAGTCGCTGGAGTCGTCATCGAGTCAGTCCACCGCCGCCGCGGCGAGCGGTCGTTCCACGAGGGAGAGCATGCGTTCGAGCGCCACCCTGGCATGGCGCCGCGCCTCGGGATGCACGACGATCCGGTTCACGACGCGGCCCTCCGCGAGATGGTCGAGCACCCACAGCAGGTGCGGCGGATCGATCCGGTACATCGTCGTGCAGAGGCACTGGCAGTCGCTGAGGATGCGGACCTCGACGCCCCGCGCCGCGGCGCTCCGAGCGAGCCGATGCACGAGGTGCACCTCGGTGCCGACCGCCCAGCGCGAGCCCCGCGGCGCCCGCTCGATCTCCCCGATGATGAACTCGGTCGAGCCCACGCGGTCCGCCTGCTCGACCACCTCCTGCCGGCACTCCGGATGGACGAGGACGATGGTGCCGTCCCGTCGGGCACGGACCTCCTCGACATGCTCCGGTCGGAAGAGCTTGTGGACGCTGCAGTGTCCCGCCCAGAGCAGCACGTCCACCTCGCGGATCGTCGCATCGTCGAGTCCCCCGAGCTCGCGCTTGGGACTCCAGAGCGCCATCCGCGATGGTCCATCGCCTCGTGCCGCGTCGATCTCGCTCGCGAAGCCGAGGCGTCGCGCGGTGTTTCGACCAAGGTGCTGGTCGGGCAGGAAGATGACCTGCACGCGCTCGCCCGGCTCGAGCGGCGCCTCGCCGCCCGCGAGCGCCCAGCGAAGCACCGTCTCCGCGTTCGAGCTGGTGCAGCACGCGCCGCCGTGCGAGCCGACGAACGCCTTCACCGCCGCGGAGCTGTTGACGTAGGTGATCGGGACCACGCGGCGCTTCTCGTCGCCCGAGGCATGCACCCGCCCGATCGCGGTCCACGCCTCCTCGACCTCCTCGTACGCCGCCATGTCCGCCATCGAGCATCCTGCCGAGAGGTCGGGCAGGATCACCGCGACCTCCGGCTCGGTCAGCACGTCCGCGGTCTCCGCCATGAAGTGGACGCCGCAGAAGACGATGAACCGCGTGCCGCGCCGACCCGCTTCCTCGGCGGCGAGGCGGCTCAGCCGCAGGCTGTCGCCGGTCAAGTCGGCGTGCCGGATCACCGAGTCCTGCTGGTAGTGGTGCCCGAGGATCAGCAGGTCGTCGCCCAACTCGCGGCGCCGGATGGAGATCGCCTCGGCGATCTCGTCGTCGCCGAGGCGGAGGTAGCGGTCGGGAAGGGCGGGTTGCCAGAGCATCGCGGTGAGTCGAAACAAACGATTCTAAGGAGGACCCCGCGATCCCCCGCAGGCCGCTCATCTTCGACGGATTCGTCTTGCCCAAGAGTGCCCTTCGGCTAGGCTCCAAGCGTTGGCGTACTACATCGTCAGCCTCGATGGTCGGGTGCGGGGTCCCTACCGAGCGCGGGAGATCCGGGCGATGGCGTGGGCGGGCGAGGTCCGACCCGACGACTGGATCCGGTTGAACGACCAACCGACCCTGCACCTCGCTGCGAGGATCAAGGACCTGAAGTTCAGGCGGAGCGAGGATGTTTCAACGGCGGTCCCGCCGACCGCCTCGAAGCCGGCGATCACTTCGCTCGGCGGAGCAGTCGGTGAGGCGTCGCCGAACCCCCGCGGTGAGTCTCCCGCGTCCGTCGCACCATCCCCGCCGCGAGCACTCCCGGAAACTCCGCCCGCGACGCCGAAGGCGCCCCGCCCGAGTCCATCCGCCGCGCCCGCGGTCGAGCCGACGAGCTCGCCGACGCCGAAACCCCTCCCGCCAACGCCTCCCGCGACTCGTCCGGCGACGCCTCCGACTCCGCCGCCTGCTGCTCACGCGAGCTCTCCGCCGCCGCCGCCGAGCGTCGCGGCGACCGCGAGCCAACCTTCACCGCCAGCACCTCCAGTCGCTCCACCGGCGATGCGTCCCGCTTCCCCGCCTCCCCCTCCTCGCGCAAGTTCGCCTCCGCCACCGCCGAGCGTCGCGGCGACCGCGAGCCAACCTTCACCGCCAGCACCGCCCGCCGCTCCTCCATCAACGCGTCCCGCTCCCCCGCCGCCTCCTCCTCGCGCGAGTTCGCCTGCGCCGCCGCCGAGCATCGCGGCGACCGCGAGCCGACCCGTCTCGCCCCCGGCGCCCCCGGCACCGCCCGCCGCTCCTCCATCAACGCGTCCCGCTTCCCCGCCTCCCCCTCCT
>VGXO01000042.1 GCA_016873275.1 Phycisphaerae bacterium
CGAACCGCGCCGGCATCGGCGCGGTCGTCTCGCTCGAGACCTCCCGCGGCACCCTGCGGCGATGGCTCTCGGGAGGCGGGCCGTTCCAGTCGAACCTTCGCCCCGAGGCGCACTTCGGTCTCCCGTCCGGCGCTGGACCCCTGACGATCGAGGTGCTCTGGCCCGACGGGCTCCGCCAGCGGATCGAGGACGTTCGCCCGGGTCAGGTGCTCGAGGTCGTGCGGGCGGAACCAGCCGCCGAGTGACCGCCCGCCGCGGGACTAGAGCAGCGGGCTCATCACGGAGGCGAGTCCCTCCGCGAGCCGCACGTGGAGCGGGCGTTCCTCGATGGCATCGACCGGCGCCGGGGTCGACCTCGCCTGGTAGCTCCGCTGGAGCGCCCGCAGCTCCTTCGCGAATCCCTCGTCGAAGACGAGCAGACCGCACTCGAAGTTGAGCTCGTAGCTCCGCAGGTCGAGGTTCGCCGACATCACCACGCCCACCTCGCCGTCCGCGACGATCGTCTTCGCGTGGAGGAGACCGCCGTGGAACTCCTCGATGGAGACGCCCGCCTCGAGCAGGGGGCGGCGGAGCGCCCGACTGGCGAGGTCGACGAGCCTCGAGTCGTTGCGGGCGGGCACCACCAGACGCACGTCCACCCCGCGGCGGGCGGCGACGGCGAGGTTCGTGAGCGTGGCGCCGTCGGGCACGAAGTAGGGCGTCGTGAGCACGAGCTCTCGTCGCGAGAGGTGGACGATCGCCTGCACGATCTGGGTGACCGCGTGCTGGTGATAGTTCGGACCCGTCGCGATCACCTGCGCGACCACGCCGTCGGCATGGCAGGGCGGCTCGATCGAGAGCACCCGCTCGACCGGCAGCTCCGCCCGCGAGGGCGCCGCGTCGAGCAGCCAGTCGATCACGAAGATCGTCTGCAGGGCGCGGACCGCGGGTCCCTCGATCCGCACCATGCAGTCGATCCACGGCGCGAACTTCGCCTTCGGGGCGAAGGAGGCGTCCGCGACGTTCTGGCTGCCGGTGAAGCCGACGCGACCGTCGATCACCGCGATCTTCCGATGGTTCCGGAGATCGAGCCGCGAGAGCAGCATCCGCACCACGTTCACCGGAAGCGCCGCCTCGACCTCGACGCCTGCCGCCTGCATCGCGCGGCGGGTCTCGCTTCGGAGGAAGTGCTTCGAGCCGACCGCGTCAAGGAGCACCCGGCAGGCGACGCCCCGCGCGGCGGCGCTCGAGAGCGCCTCGCCGAGCCGTCGTCCGGTCGCGTCGTCGAGCCAGATGTAGAAGAGGAGGTGGCAGTGATCGGTCGCGCGGTCGACCTCCGCGATGATGGCGTCGATCGACTCGTCGGAGTTCGAGAAGAGGCGGAGTCGGTGCCCCGCGCGAGGCTCGCCGAAGGCGACCTTGGTCGCGACGCTCGCGAGCTCCCGCGGGATCGGGCTCGACTCGGGGATCGCCGCGTGCGGCGACTCGAACTGCCGCAGCCACGGCTGGTCGATGCGGGTCAGGATCTTGGCGTGGCGCTCGATCCTCCGGCGACCGAATCGGGTCTCGCCGACGGTGAAGTAGAGGAACGCCCCGAGGAAGGGCACCGCGAGCACGAGGACGAGCCACCCGGCGGCGACCGAGGGTCGGCTCGCCTTGCGGACGAGGACCACGATCACCATCAGGATGCGGACCACGAACTCGACGAGCGCCAGGATCTCCGGGATCGACACCGCGAGGACGGCCAGGGGAAGGTGGCTCATGCCGCGGTCGCTGGCGCGATGCTCAGGTCACGATCTCGACGATCAGGAACCGCCGCTCGCCGCGGGGAAGATCGACCCGCACGGTCTCCCCGATCCGCGCCCTCATCAGCGAGGAGCCGAGGGGGCTGTTGACCGTCACCTCGACGTAGTCGACCGACATGTCGCCGGTCGCCTCGCCGACGATCCGGTAGAGGTCCTCGGCGCCGTTCTCGACGTCGCGGAGCCGGACCGTCGCCCCGATGAAGACCATGTCCTCGGGGAGCGAGCTGCTGTCGGTGACCTGCGCCTTGGCGAGGCGGTCCTCGATCTGCCGGATGCGGGCGTTGTTCTGCGCCTGGTCCTCGCGGGCGGCGTGGTACTCGGCGTTCTCGCGGAGGTCCCCGAGCGCCCGCGCCTCCGCGATGCGGGTGATGAGCTCACGACCCTTGGCGTGCAGCTCGTGGAGGGCGACCTCGAGGCGTCGCTTCTCGTCGGGGGTCAGGATTTCCATGGTGGCACCTGCGCTCGGGAACGTGATGGGATCGAGGGAAGCTCGGGGCGGCGTCGGCGAAGACGCCCTCTCGCGTCGGAGGAACCTTCAGGATCGCGACCGCCGCACCCGCCCCGACCACCGGGACGTCGACGATGCCGACCCGACCCCTAGCGGACGACTCATCGCCGACGGCTCGCACGCGAGAGGATACGGTCAGGCAGTCGCTTTATCCATGCCCCGTCGACGCCCTCGGTCGGGGAGGCGTTCGACTCGTCCCGACCGCGATCGCCATCGCGACCACCAGCAGGATGACGCCCGCGATCGCCGGCACGAGGGCGAGCCTCCACTCGTCCGCGCCGAGCGGGACGGTGGTCGAGGAGGCGAGCCGCTCGAGCGCGACGAAGGGAAGCACCGGAGCGATCGAGCCAACCTCGAGCGAGCCATCACCGAGTGAGGAAGACCCCGCGATCGCCGCGAGCAGTGGTCCCGCGACGATCGGACCGGCGGTCAGGGCAAGGACGAGGAGCATCCACGAGGTTCGACCACGCTCGCGCCTCGTCCCGAGCAGGACGAGCCCGACCGCCGCGAGCGCCGCGCCGCAGAGGAGGGTGTCGATCGCCGCGGTCCGCTCGAGCGACCACGGCGTCGCGAGTCGGACGGGCCAGAGATAGGCGTGGATCGCGCCGAGGAGGACCGCCAGATCGAGGATCGCCCGGCGCGTCGGGCGGCTCGGCACGGGCTGGGTCAGGCGGAGCAGGGGGTAGGCGATGAGGATCCCGCCGAGCAGCACGATGAGCGAGAGCCGCACGGCGGGCGAGTAGGTCGCGGCGAGCGGGAGGAGCGGCGGGCGGGTTCCGAACGCGACGAGCACCGAGAGGGCGATCCACGCGGCGGAGAGAAGCAGCAGCCCCCGCGGCGGCGGCTCGTCGCGACGGGGGCTCGGGTTCATGATGTCGAGAGTAGCGATGACGAGCGGAGCGATCGCGAGGGGCGCGTCTGCGGGAGAAGGGCGATCAGCGCTTCGCGGAGGCGAGCGGCTGGGAGCCAGCGCGGCTCGGCGTGGTGGCGAGGTAGTCGAGTCGCACGTCGAGATCGCGCCCGGGCGGCGGCTCGATCGTGCCCACCACCGAGTGGAGGCGGTCGAGGTAGGCGACCCGCGTCTCGAGGGGAACCTCGGCGGCGGAGGGCTCGACCGAGCCCCACGCGATGCGTCCGCCCTTCACGGTGCGGAGCGTGATCGGTCCTCCATCGCGCACCTCGGAGAGGTCGATCGCCGAGACCTCGCGGCACCACGGCTTCGCGGAGATCAGGGCGAGCACCGCGAGTCCTTGCCGCAGCGCCGTGCCGCTCCACGGCATCCCGGGCTGCTCCGGTGGCGGCTGCGTCGTGCCGATGATCACCACCCCGACGAAGGGCGCGTCGCCGGCGGTCCACGCGACGGGGAGGATCCGCGTCTGCGCGTCGATGAGGTGGTCTCGTCCGCCGTGCCGCACGAACGCCACGGGGCGCCGAGGCTGCGAGACGATGCAGACCTCGCTCCGTCCGACCCGCTGGACGACGACGCCGGGATCGAACCATCCGCTCTGCTCGAGCGACGCCGCCGCGCGATCGATCGCCGAGCGGTCGAAGACGCCTGCGTCGGCGAACTCGCTGCGGACGGCGACCTCGAGGCGGGCGATCTCGGTGTCCGGAATCCACTCGGGATGCGCGAAGCGGACGGTGGGACCGCCGGCGGTCATCGGCTGCTCGCGGCTCATGAGGTCCGCACGAGCCACGAGTCGGGGCACGCCCCACGCCCCGGCGAGGATCACCACCAGTCCCACGAGGATGCCACCCGTCCGGTCGCACCAGACCCGTCGAGGCGAGCCTTCGGGAAGCCAGGAGGCGACCTTGTCGCTCCACCACGTCGAGAGGACTTCGAGCCGACGGCGGAGCGCGGAGGTGTTCGTGGGCTTCGCGGGCATTGGTGCCGGTCATCGGCATCCACGTGGCGCGATCTTCACCCGCCGCTCGACGGCGTGCCCCATGCCCCGATCAGACCGGGCGGAGGACTCGACGCGGCGCTGCGCCAACCGAAGTCGATCGGGCGAGCGCCCGATCGACGAGCAGGCGGCCGAGCGCCGGCATCGAGCAGCCGACCCTCGCCGCCGCCTTGGGGAGCAGGGAGTGATCGGTCATGCCCGGCATGGTGTTCACCTCGAGGAACCATGGACCATCGGCATCCACGAGGAAGTCGATCCTCGCGAGGTCCCGCCCGCCGACCGCCTCGAACGCCGCGACCGCGTGGCGCCGGCAGGCGTCGGTGATCCCTGCGGGAAGCGCCGGCTCGACGACGTAGCGGGTGTCGTCCCGGAGGTACTTCGCCTCGTAGTCGTAGAACTCGACGGCGGGCACGATCTCGACGAGCGGCAGGGCATGCCCGTCGAGGATCCCGACGGTGATCTCCCGCCCCCGGACCATCCGCTCCGCCATGAGCCGCTTGAAGCGGGGGTGCAGGTCACGCCGCGCCGCCGCGAACTCCGCCGCGGTCCGGCACAGCCGAACGCCGACGCTCGAGCCGTCGTCGATCGGCTTGACGACCACCGGCGGCTCGAGCCGACTCGGCACGCCCTCGATGAGGTGGTCATCCTCGAGGACCGGCACGCCGCGCGAGGCGACCCGCCGCTTGCAGGCGAGCTTGTCCATCCCGAGGCGCGACGCGTCGGGACCGCAGCCGACGTAGGGAATGCCCGCCTCCTCGAGCCGGTCCTGCAGCGGACCTCCCTCGCCGAAGGGACCATGGAGCGCCGGGAAGACCACGTCCACGCCGAGCGCCCGGAGGTCCTCGACGCTCGGGCGGTCGACGACCTGCTCGAGGACCTCGAGGTCGCCGAAGGTCCGCAGCGCCTTCGCGACCTCCGCCCCGGAGCGGAGGCTCACCTCGTGCTCTGCATCGGGACCGCCCTTCAGGACGGCGACGCGGATCGTTCGGGAGGACTCGGGCATCAGGAGGACTCCTCGACGGGGCGACGATCCCAGACCACCACCTCGCGCTCGAGCCGAACGCCGAAGCGGTCCTCCACCCGCGACGCGACGAGCTCGGCGAGCGAGATGACGTCGCCCGCGGTCGCGCCCGGCTCGACGAGGAAGAAGTTCGCGTGGTGCGGGCTCACGACGGCGCCGCCGATCCGCGTGCCCTTGAGTCCCGCCTGATCGATGAGCCTGCCGGCGCTCGGGCGCGGACCAGGCTCGCCCGAGCGGGCGGGAGGGTTCTTGAACATGCAGCCGGCGGAGTGCCCCGCGAGCGGCTGCGTGCTCGACTTGTACGACATGACTTCCTTCAGCCGGTCGCGAAGCGCCACCGGATCGCCCTCCTCGAGCCGGAACGCCGCCCACAGCACGATCGCCCCGGGGATCGAGGCATGCCGGTAGGAGAGCTCGAGCGCCGACGCCGGATGCACGCCGATCTCGCCGCGTCGGTCGATGACCGCGATCGAGTGCAGCGAGTCGGAGATCGCCCCGAAGCCGCCGCCCGCGTTCATGCGCACGGCGCCGCCGATCGAGGCAGGAATCCCGCCGAGCCCCTCGAGCCCGGCGAGTCCTGCGCCGACCGCGTCGGTGATGAGCCGCGGCAGGCTCACGCCCGCCATCGCGCGGACCGCCTCGACCGAGCCCCGCACGTTGAGCTTCCGCTCGCGGAAGACCGGCTGGTCGAGCCTCACCACCACCCCCGAGACGCCCTCGTCCGCGACGAGCAGGTTCGCCCCGTCGCCGAGGACGCGGAACTCGATCCCGTCGCGATGGCAGCGGGCGATCAGCGTCGCAAGCGCCTCGACGGTCCGCGGACGCACCAGCGCGTCGGCTCGCCCGCCGATCCCGAACCAGGTGAGGGGTCCGAGCGGCGCGTCGGCAAGGACGTCGACCTCGAGGTCGGAGAAGAGGCGGGAGGCGCTCGCCATCATGACGCTCACGCGACGTCCGTCCGCCGTGCGGGCGCGGCGAGGTAGGTCAGGGCGAGCGCGTCCATCGGTCCGGCGCCCATGGTCACCACGAGGTCGCCGGGTCGGGCGTTCGCCTCGAGGTGCCGCAGCACGTCCTCGGCACGCGGCAGGTGCATCGCGTCGGTCCCGGCGGCGCGGAGCCGCGCGACGAGGTCGGCGCTCGAGACCGAGCGGCGGTCCGCCTCGCTGTCCCGCGCGAAGTGGATCTCGGGGACGAGCACGAGGTCGGCGGCGGAGAAGCTCCGCGCGAAGTCGTCGAGGAGCTGACGGGTGCGGCTGTGCTGATGCGGCTGGAAGACGCAGACGAGGCGGCGCGGTCGGTGGAACTCGCGAAGCGCCGCGAGGGTCGCGGCGCACTCGGTCGGGTGGTGACCGTAGTCGTCGACCACCATGACCTCGCCGCCGCTCACGCGGCGCCGCCCGAGGACCTGCATGCGCCGATCCAGTCCGCCGAAGGACTCGATCGCGGCAGGGATGAGGCGGGGATCGGCGCCCGACCACCACGCGAGGATCGCCGCTGCCGCGCTGTTCAGGGAGGAGTGCCGACCGGGGAGCGGCGTGCGCCACGAGAGGCGAGGTCGGTCGGGGGACTTCGGCGTCAGCGTGGTGCGACCGCCCGGCTCGATCCCGACCACCCAGTCGGCGAGGGGATGCCAGCCGAAGGTCTCGACCGCCGCGACCACGCCGGCGGCGACCTCCTCGCGATGCGCGCCCTCGTGGGCGATCAGGAGCTTGCCGCCCTCGGCGGCGGAGGGAAGGAGGCGGGCAAAGTCGCGGAACGCCTCGATGATCTCCGCGAGGTCGCGGTAGACGTCGAGGTGATCCGCCTCGAGGTTGTTGACGAGCGCGAATCGCGGACGGTGCTCGAGGAAGGAGCGTCGGTACTCGCACGCCTCGGCGACGAGGAGCCCCGGGCGCCCCGCGAGCGCTCCCGAGGGGATCGTGCGTGCGCCGACCCGCGAGCCGCCCACCGCCGCCGCGATCGGATCACGGGGATCGCAGAGGGAGGCACAGCGGGCGCCGACGATGACGCCCGGATCGAGCCCCACCTCGATCAAGAGATGACCAAGGAGGCACGTGGTGGTGCTCTTGCCGTGGGTGCCGGCGATCGAGATGCCGGTCCGCTCTCGTTGCACGAGCCCGAGCGCCTCGGCATAGGTGAGGACCGGGATCATCCGCGCCGCGGCCTCCCGCAGGGTGCGGTGTCCCGCGGGGATGGCGGCGGAGGCGATGACGAACTCGACGCCGCGCGGGAGTCCCGGGCTCCTCGCATCAGGCTCGCCCACCGCGACGTCGACCCCGGCCTCCCGAAGGCGGGTCACGACCATGCCCCCGCTCGCGTCCTCGCCGCTCACGCGGGCGCCTCCCGAGGCGAGCATCGCCGCGAGACCGCTCATGCCCGAGCCGCCGATCCCGACGAGGTGGATCCGCGCGGAGGGAAGACTCGCGCTCCGCGACTCGCGCGAGCACGGGGCGGGCATGGAAGCAGGCTTCGAGGTGGGCGTCGAGGCGGCGATCGACACGGCGGGAGTGTATCGGTCGCCCCCTGCGCATCCGTTGAGAAGCAGCGTCGAGGTCGCGAGGACCTCGACGCGGGAAGCTCCATGCCGCGTCCGTACAATCCGCCCCCGCATGAGCGAGACCGCTTCCGCCGCCGCGCCGATCCGTGCCCAGGTCCTGATCGTCGACGACGAGGTCGATCACGCCGAGGCGATGGCGGAGGCGCTCCGGAAGCCCGGGCACGTCTGCACGATCGTCGATGGGCTCGCCAAGGCGGAGGAGGAGCTCCGCCACGGCGCCTTCGACGTGATCGTGACCGACCTCGTGATGGAGTCGGAGACCGCCGGGCTCAAGGTCCTCGAGCTCGCCCGGGCGCTCCAGCCGGAGGCGGAGACGATCATGGTCACCGCCCACGGCGACGTGCCGACCGCGAAGGCGGCGCTCCAGGGCGGGGCGTACGACTTCATCGAGAAGCCGCTCGACCTGATCGTCTTCCGGAACCTCGTCGGGCGTGCCGCGGAGACGGTCTTCCTGCGGACGCAGAACCGCCAGCTCCGCGGCGAGGTGGACGCCGCGTACGGCTTCGAGGGGATCATCGGAAGCTCCGCGGCGATCCGCGAGGTCGTCTCGGCGATCCGGCGGGTCGCGCCAAGCTCGATCCCGGTGCTCGTGACCGGCGAGAGCGGGACCGGCAAGGAGCTCGTCGCCTCGGCGATCCACCGGCTCTCCCGGCGGAAGGACCGCCGCTTCGTCACCTTCAACGCCGCGGGGCAGAGCGAGTCGCTGCTCGAGGACCAGCTCTTCGGGCACGTCCGGGGCGCCTTCACCGGCGCCGAGCGCGACCGCGAGGGCGTCTTCGAGTACGCCGACCGCGGGACGGTCTTCCTCGACGAGATCGGGGACATGCCGCTCTCGATGCAGCCGAAGCTGCTGCGGGTCCTCGAGACCGGCGAGATCGTCCGCCTTGGCTCGAACGAGGTCCGCAAGGTCGACCTGCGGCTCGTGAGCGCGACGAACCGCGACCTCCGCTCGATGATCGCCGCGGGCTCCTTCCGCGAGGACCTCTACTTCAGGATCCGCGGCGCCGAGATCCACCTGCCGCCGCTGCGGGACCGTCGCGAGGACATCCCGCTGCTCGTCGCGCACGCGGTGGGACGCTTCGCCGCCGACGCCGGTCGGGGTCGCCCCGTCGTGACCCAGCCCGCGCTGATGCGGCTCGTCGCCTACCGCTGGCCCGGCAACGTGCGAGAGCTCTTCAACGTGGTGCATCGGATGGTCGTCTCCTGCGAGGGCGAGTCGATCGACCTCCGAGACGTGCCGCCCGAGGTCCGCGCCGACGAGGGCGACGAGGCGCCCTCGGTCCGCGGGCTCGCCGGGGTCGGGCTCGACCGGCTCGAGAAGGAGGCGATCCGCCAGACCCTCGCCCTGACCCACGGCAACCGCGAGCAGGCGGCATCGCTCCTTGGGATCGGCGAGCGCACGCTCTACCGCAAGCTCAAGGAGTACGGGCTCCGCTGACGGCGCCTCCGAGCTCATGCGGACCCCCTGGCTCCTGTATCGCTCGATCCTCGGCGACCTCCTCCGCACGACGCTGCTCACGACGGGCGTGCTCGTGACGGTGATCGCCTTCGGCGCCGCGGTGCCGCCGCTGAGCCGGAACCTCATCGGTCCCGGCGACCTCGGGCAGTTCCTCCTCCTCGCGTGCGTGCCGATGCTCCAGTACGCGGTGCCCTTCGCGGCGAGCTTCGCGGCGGTGAGCGTCTACCACCGCATGAGCGTGGACCGCGAGGTGCAGGCGATGGAGGCGGCGGGGCTCAGCGTGCGGCGCGTGCTGACGCCGATCCTGATGCTCGGGGGCATCCTGCTCGTCGGGCTCCTCGCCCTCGTCCACCTCGCGGCGCCGACCTTCTGGATGTCGATGCAGGACCTCCTGACCCGCGACGCGGCGCGGCTCCTCGTGGGCGCGGTGTCGCAGGGCGAGGGGCTCCGGGTCGGGAACCTCGAGATCTACGCGGACGAGGCGTTCCTCGTCCCGGATCCGCCCGAGACCGGCGCCCGCGAGCGGCTGATCCTCTCCGGGGTCGCGGCGATCGAGCTCTCCCGCGGCGCGCCGCGCGGCGAGTTCACCGCGGAGCACGCGGTGATCGACGTGCATCAGGGCGAGGACGGGGCGATCCTCAAGCTCGCCCTCATGAACGCGACCGCGCAGCGGGCGGACGAGCAGGCGGTCGCGGTGCTGCCGCAGGTGAGCCCGGAGGCGATCGACCTCGGTCGCAGCCTCGCCGGCGATCCGAAGGGACTCGTCCTCTCCGACCTGCTGCGGGCCCGCCGCGAGCCGGGCGAGTTCCGGCCGATGCGCGAGGCGGCGCGACCGCTCGAGCAGGACCTCCGCCTGCTCGAGGCATGGGAGTGCCTCGCCCGCGCGACCAGGGCGGGCGGCGAGGCGTCCTTCGCGAGCGCCGCGACCGACCGTGGGCTCCGCGTGCGGGCCGCCAGCCTCCAGGGCGAGTCGCTGCAGCCGGCGTTCCGCGACCGACCGATCGAGCTCGAGGAGCTCGTGCGTGGACGGGTGGTGCGCCGAGCCAAGGTCGCCGCCGCGGTCGTCAGGCTCGATCCGGAGAGCGGGTCGCGCAGCGCCTCGCCCTCCTTCGAGGTGGAGGTGCCCCCCGGGACTCCCGCCGAGGAGATGGTCGGCGGTCAGGCTCGTCCCGGTCGTTGGCCTGCGCGGATCGGCGGGCTCAAGCTCGCCGGATGCGACCCCGCGCCCTTGCCCACGGATCCGCGGGCGCTTCTCGTGGAGGCGCGGAAGGTCTCGGAGTCGCCGGGCGACGATCCCGCGAGGCAGCGGCTCGCCGCCGAGATCGCCGGCGCTTCAGCCGGGCTCGCGTCGCTCGCCGACCGGTTCCAGCTCGACATCGTCGCGCGGCTCAACCAGCGGGCGGCGCAGCCGCTCGCGGGGCTGCTGCTGCCGCTCCTCGGCGCGATCCTCGCGATGCGGTCGAGGGCGAGCGCGCCGCTGGGCATCTTCGTCCTGGTGTTCCTCCCCGCGATCGCGGACATGCTCCTCATCTCGAGCGGCGAGCAGATGACCCGCTGGGGTCGTCCCGAGGGCGGGCTGTTCATGATGTGGTCCACGCAGGCAGCGATCCTCGGGCTGATCGCGCTCGCGTGGTGGCGGAACGCGAGGAACTGATGCTTCTCCTCGACCGATTCGTGGTCGGGCGGTTCCTCGGGAGCTTCGTGCTCCTCTTCGGGATCCTCTTCCTGCTCGCGGTCTCCCTCGACGTCATCCTGCAGATCGACGAGTTCGTGGACGCGGCGAAGCGGGCGATGGAGACGGGGCGGTACGAGACGCTCGCCGGGGCGATCTCGATGGCGGTCCTCAACTTCCACGGACCGCGGTTCTTCCAGTTCTACGGCTTCATGCTCGGGCTCACCTCGGTGGCGGCGATGGGCTTCACGCTCGCCTCGATGGTCAAGCACCGGGAGCTCGTCGCGCTGATGAGCGCCGGCGTCGGGCTGGTCCGGGTGGGGCTCGCGATCATCCTCGGGGCGTTCGCGCTCAACCTCCTCGGGCTCGTCAACAGCGAGGTCCTGGTTCCTCGGCTCGCGCCGCTGCTCCTCCGCGAGCACAACTCGATCCTCGCCGCCGGCGTGCGGGAGTACGAGGTGCCGCTGACCCGCGATGCCGCGAACGCGCTCCTCCGCGCGTCCTCGTTCGATCCCAAGCAGGGGCGGCTGCGCGGGGTCCTCATCATCCGCCGCGACGAGGCGGGCCGGGCGTCCGAGCGGATCACCGCCGCCGCCGCGACCTACGAGGAGGACGCCCGAGGCTGGCGGCTCGAGGGAGGCGAGTCGATCGTGATCCGGGCGGGCGACGAGCCGGTCGCCACCGGCGACCGCGCCATGCAGGAGCGCCGCGCCGCCGAGTTCTTCGAGAGCGACCTCTCGCCGAAGACCTTGCTGGTGCGGCGCTCGGCGCAGTACTCGCAGATGCTCTCCCTCGCGGAGATCGCGGCGCTCCGCCAAGGAAGCGGTCCCGAGGCGGACGTCCTCGCGCGGGCGTACTACGGTCGCTTCGCGCAGATCGCGGTGAACCTCCTCATCCTCGTGATCGCGCTGCCGTGCTTCCTGCTCCGCGAGCCGCGTCCGCTGCTTGGGTCGAGCGTGCAGGCGGCGGTGATCGCGGTGCCGGGGATCCTCGGCTCGATCGCGATCATGACCATCGAGGTGCCGGGGCTGCCGCCCGCGCTCTCGACCTTCCTGCCCGCGGCGATCCTCCTGCCGGTGGCGGTCGCGCGGCTCGTCTGGCTCCGGACCTGAGGCGCGTCAGGGACTCGCCGCGATGGTGCCGAGCCGCTCCCAGGCGCCTCGGAGCGCCGGATCGAGGATCCGCGGATCAAGCGACGCCGCGGCGTCGCGGACGATGCGGTCCATGAGGACCCGCTCCTGCTGCAGCCTCGCGAGGCGCTCGAGCTCGGGTCTGGCGGCGTCGATCGAGACGCCGTCGGCGGGGATCTCCTCGAGGAGCACGACGACGAGCCACGAGCCGTCCACGAGGACCGGTGCCGAGACCTCCTCGACCGCGAGGGCGAAGAGCGCCTCGCGGAACGCCGCTGGCCAGGAGGGATCGAGGCGGGTCACCGGCGGAATGAGACCGCCCGCCGAGCGGCTCGGGTCGGTCGAGGCGCGGAAGGCGACCTCCGCCGGATCGCCGCCACCCTCGATCTCCGCCCGAAGCGCCGCCGCCTCCGCGAAGGAGCTGACCGCGATGATCCTTGCCCGGCGCCTCGCCCCGTGGCGCACGTCGTGGATGCGGCGGATCGCGTCCGAGTCCGGCGTCACCTCGCCGGCGATCATCGTCCGGAGGAGCGCGTTCCGCCTGAGGAGCGCCGCGAAGCGAGCCTCCCCGAGACCCTGCCGCGCGCGGACCGCCGCGAGGAGCTCGACCGCGCGATCCGGATCGTCGGAGAGCGAGGCGAGCAGAAGCGCCCGCTCCGCCTCGATCATCGCGTCGGTCGCGGTGATGCCGCGACCGGCGGCGAGCTCGACGATGCGGCGGTCGAGCAGGATCTCCCGCAGGATCACGCCGCCCGAGAGCTCGAGGAGCGCCGGATCGAGGTCGCCTCGACGAATCGGGCGATCCTGCCAGAAGGCGACCGGGACCCCTTCGCTCGAGGCGGTCTTCGCGGGCGAGGATCGAGCCGGCGGGGACGGCGCAACCGTCGAGGCGCAGGCGCCAGCGAGCCCGGCGAGGACGAGGGATGTGCCGAGAGAAGGGACGAGGAGGCGGAGGCGTGCCATCACCCGGCATTCTCCTCGACGGAGGCAGCAGCGGAGGGGATCGCGAGGAGTTCCACTCCGTTGGGGAATCGCTGCAGCGGTCGAAGCGCGTCCGCGAAGGACTCGATCGCCTCGGCGGTGAGGACCGGGTCCCACCAGCCGTCCCGCCGCCAGCGGTCGATCATCGCGCGGTCGAGGAGCACGTGGTCGAACCCCGCGTCGCGGAGCTCGCGGCGCCAGCGCTCGGGATCCGCGGGATGCTCGCGGACGAGCCGCGAGAGCCGTCCGCGGTTCCAGACGACCGCGTACTCGCCCGCGCGGCGGAGGTAGAACGCGCGGCTCTCGCCGACGAGGAGCACGCGTCCCTCGCTGCCGGTGAGCCCGGGGTCGTTGAGGAAGGTCCACGGCGGCGCCGTCGAGAGGATGAACGCCCGCTCCTCGCGGCCTCGTCCCGGATCGCGGAGGAGCCGCGCGTGCAGCTCGCCCGAGACCGCCGCGACCTGACCCGTCGCGGCGGCGGGGCTTCCGAAGCGCGAACCCTCCGGCGCCCGCTCGCGGAGGAAGATCGCGATCGGCACGAGCCCCCACGCGAGCACCGCCACGGCGAGCAGGCGACGCGCGGCGGCTCCCTCGGCGAGCGGCGCGCACGCCGCGCCGACCGCGATCGCCAGCGGCACCGCGGTCGGGAGGAGGAAGCGGCTCTTGAGGTGGGTCGCGAGCAGCCAGAAGGCAAGCATGACCGCGATCGACGCGACGAGGCGCCAGGCGAGCCATCGGGTCGCGGGTCGCCCGGCGAGCACGATGAGCGAGGCGATCCCGAGGATCGGAAGCAGCGACCACTGCGGTCGCCAGGGCTCGCCGCCCGCGGGCGCGGGACCGACGCCGTGGAGGAGCCACTCCCGCACGATCGCCGCGGCGCCCGCGAGCTCGCCATGGTGCGCCGCATCGAAGATCGCCGCCTGCTCGGCGCTCCACCCGCCGCCGCCGAGGACCGACGCGAGGAGCGGAAAGAACGGCTGCCCCGCGGTGAGCTGGTTGTGGAGGAGCCACGGCGCGAGGATCGGCATCGCCGCGGCGATCCCGAGGAGCCCCGCGGCGAGCCAGCAACGCGGCGGAAGCGAGGCGACGAGCAGCACGCCGAGCGGCACCGCGACGAGACCGACGGCGCTTGCCTTCGCGCCGACCGCCGTCGCGGCGAGGAGACCGACCGTGATCGCCCGCGGTCTCCATTCGCGATCCGCCTCGCCCGCGCGATCGCGAAGGAGGATCGCGAGCCCCGCCGCGAGCGGAAGCAGCATCCCCATCTCGTCGTAGGCGAGCGAGCCGCAGACGATCATCCACGGCAGCCCAAGCAGCACGCCCGCCGCGACGAGCCCGGCGGTCCCGCCCGCGAGCCGGCGCACCGTCGCCCCCACGAGCCCTGCGACGAGGATCGCGAGCATCGCCTCGAGCGACTGCGCGGGGATCGCCGCCGCAAGCGGGTCGCGGAGCATCGCCATGAGGTGGAGCGTGCTCGCCTCGAGGTGGTTGGGAAGGTGGGAGTAGGCGTTGTGCTCGAGCGGCGCGATCGCTCCGATCCCGAGCCACTCCTTCGGAAGCTGCAGGTGGTAGGAGAGCGCGTCGTAGCCGCCGAACTCGCTCGACCACAGCCAGCCCGGCGCCGCAAGCGACGCGAGAAGGAGGACCGAGAGCGCCGGCACGAGGGCAAGCCAGGACCAGGAGGCGGCGAGGCGCACGCCCTCCGCCCGACCGCGGCGGATGAAGGCGAGGACCGGCGGGACGCCGAACCCCGCGACGAGTCCCCACGCGACCACGCCGCCGCCCGCGGTCAGGATCCCGAGCCGCCCGGCGAGCGAGTCGAGCCACGCCGCGACGCCGACGCCGAGCGCCGCGACCACGAGGGTCCGCTCCGGACCGGAGACCTCTCGCGGGACGAGCGGCGCCACGACCCGTCCGACGCCGAAGGCATAGAGGAGCCACGCCGCCGCCGGAAGCCACCCCGCGGCGAAGGCGGCAAGCGCCTCGACGACCATCGGCGCCGCGTCGGGACCGGTCCTCGTCGAGAGGAGGACCACCCCCAATCCGACCGCGACGAGCAGCCCGACGAGCGACCATCGACCCTCGGCGGGGGAGGCGACGGGATCGGTCGGGGTCCGGTGGGGGAACCGCTGGGGCAGTGGGGGCACCGGCGGATCGTACGGAGGCGCTGGAGGTCCTCCGGACCGGCGCCCTCGCCGGACCTCGGTCCCGACGGAGTCCGGTTTTGCAGCGCCTCGCCACGTCGATCCGATCACCGCACACGGCGGGAAGGACGGCTCGTCCGCCTGCCCGCGTCGGTCCCTGCGGAGTCCTGCATGCTCGTCCACACCGTCCGCTTCGGCAGCGTCGAGGTCGAGTCGAGCCGCGTGCTCGAGTTCCCGATGGGGCTGCCGGGGTTCGCCCGGATCCGCCGCCTTGCGATCCTGTGGGCCGAGTCGCGCGAGGTCTTCTGGTGGCTGCAGGCGATCGATGATCCGGCGGTCTCCTTCCTCGTCACCGATCCGGCGCTGTGGGTTCCCGACTACGAGGTGACCATCCGCCCCGAGGACTCGATCGTCCTCGGACTCGATCGCTCGGAGGACGCGAGCGTGCTCGCGCTCGTGAGCCGCCACGGCGACCGCCTCACCGCGAACCTCCGCAGCCCGCTCGTCGTGAACGCCTCGACCCGGCGCGGCGTGCAGGTCGTGAGCGCGGAGAGCTGCTGGAGCCTTCGTCACGAAATCGCCTCGATCGAGAGCCCGGCGCTCGCCGGCGTGCTCTGAGTCCCGCCCGAGTCGCTCGCGTCCCCTTGGAGGTCCTTCGAGATGCTCGTCCTCTCCCGGCAACGGGACCAGACCATCATGATCGGCGACGACATCGAGGTCACCGTCGTCGACATCCGGGGCGATCGCGTGCGGCTCGGCTTCCGGGCACCCTCGGAGGTGCCGGTGCACCGCAAGGAGGTCTACGAGGCGATCCGCCGCGAGAACGAGCGGGCGGCGGCGTTCCGCGGCGACGTGGGACGCCTTCCCACGCCTCCGGGACATGAGGGAAGCCGCGAGACCGCGTGAGGTCCGCGCGGTCTCGGGGGTGATCGCGCACGCTTCCCAGAAGTCTTCCCCGCAACCTTCCCCGAAGCCTCAGCCGAGGCGATGCCTGCGGCAACACCTGCCGCAACGCCTAGAACGAGGCGTCGAGCATCACGCCGAGATGCGAGAGTTCGTCAGCCTGCGTCGATCACGCCGCCGAGGCGGTCGTGTGCGACTTCGCCACCCCGACGAGCGCGTCGAAGGTCGCGGGATCCTCGATCGCAAGCTGCGAGAGCATCTTGCGGTTGAGCAGGACGCCGGCGACCTGCAGCCCGTTGATGAAGAGGCTGTAGCGGGTGCCACGCATCCGGCACGCCGCGGTGATGCGGGTGATCCAGAGGCTGCGGTAGTCGCGCTTGCGGGCGCGGCGGTCGCGGTGGGCGTAGCGACCCGCCCGCATGAGGGCGACCTTCGCCTGCTGCTTCAGGCGGTGCTTGGTGCCGAAGTATCCGCGGGCCTCGCGGAGCAACTTGCGGCGGGTCTGCGTGCGGGCGGCGCCCTTGCGGCTACGAGGCATCGGGAAGACTCCGGGGTCCGACGGGGGTCGCGAGGCGACTCTTCATTCCCGGCGGGCACGTGCGGACGGGGGACCGGTGCGGCGCACCGGGGACGAACTCGGATCAGGACTCACGCCGACGGGGCGGACTTGCTCCTCGCCTTGGCGAGCTTGTCCGCCATCGCCTCCTCCTGGCTGCGGAGGGGTCGATGGAGCAGCATCTCCAGGCGCTTCTTGTCGCCCGAGCGCATGTAGCGCTTCTTGCGGAAGCCCTGGACCTCCTCGCCGGTCTTGTTGCTCTTGAGGTGCCGGCTGCCCGGACGTCCGAAGCGGACCTTGCCGGTCTTGGTGATCTTGATCCGCTTCAGCAGACCCTTGTGGGACTTCGTCTTGGGCATCGGAGGACTCGCATCGCGGTCGACGGACACGCACCCGTCCGACCTTCGGGGGAAGCGGAGAGTGTACCGCGACGCCCCCTCGGGTCAACGGGGCGACCGGCGCGGCTGGAGGGTCGGTCGACTTAGTTGAGGAGGAACACGTCCCCCGCGACCGCCTCGACCGGCTGACCGAAGCCGCCGTGCTCGCCCGGCGGGAGCCAGATGTTGTCGGGAGCCGCGTTGGGACGCTCGAGGCGGGGGTCCCGGAGGAAGGCGGTCGCGCCATCGCCGTACAGCACGTTCTGCCCCTGCTCGTCGTGCTCAGGCGAGCACATCTCGAGCCGCACCCGCTGCCCGCCGAGGATGAGCTCGATGACCGGGTTGCGGTCGCCCACGATCACGAGCCGCGGGTGCCGCTCCCACATGAGCTCGTCGCGCGAGGCGGCGATCCGGTAGCTGTAGGTGCCGCCCTCATCCGGGTGGTTGGGGCATCGGAGTCCGGCGGCGGACCCGAGGTACTCGCCGGCGACGAGCGGACGAAGCTGTTCTCCGTGGCGGTAGCCGCCGCCGACCGGATAGCGGGTCGGCATGTCGAGGAGACCGCCCGGGAGGAGCGACGCGCTGAAGGGCATCGACCCCTCGTGGTCGCCGGCGAAGCCGCCCATCGCGCCCGCGAGGAGCCGGAGGTTCGAGTCGCACGCGGCGATCCCGCGGCTCGCCCGCACCTGGCTCATGAGCGGCACCGAGAGGCTCACCGCGAGGATGAAGACCGCCGCGATAGCGACGAAGTCGGTGAGGCGACGGCGCTCCCGCACCACCGGACGATCGACCCGCAACCGCGCCGCCTCCGCCTCTTCATGGCGGTCGATCCGAAGCAGCGTCGCGTCGGCGAGCGCCGCGAGCTCCGCCTCGCTCGCGCCCGAGTCGGGCAGCATCTCGAGCCGGCGGAACATCGACCTCGCCGCCTCGGCGCGGCGGCGGAGCGGCGCCGGCACCGCGTCGAGGTCGAACCCCGCGTCGATGAGCGCATCGACCGCCGCCTCGTCCTCGGGGGAGAGCCGAGCGACGCGGTCGTCGGAGGATGGATGGAGGTTCGGATCGGACACGATGGGAAGCTCCGTCTCGTCCTTCAGGAACCGGAACACGCGGCGGTCGATCCGTCGATCACCGTGGTCATGACTGCGCCCTCACCGCGATCCGCCAGCCGTCGGCGAAGCTCGCGACGGCGCTGTGCAGGCGGCTCTTCACGGTGCCGAGGGGGATCTCGAGGATCTCGGCGATCTGCTGGTAGCTCATGCGCTGGAAGTAGCCGAGGAGGAGGATCTCGCGGTAGTGCGAGGGAAGCCGCTCGATGACGCCCTTCACGAGCGCCGCCTCCTCGTCGCGCTCGACCGGCGCCGAGGGCTGCTCGACGCCGCCGTCGAGGAGGTCGATGAACGCCGCGCCCTCCTCCTGACCGTTGACCGGTGCCGAGAGGCTTGCGGTCGCCCGCCGGCGCTGCCGGCGGTGGAAGTCCCGCGCCTTGTTCGCGGCGATCGTGAAGAGCCACGGCTTGAAGGTGCGGGTCGCGTCGAAGGACTCCGCGGAGAGGTGGACCTGAAGGAACGTCTCCTGGAAGACGTCCTCCGCCGCCGCGCGGTTCGAGAGGAACTTGGTGAGGAAGTTCAGGAGCTCGCCCCGGTAGCGCTCGAGGAGGACCACGAAGGACTCGCGGTTTCCCTCGCGGTACTCGACGAGCAGGGTCTCGTCGCTCTTCGACGCCAGCGAGTGCTTCGCCACCGAGTCCGCCGCTGCGACCAAGGAGAGCCGGGAGAACGCCTCCGCGATCCATGCCGCCATGGACGGGAGCCGGAGCGGCAGGGGGCGTGGGTCGCCGAGGGCGCGGGCGATCCGCGACCTCGAACCCCAACCGCCGGTCCGAACTCGAAGCGTAGCGGAAACCTCGCCGCTGCCGCGGTCTGCGTTCGGAGACGAGACCACCCGTTGGGAGGCGCGGAGGGCTCCCGGATGGATCAGGCGAGGAAGACGTCCTTGGATCGAGCGAACCGATCTCTCCACCAAGAACCTCCCCGCGGCCGCACGCGCGACCGCGGGGAGGTCGGATGAGGAGCCGAGGCAGGAGTCGGGCATCGCGGGGGTACGACGCTCACCGACGGGGGATCGCGGAAGCCAGCAAAAAAGCGGTAGGATTCCCCACCCGCGTCTCCAAGACGCGGAGACTCCCGGACTTCGGTTCGATCGAAGTCATGCGAAGTCCCACGGCGGGGCGCTTGGAGGCTCCAAGACGCCCGACGCGGGACATCATCCGCCTCCCCGTCCGCCCGTCCCGAGACCTGCCGCTCATGGGTGTCCCTCTTGCTCAGATGTGGACCGTCGCGAGCTACGTGCTTTCGCAGAAGCTCCGCGGTCGCCGCCGCTATCCGCTCGTGCTGATGCTCGAGCCGCTCTTCCGCTGCAACCTTGCCTGCGCGGGCTGCGGCAAGATCCAATACCCCGCGCACGTCCTGAAGCGGCACCTCTCCGTCGACGACTGCATGAAGGCGGTCGAGGAGTGCGGGGCGCCGATGGTCTCGATCCCCGGCGGCGAGCCGCTGCTCCACCCGGAGATCCGCGAGATCGTCGCGGAGCTCGTCCGACGCAAGAAGTACATCTACCTCTGCACGAACGCGATCCTCCTCAAGGAGAAGCTCGAGGCGGGCTGGTTCACCCCGAGCCGCTACCTCACCTTCTCGGTGCACATGGACGGGCAGGAGGAGCACCACGACTTCGCGGTCGCCCGCGAGGGCACCTTCCAGAAGGCGCTCGGGGGCATCCGCCTCGCGGTCGAGCGGGGCTTCCGCGTCACCACGAACACCACGCTCTTCGACTCGTGCGACCCGAACTCGGTCCGCGGGTTCTTCGACGAGATGATGGAGCTCGGCGTCGAGGGCATGATGGTCAGCCCCGGCTACGCCTACGACAAGGCGCCCGACCAGAAGAGCTTCCTCAAGCGGCAGAAGACCCACGAGCTCTTCGAGATGATCCTTTCGAACCGCAAGGACGGGAAGCGTTCGTGGCGCTTCAACCAGTCGCCGCTCTTCCTCGAGTTCCTCATGGGGAAGCGCGAGTACGAGTGCACGCCCTGGGGCAACCCCACCTACAACCTGTTCGGCTGGCAGAAGCCCTGCTACCTGCTGCAGGAGGGCTACGTGGAGACCTTCGACGAGCTCCTGAACGACACCGAGTGGGAGCGGTACGGTCGGGCGTCCGGCAACCCGAAGTGCCAGAACTGCATGGTCCACTGCGGCTACGAGCCGACCGCGGTCGACCACACCTTCAGCTCCTTCGGCGGCTTGTGGGGCACCATCAAGGCGATGGTCTTCAACGCCTACGCCAACCCCGCCGCCAAGAAGCGCCTGCAGGAAGAGGCGAAGCGTCCGCACGGTCCGCTCGCCCAGCTCGTCCAGCTCGGCTTCGCCGAGGAGGTCAAGAGCGGCGCGGCGTGACGGAGGCTTCGCGGGCGCGAGACGCGGTGCAGGATGGGTTCCCGAACACGCGCCCCGTCGGAGTCGGTCCCCTCCGTCCTGCTCGCTGCGCTCGCAAGCCACCTTACCCACGGCAGCGCCGTGGGGAGGTGTTGCACGCAACCCCTCGAAGCGACCGCCCTCCGCGACTACCCCGCCTCGGCACGGAGCGAGTCGCGGAGCGTCGCGAGCGACGCCGGAAGGTCGCGGTCGCCAAGCGCCGCGAGGTGCTCCCGCGCCCGCGTCGGCTCGCCGAGGCGTCGGAGGCATCTCGCGGCGAGGAGCAGACGGATCTCGTCGCGGCGGGGGGTGAGCGGATGCCTCTCGAGCAATCGCTCCCACGCCGCGACCGCCTCGACGTCGTCGCCGGCGGTCGCGAGGTGCGTGGCGATCTCCTCCTGCACCTGCTCGGCAAGCACCGTCTGCGGCGCGTCGCGGAGGAGCCTTCGATACGCCTCGAGCGCCTCCGCTCCGCGGCGCTGCTGCAGGAGGCTCGCGATCTCGGCGCGGCGGGAGCGAAGCGGATCCTCCGGCTCGCTCGCCAGGCGCGAGGTCGGACGCGCCGGACCCCGCGCGGCGACGGCGCCGCTCGGAGCGCCGCCGGACCACGGGCTCCCGGCGCCATCGAATGCCCGGCGCATCTCGCGGCGCCGCTTCGCCTGCTTGAGGAGGTAGAGAAGGTCGAACTCGCCGCGCGGGACGAGACCGGTCGCGAGGAGCAGGAGCCCCGTGCCAAGCCCGAAGGCGTAGCCGCCGAGATGCGCGGAGTAGGCGACGCCGCTGCCGCGGGCGCCGAGCGCGCCGAGCAGGTCAAGCACCACGTAGATCCCGATGAACCACCCTGCCGGGATGAGGTAGATCCCGATCAGGAGGAAGACGAGGAGCGTGCGGATCCTTGCCCGCGGCAGGAGCGCGAGGAAGGCGCCCGCCGTCGCCGCGGTGGAGCCGCTCGCCCCGATGACCGGCTGCGTCGAGGTCGCGAGGTGCACCGCGCCCGCCGCGACGCCGCCGAGAACGTAGAAGAGGAGGAAGCCGAAGCGACCAAGCCGGTCCTCGACCGCGATCCCGAAGACCCACAGGAAGACCATGTTGAAGACCAGATGCGCGATCCCCCACGGGTCATGCAGGAACTGGTAGCTCACGAGCTGCCACCAGCGGAAGCCCTCGCCGCCCCGCAGCATCCCCGCATCGGCGAGGCGCTCGACCGGCCAGCCGAAGAGCCGCTCGCCGAAGAGACCGACCAACGTCACCGCGAGGTTCGCCCCGACGAGGAGCGGCACCATCACGGGCGACCGTCGGGGCGGCGGCTCGCAGCCGAGGGGGATCAGCACCGAGAACGCCTCATGGCGAGGCGTCGTCCCCCGCGCCCTGCGGATAGACGAGCACGCGGTCGTGGCAGAGGAGGACGAGGTCGTCGAGCCCGTCGCCGGTCACGTCCTCGATCAGCATCTGGTGGGGCTCGAACTCCCGCACTTCGCCGGCGGAGAAGATCTTCGTCTCGAAGATCGGGAAGCCGGTCGCGAAGAGCATCGAGCCGTCCTCCGCGAAGGTGAGGAGGTCGATCGACTGCCTCCCCGCGTCCGCCGCGACGAGGTCGGTGAAGCCGTCGCCGTTGAGGTCGCCGCCCGCGAGGTCATGGTGGAGCGCCCGCGGATCCTCCGGTCGCCACGAGCCGACCTCGGAGAGGACCGGACCGCCGCCATCAAGGCGGACCACCGCGAAGCCGTCGTCGGCGATGACGAGGACGTCGTCGCCCGCGGAGCCGGAGAAGCTCCCGGCGCGGATCGACCGCACCCGGAAGCCCTCGAGCTCGATCGACTCGACCTGCGACCACCCGCCCTCCGCGCCTCGACCGAAGACGACGAGGCGGTTGTTCTCGCGGTCGGCGGCGATGACCCGGTCGCGGAGCACCGCGAGCGAGACGAGCTTCGAGTCCGCGCGGTCGGCGTTGAGCTGCCCGACCACCTGCCACCCCGCGGTCGAGCCATCCTTTGGCGCGTCGTCGAAGCGGAGCCCGCGGACGAAGTTGCGGTCCGCGACGAGGAGCTCCTGCCGTCCATCGCCGTCGAGGTCGACGACCGCGGTGTTGTCGGCGCTCGCGGCCTGCACCAGCCCGAACTGACCCATGTCCTGCGAGGTCCTGAGGCGCCAGGGCGACGCGCCATCCTTCGCCTCCTGCGACTGCAGCATGATCATCGGTCGATCCGGCGTGAGCAGCAGGAGGTCGGGTCGTCCGGTGCCGTCCGCGTCGAGCGGGAGGATCACGGCGGGGGCGCGGGTGAGGTCGCCGAGGGGCACGCTCGTGCGCTCGGCGCCGATCAGCTCGAGCACCCACGACTTCTCCTTGCGGACGACGACCGCGGCGAGGTCGCCCGCGGCGGTGGGCACGGTGCCGACGGTCAGCGGGACGTGCCCCGGGGTGACCGCGAGCGCCCGCGGGAAGGAGAGCGAGCCCGCGTCGAAGTCGGCGATGCCCGCGAC
This sequence comes from Phycisphaerae bacterium, assembly GCA_016873275.1. Lineage (GTDB taxonomy): Bacteria > Planctomycetota > Phycisphaerae > Phycisphaerales > SM1A02 > VGXO01. The sequence continues at coordinate 22,942 of VGXO01000042.1, forward strand.
GCCCTCCTTCTCGCTCTGCAGGAGGAGCTCGGCGCGACCATCCGCGTCGAGGTTCCCGATGGCGAGCCCCTCGAGGTCGGCGTAGCAGGGGAAGGACTGCGCCCGCTCGAAGCCGCGACCAGGCACCTGCCGGTAGATGACCACGCTGTTCGCGTCGATGTTCGACGCCGCGAGGTCGAGCAGTCCGTCGCCGTCGAGGTCGCCGACGGCGGCAAGGCGCTTGCGGGCGGTGGGATCGTCGAAGCCGAAGTACCGAAGCGACTCGCGACCCGCGCCCTCGTCGGTCTGGTCGGGCAGGAGCTCGAACGTCGCGACGCGCTTCGACGCCCGCTCGATCACCGCGAGCCGCGCCGCCTTCTCGTCGGGCAGGCGGATCGCCTCGGCGCGGCGGAGCGCGGGCATCTCGAAGCGAAGCTGCGGACCGAACGAACGCTCGCCATCCTCGCTGCTCGGCGTGGCGAGCCAGATCCTGAGCGGCGCGGTGTCCTCGGGGATCACGCCGATGAGGTCGCGGTTCCCGTCGCCATCGACGTCCTCGACGAGGATCGACGAGACCGCGCCGGAGCCCGAGGAGAGCACCGTCGCCTCGCCGAGGCGGAAGCCGTCGAGGATCGGCCAGACCTGCACGCGACCCGCGACGATCCCGACCGCCTCGAGACCTCCATCTCCCGCGAGGTCGGCGACGACGAAGCCCTCGCGGCTCGGCACGAGACCTCGCACCGTCTCGCGGCGCACGACCTCGAACTTGCCCGGTTCGGTCTGCTCGAGGAACGCGATCGTGCCGGGCTGCCCGGCATAGGCGATCTCGAGGACGCCGTCGCCGTCGAAGTCGCCCGCGGAGAGCGAGGTGACCTCATGCCCGAGCGGCACCCACGAGCGGTCGAACCGCCAGTGATCGGGGAACTCGTTCACGCGGATCGGCGGCGCGACCGGATCGTCGGGCGAGGCGCCGGGCTTCTGGCGGAAGAGCTCGAGCCGGCTCAAGCGGTTGTTCGCCACGATCAGGTCGAGCAGGTTGTCGCCGTCGAAGTCCGCGACGACCGCGGGACCGCACGCCGCGCCGACCGGCAGGATGTCGAGCCCGTCGAAGCCGAAGTACTCCGCGAGGGAGGGCGCCTCCTCGACGGTCGGGCTCGGCGTGGCGGACGGATCCTGCGGCAAGGCGAGCGCGACGCCGGCGGGGAGAAGCGCGACGCCGGCGATGATCGACAAGCTCGCGGCGGGATGATGGACGGTCATCGGATTCCTCGTTCCAAGGTCGCCGCCCGCGAGAAGCGCGGGCGAGCGTTCCGTATAGTAAGGATCGCCATGAGAAGCACCCTCGTTCGATCCGCGGTCGCGTCCCTGCTCGCCTCCTCGCTCCACGTCCCGGCGCTCCTCGCCGCGGAAGAGGAGGACTCGCCGCAGGGCGACCGCCTCGTCCTCGCGGGGGGCGCCGTGGTCGTCGGCGACATCGTGAAGCGCACCGACGAGTCGCTCTGGATCGACGTGGGACCGCAGGTCCTCGAGTTCCGCATCGCGGACGTGCTCGAGATCGTCGAGCGCGACGCGCCGGTCTCCGCGACCACCGACGCCGCGACGCTCTTCTCCGTCGCCGAGGGTCTTCCGGAGCGAAACTCGCGCGAGCAGGCGAGGATCCTCGGACCGGCGGTCATCAAGGTCTCGACCCCCGCGGGACTCGGCTCCGGGGTGATCATCCATCCGGACGGCTACGCGATCACCAACGCCCACGTCGTGCAGGGGGAGACGGCGCTCCGGGCGACGGTCTGGCTGCCCGAGCCGGACGGCACGCTGAAGCGGACCACCATCGAGGACGTCGAGCTCGTCGCCCTGAACAACCACTACGACCTCGCCCTCGTCCGGGTGACCCATCCCGACGCGAAGCGCTTCGACTTCGCGTTCATGGAGGTCGACGATCTCCTGCAGCCGGGGCAGACCGTCTTCGCGATCGGCAATCCGCTCGGGCTCGAGCAGACCCTGACCGAGGGCGTCGTCTCGACCCGGACCCGCGAGCTCGACGGGCTGACCTACATCCAGATCGACGCGGCGATCAACCCCGGGAACTCCGGCGGACCGCTCTTCAACGCCCGGGGCGAGGTGGTGGGGATCACCAACATGGGGATCCTCTCGCGGGAGTCCCTCAACTTCGCGATCCCCGCCCGCTACGTGAAGGACTTCATCCGCAACCGCACCGCCTTCGCCTTCGACCCGAGCAACCCCAACTCCGGGCACCGGTACCATCCGCCGCCCGCCCGTCGGCTCGCCGGGATCGCGCCGCAGTTGCGCACCGGCGACGCCCCACCCTCCTCCACGGATTCTGGAACCACCCGATGATCCTCGCCGCTCCCCTCGCCGCGATCCTCCTTCCCGTCCTCTCGGTCGATCCGCCGCTCTCGATCCGCACGGTCGCTCCAAGGTCCGCCGCGTTCGTCCTCGGCGCGGATGACCTCTCGGGCACCTGGAAGCGGTTCAAGGAGACCTCGCTCTGGGGGCTCTGGTCCTCCGAGCAGATGCAGGAGGCGCTGAAGCCGGCGCTCGACGAGATGAAGGAGGGGTTCGCCGAGGCCGCCAAGGAGCTCGGACGCCCGGATGACTCGATGTCGATGCCCGCGTCGATCGGACTCGCGGTCTTCACCGAGCTCGACGAGGAGCTCGGCTTCGAGCGTCCGCACATCATGGCGTTCGTCGACTGGGGCGACGACGCGGGAAGCCTCGCGATGATGGACGCGATGATCGAGAAGGGCGAGAAGGCGGGCGACCTCGTCCGCGGCGAGCTGCGGGGCGAGCCGTCGTGGACGATGACGCTAGTCGAGGAGGACGAGGAGGTCGTCGTCGAGGAGGACGAGTTCGGCGACCCGATGGCGATCTCCGCCGGCGAGATGTTCGACTTCGCCTCGATCACGATCACCAAGCGCGGCTCGCGCCACCTGCTCGCGTCGGACCCGACGGTGATCGAGGGCATGATCGACGCGATCGAGGGCAAGGCGACCGGCGAGATGCTCGGCGGTTCCGAGGACTTCCGCGACACCATGGAGCTGCTTGGCTCCCCCGACGTCTATGCGGCGATCTTCACCTCGAACCTCCAGAAGATGCTCGCGACCGGCGACCAGGCGTTCATGCTCGCGATGGCGCAGCCGATCCTCTCGAAGGTCTTCGGCGACATCCGCTCGCACGCGGTGGGAGCGAGCGTCGCCGACGGCGGCATCGACCAGCGCATCGTGATGACCGTGCCGGGTCCGAAGGTGGGGCTCCTGAGCCTGCTGACCATGGACACGCCGATCGAGGCGCCGCCCGCGATGCTCCCCGCCGACGCGGTCGGCTACGGGCGGATGAACATCCGCTTCGACGCGATCATGCCGACCATCCGGGAGATCGCCGCGGGGCTCGGGGAGATGGAGCGCGAGCAGATCGAGCAGATGCTGACCCAGATGGGTCCGATGCTCGAGCAGGCGTTCGGGGCGATGGGACCGGGCGTGCAGGTGATGAACACCGTGCGCATGCCGATCGACGTCGACAGCATGGAGACGACGATCGCGATCCCCTGCACCGACCTGACCCGGGTCGAGCCGATGATCGCGATGATGGCGCCGGGCATGGGCCTCATGCGGCGCGACTTCCAGGGGCAGGCGATCTACAGCGACGAGTTCAGCCCGATGGCGATCGGCATGGGGCAGGGGCACCTCTTCGTCGGTCCGAGCAGCGCCGTCGAGCGGGCGCTGCGCGGTCCCGCGGCGGATGACGGCGGCATGGCGGCGACCCCCGAGGGCAAGGCGCTCGTCGAGAGCCTCGGCACCGGGCGGGTCGTCGGCTTCGGCTTCATGGACATCGTCGGCAACCTCCGCGTGCAGCAGGCGATGATGAAGGACCTGATGGGAAGCCTCGACGCCATGGACCTCCCCGGCGGCGACGCAGGCGCCGGAGAGGACGCCGACGACTCGTCGCTGCCCTCGATGGACTTCGACGACATCGACTTCGAGAAGGCGCTCGATCCCGACCTGTGGTCGCAGTACGTGGGACTCGCCGTCTGGGACTTCACCGCCGCCGAGAAGGGCTTCGTGATGCGGACGCGCAATCGTCCGCCCGCGGGGAAGTGACGGCGTGACACCTCCCCACGACGCAGTCGTGGGGTGAGGTGGACTGCGAGCACAGCGAGCAGGACGGAGGGGACCAACTCCGACGGGTTGCGTGCTTGCGTGCTTGCGTGCTTGCTTGCGTGCTTGCGTGCGCTTCGCGAGGCGAGCAACCCGTTGATCGGACCTCCCCTCCGTCTCGCTGGCTTCGCCAGCGAGCCACCTCCCCGACGTCGCTTCGCTCCGTCAGGGAGGAGTTCCGGAATTCCGGAGTTCCGGAGTTCCGGAGTTCCGGATCGCGCGATCTCGACGTGGAGCGCTCCGGAACTCCTCCCCACGGCGGAGCCGTGGGGAGGTGGACTGCGAGCGCAGCGAGCAGGACGGAGGGGACCAACTCCGA
>VGXO01000043.1 GCA_016873275.1 Phycisphaerae bacterium
GAGCTCGCGGCCGAGATCGTCGAGGACGACGACCTCGCCGTTTCGCTTGAGCGCCTTCAGCTTCTGGACGCCCTCCTCGGTCACCTCGACGGCGTTGCAGTCCCGCAGCGCCACCCTGCCGGCGTTCATCGCCTTGATCTCGGTGTCCACGAGACCCTGCGAGGCGATGCCGCCCGTGTGGAACGTGCGCATGGTGAGCTGGGTGCCGGGCTCGCCGATCGACTGCGCCGCGATGATGCCGACCGCCATGCCCTCCTCGACGAGGTCGCCGGTCGACATGTCCATCCCGTAGCAGCGGGCGCAGACGCCCTTCGGCGTCTGGCAGGTGAGCGGACTGCGGACGAGGACGGTGTCGATCCCGAGCTCCTCGATCCGCCGGGCGATCGCCGCGGTGATGATCTGGTCCTCCGCCACGATGACCACGTCGCTCCGCGGATCGATGATGGTCTGGCGGCTGGTGCGGCCGGTGATCGACTGGTGCAGGGGCACGTCGATCTCGTCGCCCTTGTAGATCGCCCGCTTCGGCACGCCGGTGGGGGTGCCGCAGTCGTCCTCGGTGACCACGAGGGACTGGGCGACGTCGCAGAGGCGTCGGGTCAGGTAGCCGGAGTCGGCGGTCTTGAGCGCGGTGTCGGCGAGACCCTTGCGGGCGCCGTGGGTGGAGGAGAAGTACTCGAGGACGTTGAGGCCCTCGCGGAAGTTGGCGCGGATCGGCGTCTCGATGATCTCGCCGCTCGGCTTCGCCATCAGACCGCGCATGCCCGCGAGCTGCTGCATCTGGCTGGCGTTGCCGCGGGCGCCGGAGGTGATGAAGAGGTAGACGGGGTTGAGGTACTTCCGCCCGTCCTTGCTGTCGATCGGCACCTCGCGACCGAGCTCGTCGCGGCGGTCCTCCATGAGGGTCCGGGTGAGCTCCTTGGTGATCTGCTCGCGGCAGTGCGCCCAGAGGTCGAGCAGCTGGTTGTGCCGCTCGCGCTCGGTGATGGCGCCGGACTGGTAGCTCCGCTCGACGCGATCGACCTTCTTCTGCGTCTCGTCGATCAGGCGCTGCTTGCTCGCGGGGATGCGGAGGTCGGTGATGCCGAAGGAGAGACCGGAGGTGGTCGACGCCTTGAAGCCGGCTTCCTTCATCGAGTCGAGCAGGGCGATGGTCGCCGGGCGACCGAGGCGGGCGTAGGTGTCGTCGATGACGCGGGCGGCGCCCTTCTTGCCGAGCGGGCAGTTGTAGAAGGGCATGCCGTCGGGCAGGATGTCGCTGAAGATCAGGCGTCCGATGGTGGTGCGGACCCGCCGGTTGCGGGGCATCTCCACGGGCTGCCCCTTCTCCTTGAGCACCTGCTCCGTGAAGCGGGGGAGGCGCACGACGATCGACTCGTGCAGGCGGATGGCGCGGCGGTCGTAGGCGAGCAGCGCCTCCTCGAGGTCCTTGAATCGACGCAGCGCGGACTCCGGGCGATCCTCGTCGATCGCGGGGGCGGTGAGGAAGTACACGCCCATCACGATGTCCTGGCTCGGGCTGACGATCGGGTTGCCGTTCGCCGGGCTGAAGATGTTGTGGGTGGACATCATCAGCAGGTGCGCCTCGGCCTGCGCCTCGACGGAGAGCGGCAGGTGCACCGCCATCTGGTCGCCGTCGAAGTCGGCGTTGTAGCCCGTGCAGACGAGCGGATGGATCTTGATCGCGTTGCCCTCGACGAGCACCGGCTCGAACGCCTGGATGCCCATGCGGTGGAGGGTCGGCGCGCGGTTGAGGAGCACCGGGTGGTTGCGGATCACCTGCTCGAGGATGTCCCACACCTCGGGATCGCGGCGCTCGAGCATCCGCTTCGCGCTCTTGATGGTGTCGGCGAGCCCGTGCTCCTTCAGCCGTCGGATGATGAACGGCTGGAAGAGCTCGAGGGCGATCTTCTTGGGCAGACCGCACTGGTGGAGCTTGAGCTCCGGACCGACCACGATGACCGAGCGGGCGGAGTAGTCGACGCGCTTGCCGAGCAGGTTCTCGCGGAAGCGACCCTGCTTGCCCTTGATCATGTCGGTGATCGACTTGAGCGGGCGGTTGCTCGAGCCGGAGACCGGTCGGCGGCAGCGGCCGTTGTCGAAGAGCGCATCGACCGCCTGCTGCAGCATCCGCTTCTCGTTGCGGATGATGACCTCGGGGGCATTGAGGTCCATCAGCTTCTTGAGGCGGTTGTTGCGGTTGATGATCCGCCGGTAGAGGTCGTTCAGGTCGCTCGTGGCGAAGTTGCCGCTCTCGAGCAGCACCAGCGGGCGGAGGTCCGGCGGGATCACCGGGATCACGTCGAGCACCATCCAGCCCGGGTCGTTCTCGCTGCCGCGGATCTGCTCGACGAGGCGGAGGCGCTGCGACACCTTCTTCTGGGTCGCCTTGCTCTTGGTCGCCTCGAGCTCCTCGCGGAGCTCGCGGGCGACGGAGGCGAGGTCAAGCTGCCCGAGCAGCTCGCGGATCGCCTCGGCGCCGGTCATGGCGACGAAGGCGCTCCCGTGCTTGGCGACCGCCTCGCGGTACTCGTCCTCGGTCAGGACCTGCTGCGGCTCCAGGTCGGTGTCGCCCGGGAAGGTGACCACGTAGTCCTGGAAGTAGATGATCTTCTCGAGGTCGCTCACCTTCATGGCGAGCAGCGTGCCGAGGCGGCTCGGCATCGCCTTGAAGAACCAGATGTGGACGATCGGGGCGGCGAGGTTGATGTGCCCCATCCGCTTCCGGCGGACGCGGGAGTGGGTCACCTTCACGCCGCAGCGGTCGCAGATGATGCCCTTGTACTTCGTGCCGCGGTACTTGCCGCAGGCGCACTCGTAGTCGCGCTCGGGTCCGAAGATCCGCTCGCAGAAGAGACCATCCCGCTCGGGTCGGTAGGTGCGGTAGTTGATCGTCTCGGGCTTCTTGACCTCGCCGAAGCTCCAGCTCCGGATGTCGTTGGGGCTCGCGAGGGTGATCTTGACCGATCCGTAGTCGTTGACGCGGTCGTAGACGTTGTCGTTCATGGGACTCGTCACTCCCGATGGAGCGTGAAGGCAGGGCGGGACGGAACGCGGGGCAGGGTCAGAGCAGCGCGACGGGCTCCTGCTGCTCCTTCTCCGGCACGATGTTCATGCCGAGACCCTTGATCTCGTGGCAGAGGACGTCGAAGACGACCGGCATGCCGGCCTCGAGCACGTTGGTGCCCTTGACCATGCTGTCGTAGATCTTCGTGCGGCCCTCCACGTCGTCGCTCTTGACGGTGAGGAGCTCCTGCAGGATGTAGGCGGCGCCGTAGGCTTCCAGCGCCCACACCTCCATCTCGCCGAAGCGCTGACCTCCGGTGCGGGCCTTGCCGCCGAGGGGTTGCTGCGTGATGAGGCTGTAGGGTCCCGTCGCGCGGGCGTGGATCTTGTCGTCGACGAGGTGGTGAAGCTTCAGCATGTACATGGAGCCCACCGTGGTGCGCTGCGAGAACGCCTCGCCGGTCCGACCGTCGAAGAGCTGGACCTTGCCGTCGTCGGGCATGACCGCGAGGAGCTCCCGCGGGCTCCCCGGGTCGGTGCCGCCCTTCTCGAAGGACTCGACCCGCCGCTTGACGTGGGCGTTCGCCTCGCGGACCGCGTCGAAGATCTCCCGCTCGGTCGCCCCGTCGAAGACGGGAGTGACCGCCTGGAAGCCGAGGACGCGGGCCGCCCAGCCGAGATGCGTCTCGAGGATCTGCCCGACGTTCATGCGGCTCGGCACGCCGAGCGGATTGAGGAGGATGTCGACGGTGCTGCCGTCCTCGAGGAAGGGCATGTCCTCCTCGGGAACGATGCGGGCGATCACGCCCTTGTTCCCGTGGCGACCCGCCATCTTGTCGCCCACGGAGAGCTGCCGCTTGGTGGCGAGGTAGACCTTCACCATCTCGAGCACGCCGGAGGGCAGCTCGTCGCCCCGCTTCATGTGGGCAAGGCGACGCTGCTTCTCCTGCTCGATGGCGATGACGCGGGGCCAGAACTGACCACGCACGACCTCCGCCTTCTCGCGGGCCTCCTTCGAGCCCTTCATCCACTTCTCGGAGAAGTTCTCGATCTGCTCGATGATGACCTCGGGCAGGTCGCTGGAGCCGACCTTCTGGCGGCTGGAGGGATCGACCATCTCGGTCCCGAGGATCTCGTTGATCTGACCGACCATCTGGCGGAAGAGGGCGATCCGCTTCTGGTCCATGTCCGCCTCGAAGGCGTCCTGCTCCTTCTTGATCGCCTTCTTCTGCTCCTCGGTGAGGTGCATGCGGCGGCTGAAGCGGCGGGTCGCGATGACGATGCCCTCGGTGCCCGCGGGCACCTCGAGCGAGTCGTTCTTCACGTCCTCGCCGGCGCGACCGAAGATCGCGTGGAGCAGCTTCTCCTCGGGGCTGAGCTCGGACTTGCTCTTGGGGCTGACCTTGCCGACGAGGATGTCGCCGGGTCCGACCCGGGCGCCCACGCGGATCACCCCGTTCTCGTCGAGGTTCCGCAGCGCCCGCTCGCTGACGTTGGGGATGTCGCGGGTGAACTCCTCGCGACCGAGCTTGGTCTCGCGGATCTCGACGTCGAAGTTCTCGATGTGGATCGAGGTGAAGACGTCGTCGCGGACGATCCGCTCGTTGATGACGATCGCGTCCTCGAAGTTGTAGCCGTCGAAGGTGTTGAACGCGACGAGCACGTTCTTCCCCAGCGCCAGCTCGCCGAGCCGGGTGCTGGCGCCGTCGGCGAGGATGTCGCCCGCCTTCACCTTGTCGCCGGGCTTGACGACGGGGCGCTGGTTCTGGCAGGTCCGCTCGTTCAGCCCGACGAACTTCCGGAGGACGTACTCGTCGGCGTTGTCGATGATGATCCGCTGGGCATCCACCGCGGTGACGGTGCCGCCGCGGCGGGCCTTGACGATCATGCCGGAGTGCTTGCCGACGACCTGCTCCATGCCGGTCGCGATGAGCGGGGGATCGACCTTGATGAGCGGCACCGCCTGCCGCTGCATGTTCGAGCCCATGAGGGCGCGGTTCGCGTCGTCATGCTCGAGGAAGGGGATCAGCGACGCCGAGACGCCGACGATCTGCTTCGGCGAGATGTCGATGAACTCGACCTGGTTCGCCCCGACCTGCGCGAGGTCGCCGCTCACGCGGGCGAGCACCTGGCTCTCGCGGATCTTGCCGCCCGCATCGAGCACGTCGGAGGTCGCGAGGACCGCCTGCAGCTCCTGGTCGGCGCGGAGCGGCTTCACCTGCCCGGTCGCCTTGCCGTTCTTGACCTCGCGGTAGGGGGTGAGCAGGAAGCCGTAGTCGTCGATCTCGGAGTAGATGCCGAGCGACGCGATGAGGCCGATGTTCGTGCCCTCCGGCGTCTCGATCGGGCAGATCCGCCCGTAGTGGGAGATGTGCACGTCGCGGACGTCGAAGCCCGCCCGCTTGCGGTTGAGACCGCCCGGACCGAGGGCGGAGAGGCGGCGCTCGTGCACGAGCATCGAGAGCGGGTTGGTCTGGTCGACGACCTGCGAGAGCTCGCTGCGGCCGAAGAAGAACTCGATCGCGCTCGAGATGCTCTTGCTGTTGACGAGGTCGGCGATCTTGGTGAGCTCGTCCGGATTCTTGATCGACATCTTCTCCTGCACGGTGCGCTTGAGCTTGAGGAAGCCCTTGCGCATCTCCTCGACGGCGAGCTCGTCGAGGGTGCGGAGGCGGCGGTTGCCGAGGTGGTCGATGTCGTCGACGTGCGCCTTGTTCCGCTTCGCCCGGAGGTCGAGCAGATAGTGGACCACCGCGAGGAAGTCCTCCGCGCGAAGGTGCATCACCGACTCCGCGCAGTGGGGGTAGACGCCCTTGAGGTGCTCGAACTTCCGGTTCATGCGGAAGCGGCCGACCCGCCCGAGCTTGTAGCGGTTCTCGTCGAAGAACTTCTCCTGGAACAGGCTGCGGGCCTTGTCGACCTGCGGCGGGTTGCCGGGGCGCAGCTTGCCGTAGATCTTCAGGAGCGCCGCGTCGTACTCGGTGACCTCCGCGAGGAAGTCGAGCTTCTCCTCCGCGATCGTGTTGAGGATCAGCGGGTCGCTCGGGCTCGTGATGGCGCGGACGGTCTTGAGGTTCGCCGCGACGATCGCGTCGAGGGCGTCGCCGATCATCGCGCCGGGGCGGCAGAGCTCCTCGCCGGTGTCGCTGTCGACGATGAGCTCCGCGGAGTAGTGCTCCGGGCGGAGCTTCTCGACGCGGACGTTCTCGACCTCGTAGAAGAGCTCGAGCAGGCGGTCGGTGGAGCTGAAGGACTCGTCGAGGGCCCGCAGGAAGGTGGTCGCCGCGAGCTTGGTCGACTGGTCGATCCGCATCATCAGGCGGTCCTTCTTGTCGACCTCGAGCTCGATCCAGCTGCCGCGCTCCGGGATGATGCGGGCGGAGTGCAGCGGCCGGTCGCCGAAGCTCGAGGCGATCGAGAAGTCCACGCCGGGCGAGCGATGCAGCTGGCTGACGATGACGCGCTCGGCGCCGTTCACGATGAACTCGCCGCCGCCCATCATGATCGGGATCTCGCCGAGGTAGATCTCCTCCTGCGGGATCTCCGCGGCGCCCTCGCGGTGGAGGCGGACCGCCACGCGGAAGGGGCGTCCGTAGGTCAGCCGCAGCTCGCGGCACTCGTCGGGCGTGTAGCGGGGCTCGTCGAGCGTGTAGTAGAGGTACTCGAGCTTCATCTTCCCGTCGTAGCTGTCGATCGGGAAGACCTCGCCGAGGAGGCTCTCGAGGCCAATCGCCGAGTCGCGCGACTTGGGCTCCCGGTCGAGCTGCAGGAAGCGGTCATAGGAGACCTGCTGCACGCGCACGAGGTTCGGCACCGGGACCGCGTCGCCGCGCTTCGCGAAGTTCCGATTGGTCCTTGCGGAGTTGGTCGTCGTCATCGAGTGTTCTTCCGGCGAGGCGACGGCGCCCACCGACCGCTTCGAAGCGGTCGGTCCGCCGTCGCATCCTTCAGTTCGATCGCATGGTCAAGAGAGAGCCGCCCGCCAAGCCCTGCAACGTAGCAAACGCTTCCCTCCGTGGCAACTCCACGGACGGAGCCCATCGCGCCACCTGACCCGTCGAGGCGCCTCCCCTCGGTCGCCTCGACGCCCCCGGATGAGAGACCCGACGGGTCGGGGGAGAGGTCCCCCCCGACCCGCCGGGAGGAACCTCACTTGACCGAAACCTTCGCGCCAGCCTCCTCGAGGGCGGTCTTGAGCTTGTCCGCCTCCTCCTTGGAGACCTTCTGCTTGACCGGCTTGGGAGCGCCGTCGACGAGGTCCTTCGCCTCCTTGAGCCCGAGTCCCGTCGCCTCGCGGACGACCTTGATGACGCCGATCTTCTTGTCGCCACCCGACTCGAGGATCACGTCGAACTCGGTCTGCGCCGCGGCCGCCTCGGCGCCGCCGCCACCACCGCCGCCGGCAGCCGCCATCACGACCGCGCCGCCCGCCGCCGGCTCGATGCCGTAGGTCGCCTTCATGTAGTCCGCGAGGTCGACCGCGTCCTTCAGGCTGAGGGAGGCGATCTGGTCGCCGAGCTTCGAGATGGAATCGCTGAACGTCTTGTCCGACATGAGCACTGCTCCACGCACGCAGGCGATCCGAGAGGGGTCGCTCCTTCGCGACCTTTAACCCACGAGGGGCCAGTCGGAACCGTTGATTCGATGGTTGATTCGTTGGTTGATTCGTTGACTGATTCGTTGACTGATTCGTTGACTGATTCGGTGACTGACTCGTCGCCCCGCCGCCCCGAGGGGACGGCGACGGTTCATCCGGAGGTGCGGGCGATCGCCTCGCCTCGCTCCAACCGGGTCTGGATCTCCTTGACCACGCCCATCACCCGACCGCCCGGACCAAGCGCCGCCGCCACGAGCTTCTTCGCCGGCGACAGGAAGAGCGTGACCACCTGGCAGAGCGCCTCCTCGCGGGTCGGCATGGTGCTGAGCTTGGTCACGCCGTCGACGCCGCCGTAGAACTCGCCGTCGAGGCAGGCGGCCTTGAGCTCGATCTCCTTGACCTTCTTCGCGCGGTCCACGATCTCCCGCGCGACGTCCACCACGCTCTGACCGCCGTAGACGATGGCGGAAGGTCCGGCGAGGGCGGGATGGAGCGCCGAGAGTGCCGTCCCCTCGAACGCCTTGCGGGCGAGCGTGTTCTTCACCACGCTGATCCGCATCGCCTTCTTGCGGAGGTCGCCGCGGAGCTTGGCGGTCCCGAGGGCATCGAGACCGCGGATCTGCACGACGACCGCCCCCTCGACGCCGCCGAAGCGGCGCCGGTACTCGGCGACCACGAGGTCCTTGACGGGCTTGCTCATGCTCGAATCTCCAGGGGCGTGGCGATCACGCGCTCACGAGGACGGACGGGCTCATCGCGGCGCTCACCGCGCACTTCTTGATGTACTGCCCCTTCGAGGACGCCGGCTTCACCCGCTCGATCGTCGCGAGGAAGTGCCGGAGGTTCGCGGCGAGGTGGGCGTCGGGGAAGCTCATCTTGCCGAGCACGCAGTGGACGTTGCCGCCCGCGTCGTTTCGGTACTCCTGCTTGCCGGCGGAGTACTCCCTGACGCCCGCGATGACGTCGGGGGTGACGGTGCCGGCCTTGGGGCTCGGCATGAGTCCCTTGGGACCGAGCACCTTTCCGAGCTTGCTGACGACCCGCATCATGTCGGGGCTCGCGATGGCGACCTCGAAGTCCATCCAGCCGCCCTCGATCTTCGCCACGAGGTCGTCGCTGCCCGCCTCGATGGCGCCCGCGGACTTTGCCGCCTCGACCTTGTCGGAGCCGCAGAAGCAGATCACCCGCACGCTCTTGCCGATGCCGTGCGGCATCGCGATCGAGCCGCGGAGGGCCTGATCCGCCTGCTTGGGATCGATGCCGAGGTTCACCACCGCGTTGACGGTCTGGTCGAACTTCGGCGCCTTGAACGAGCGGAGCACCGCGATCGCCTCCTCGGGGGAGACGGGGTTCGCGGGTCGGAGCTCGGAGTTCGCGCGGCGTCGCTTGCTGATCGTCGGCATGGTCAGTTCTCCACGTCCACGCCCATCGAGCGGGCGGTGCCGGCGATCGTCCGCATGGCGGCTTGCACGCTCGCCGCGGAGAGGTCCGCCATCTTCTCCTTCGCGATCGCCTCGAGCTGGGCGCGGCTCAGCCGACCCACCTTGGTGGCGTTCGGCGTGCCTGAGCCCTTCTCCGCCTTCAGGGCGTCGAGGATGAGCACCGACGCCGGGGAGGTCTTGATCTCGAACTCGAAGGAGCGGTCCGAGTAGACGGTGATGACGCAGCCCACGACCTTGCCGTTCAGCGCCTTCGTGCGCTCGTTGAACTGCTGGATGAACTGACCCGGGTTGACGCCGTTGGCGCCCAGCGCCGGACCGATCGGCGGCGCGGGCGTCGCCTTGCCTCCCGGCGCCATGATCTTGAACTGCTTGGTGACCTGCTTGGCCATCGAGGAGAACCTCCCACCCCGAGGACCCTCCCTGTCGGTGGAGGGCGGTCCGGTCGCTGCCGGAGACGCTCGGGGTCGTGCGAACGGTTCGAACGCGAATCGGGCAGGATAGCGGGACGCCAGGCGCCCTGCAAGGGGTCGGTCGACTTCAGGGACTCAGCCGCCGACCACGCCCCACGCCGCAAGCATGATCGTCAGGTCCGAGCCGCCCACCTGCCCGTCGCCATCAAGGTCCGCGGGGCAGCCGCCGCAGGTCCCCCAGGCTGCCAAGAGCGACGCGAGATCCGATCCCCCGACCTGACCATCCCCATCGAGATCGGGGGTCACCGCCGATCCGCCGTGCGACCACGCCTCGTCGGGGACGACCGACTTGGAGGTCGATGGTCCCTGCCAGCGGACGATCAGCCCGGCGCCGCCGAAGTTCTCGAAGAACTCGACCCGGACCGGATGGCGACCCGCCGCGAGGGCGATCTCGCCGCTCCGCTCGAGCATGCCGTGGAGACCGTCGTTGTCGACGACGAGCGAGTCGCCGATCCAGAGGCGGGAGCCGTCGTCGGAGTCGGTGAACAGGCGCCAGATCCCGTTCGAGGGAACCTCGAGCCAGCCGAGGAAGAGCGACCCCACCAGCTCGGCGCGACCGCTGCCGGCGAAGGTCCCATCGGTCGAGGGGAAGTCGATCCGCGGGGCGATCTCGCTCGCGACGGCGACGAGCGTGGAGAAGTCCGGAAGCCCGCTCGACTCGGGAATCTCGAAGTGCTTGCCGATGACGCCCGGGGTCGCGCCGACGATCGGCGTCGCGGGACGAGGCAGCCGCCAGTCGATCGCGACCTCGCCGATCGCGGTGCCGCCGAGGGCATCGACGATCGCGTAGGAGAACGAGTCCTTGCCGATGGCGCCAGGACCCGCCTGCACGCCAAGCCGGGGGCGAGCGTCCTCGCCGGCGACGATCGTCACCCCATGACCCGCGGCGGTCTGCGGGTCGTGAGCCGCGATCGAGATCTCGCTGCACTCGCCGCCGCGGTCGTTCCGCAGCACGTCGATCAGCAGCAGATCGCCCGCAAGCCCGATGGCGGCGTCCGCGCCCGCGATCGGCTCGGGACCGCCGGAGTACTCGCAGGGAACCGAGTCGAGCAGCGCGAGCATCGATCCCACGGAGCCGGGATGGAACTCGAGCGCGATGTTGGAGAGACCACCCGCGCACAGGTGGCAGTAGCTCATGATCGTGCCGCCGTAGGCGGCGCTGCAGTCGCCGTTCCCGCAGCCATCGAGCGGGGGCGAGACCGAGTGGGTGTGGGGCGATCCCACGTTGTGCCCGAACTCGTGACTCACCACCATGATGTCCCAGTTCTCGTGGCGGTGATCCTCGAGCGGGTAGGGGAAGTAGCCCCCGAGGTTCGCGGAGAGCGCGTAGGAGTAGGACCCGCAGAGCCCCGGCAGCCACGCGACGCCGCCGCCGAGCCCGCGACCGGAGAGGAAGTGCGCGAGGTCGCGCGGCACCTCCGACATGAGCGCGTTCCAGTGATCGCGGAACTGGAAGAGCTGCTCCACCATCGCGGTCTGGGTCCACGGATCCTCGCCCTCCCAGAGGCGGAGGTACGCGGTGCGGAACCGCACGCCCAAGTCGAGGGTGAAGATCTCCCCGCTTGCGGCGATCAGGGCGAGGGCGTACTCCGCGGCGGCCTCGAGGTCCCCGCCGAAGAGCGCGGCGGTGAACTCGCGGTCGGTCTCGACGGCGATCGCGAGCTCGAAGCACTGGGTGACCGCGCCCGCCACGCCGCCCTCGACCGGGAACACCTCCGGCGCCGTCGGAGGAAGGAGCGGCGTGCAGAACGCCCCGCCCTCGGGAAGCAGCGATGCCGCGACGGAGGAGGGATCGAACGCGAGCGGCGGTCGATCGCCGCCGTGAGGACCGCTCGAGATGAACCGGACGCCCTCCTCGAGCCGGACGAAGCCGCCGATCATCGAGCGACCGACCGCGACCCACGCCTCGCCGAGCTGCTCGCCCTTCGAGCCTCGCGCGACGCCGCGGCGGATCGCGAGCTCGGGTGCCGCGACGGTCCGAGACTCGATCCGACCGCCGCGACCCTCGCGGATGAATCGGGCGACCGCGATGGTCACGTCGCCGAGCCCGGCGTCGTCGCGGCGCAGCTCGAGGGTGATTGGGTCGCCGTCGCCGAGGTCGACCTGCTCGAGCCGGACGAGCTCCGCGTCGCCGCGGATCGCCTCGACGTGCTCCGCCCGCCAGATGGCGACGCCCGCCGGGAGTGCCTCGGCGCCTGCCTCGCCAACGGCGCTCCGGGGCGCATCGTCGGCGACGGCGGGAAGGGTCAGGGACATCGAGGCGATCAGCGTGGCGTTGATGATGGAGATGCGGTTCATGGGATCGCGGGGGAGTTGCTGGTCCTCGGGCGAGGGCGCTCGGTCCGAGGGGAGCCTGTCGGCGGTTCCGGAGAGGGCAAGCGAATCCTGCGAATCAGACCGGAATGAGCGACCTGTCCTCAGCCGGCGAGGGCGAGCGAGGTCATCGCCGCGATGCCCGTGGGGATCGCTCGGTCCTCGAAGTCAAAGAACGGCGAGTGCAGCGGGGGGACCCGCGGACCATCGACCGCCTGCAGCCCGAGGGCGAAGAAGCAGGCGGGGACGACCCGTCCGTAGTAGGCGAAGTCCTCGGCGCCCATCGTCGGCGCCGGGAACGCCTCGACTCGCTCCAGGCCGATCGCGCCGGCGAGGACCTCGTCGAAGTGCCCGCAGGTCTCGGGGTCGTTCACCGTGATCGGATACCCCTCGCGGATCCGCACCTCCGCGCGGCAACGATGCGCCGCCGCCATGCCCTCGCAGCGCTCGACGATCGCCCGGTGGAGCCGCTGCCGCGTCTCCTCCCGGAGCGTTCGGATCGTCCCGGCGAGCCGCGCGGTCTGCGGGATCACGTTGAAGGCGTCGCCCGCCCGCAGCATCGTCGGGGTCACGATGGCGGCGTCGACGGCGGTGACCTCCGTGGCGACGAGCATCGGCAGCGACGCCGCGATCGCCCCGGCGGCGAGCACCGGGTTCCGCACGAGATGCGGAAGCGCCGCGTGGCCGCCCTCGCCCTCGATCACCACCTCGAAGGCATCCGCGGCGGCGAGCATCGGTCCGGGGCGGGTCGCGACCTGACCGAGCCCGAGCATCGGCCAGCCGTGCAGGCCGTAGATCCGCCGGACCGGCGGACCGATCCGCGAGCCGTCGAGCGCGCCCTCCTCGACCATCATGCGTCCGCCTCCTCCGCCCTCCTCGCCGGGCTGGAAGACGAGGGTCACCGGGCGGGGAAGACCGGTTCGCCGCGCGATCTCCCGCAGCACCCTCGCCGCGCCGACGAGCACCGAGACGTGACCGTCATGACCGCAGGCGTGCATGCGCCCGGGCACCGTCGACTTCCACGCGACGCTCGTCCGCTCCTCGATCGGAAGCGCATCCATGTCGGCGCGGAGCGCGACCGGCGAGCCGTCGCCGCCGGCGAGATGCGCGAGGATCCCGGTGCCTCCCGCGAGGTCCTCGACGAAGGGGATCTCGAGCGAGCGCAGCACCTCCTTGATCGCCGCGGAGGTCTGCCGCTCCTCGAACATGACCTCGGGATGCCTGTGCAGGCGGCGGCGCAGCTCGATGCTCGGCGGCACCGCGGCGTCGATGAGCGACGCCAAGGCAGGATCGCGGTGCGTGCAGGCGTGGGGCATCGGGAAGTCCTCCAAGGAGGCGAGAGAGCGATGGAACGGAAGGACGGCGGAGGGCGTCCCGGCGCGGGTCGGGGCGAGCGCTTGGGCGATCGGGGTCCGGAGGCGCGGTCCGGTCGGCGCCCGAGGGATCAACGGTAGCGGATCGATCGAACCCCGACGCGCGGAACCTACGAGCGAAGGCGCGGGAGACCGATCGCCTCGCGCCCCTCGTTCACCATGACGAACGCCGGCGGATGATGCCGCACCAGCCGCGACAGCTGGCTCATGGTCACGCCGAGGACGCCGGCTGCACCGGCGAGGTCGTAGCGCCGTGCGACGATCACGTCGAGCGCCTCGGCGAGGAGCCCCGGGTAGTCGGCGTGCTCGGGGTTCACCGACATCCGCGTGCCCTGGCGCCGCCGGCACCAGAGCTCCGACGCTTGGTGCCGATCGCGGGAGGTCGGGGTGCGGACCTTGAGGGCGAGCCGCAGCCGAAGGCGGAAGATCGCCTTGCTTCGGTTCGCCATCGGGCTGCGCCGCTCGGTCGCCTGCGCCTCGAGCCCGGTCGGATGGTGACGCAGATGGACGCCGGAGGCGACCGCCGCCCGGTGCTGGCCTCCGGGACCCCGCCGTCGGCCGAGCTCGAGCTCGCACTGCGCGAGGAGGTCCTCCTCGTCGAGGGTCGCCGGATGCGGACCATCGATCATGCGCGAGCCGCGATCGACGTGGGGAGGTCGGTAGGTCATGCGGAGGCGACCTCGGCGAGGCTCCAGCGGGAGAGCGGCTCGGCGGGGAGCCACCAAGGATCCTGCTCGCCGCGGCGGGCGCGAGCCGTCGCGGCGGCGGCGATCATCGCCGCGTTGTCGAGGCAGAGATCGCGCCGGGGGATGCCGAGCGAGATCTTCCGCCGCGCCGCGAGCGCCGCGACACCCTGCCGAAGCGTCTCATTGGCGACCACGCCGCCGCCGACGACGAGCGAGCGGAATCGACCCTCGCCTTGATCGATCGCCCGCTCGATCTTCCGGAGCAGGGTCTCCACCACCGCCGCCTGGAACGACGCGGCGAGGTCCCCGCGAGTGCTCGGAGGAAGTCCCTCCGCGACCGATCGCACGTCGTCCGCGCCGGTCGCGCGGTCGAGGATCGCCAGCCGGAACGCGGTCTTGAGCCCGCTGAAGGAGAAGTCGAGGCTGTCGGGACCGAGCATGGGTCGAGGGAGCCTGACCGCGGTCGGATCGCCCGCGCGGGCGAGCTCCTCGAGCCGCGGACCACCCGGATGGGGAAGCCCGAGCATCGCCGCCGCCTTGTCGAACGCCTCGCCCGCGGCGTCGTCGATGGTGCGACCGAGCCGGCGGAGCGATCCCTCCGGCTCCATCTCGAAGAGCGAGGTGTGACCGCCGGAGACGACGAGACCAAGCGCGGGGCGGGGGAACGGATCCTGCTCGAGCCCGGCGGCGGCGAGGTGCGCCTCGACATGGTCGACGCCGAGGAAGGGCACGCCGAGCGCCCAGGCGATTCCCTTCGCGGCGCTGCTGCCGACGAGGAGCGAGCCGATGAGCCCGGGTCGCACCCCCGCGGCGACGGCGTCGATCGAGGCGAGATCGCCGCGGGCGCCGGCGAGCGCCTCGCGGATGACCGGGATGATCCGCTCGAGATGCGCGCGGCTCGCGATCTCCGGCACGACGCCGCCGTAGCGACGATGCAGGTCGAACTGCGAGGCGACGATGCTCGCGCGGATCGACCGCCCATCGTCGACGATGGCGGCGGCGGTCTCGTCGCAGCTCGACTCGACGCCGAGGATCCTCACCCTCGTCTGACCCGATCGGAGCACCTCATGGAGCATCGACCGCGGGGATCGGCGCGAGCGGCGCCTGCCGCAGGATCGGCGCGAGCGAGTCTGCGTCGGTGATCTTGAACGTCGCGATCACCTTCCCGTCCGCGTCGAGGACGCGGACCTCGCCGTCGGTGAGGTCGGACTCGGGAAGAAGCGGCGCCTCGGCGGCGATCCCCTCGAGGGTCCCGATCCTCGCGTCCACCGCCTCGAGCTCCCGCAGGAGACGCCGGCGGAACTCCCGCTGATTGCGGAGGTCGTCGGCGGCGACGGTCGCGGGCGCCGAGTCGTCGCCGACCTTGAGCCACTCGCCGGTCCGCAGGCGATGCTGCATCGACTCGAGCGCCGCGGCGAGCTGAGGGTCGCCGAGCGTCCCGCGAAGCCACGCCGCGTCGTCCCAGCGCTCGGCGGACTCGTCGACCTCGTGCCCGATCACCTCGAACTGCCGTCGGCTGGTGATCATCGCCCGGTTCTCCTCGTCGCTCATGGCGACGTGGAAGCCAGGATCCGGATCGACGCCCCACGTCTCCGAGGTCGGCGTGCGATGGAGGCTTCGCCCGCTCGGGAGGGCGTAGTGGGCGGTGGTGATCTTGAGGATCCCGCCGTCGTCGGGAAGCTCGCGCACCTCCTGCACCGAGCCCTTGCCGAAGGTGCGCTGCCCGAGGACCTTCGCGCGACCGTTCTCCTGGAGACCTCCGGAGACGATCTCGCTCGCCGAGGCAGACGCGCCGTTCACGAGGACGACGACGGGGATGTCGAGGTCCTCCGCCGCGTCGGCGCCCGACCAGGATCGCTCGATGCCTTGCCGGGACGCGATGGAGACGATGGTGCCCTTCTCGAGGAAGAGGTCCGCCGTCTCGATCGCCGCCTGCAGGGTGCCGCCGCCGTTGAAGCGGAGGTCGAGGATCAGACCGGCGGGGGGCGGCTCGATCGAGGCGATCGCCGCGCGGAGGTCCGCGACGGTGTCGTCGGTGAACTGGGTGATGCGGACGTAGGCGATCCGGTCGTCCGGATCGAGCAGGAGATCCCAGGACTCTCCCTCGCGGCGGAAGCCCTTGATGGTCCGGGCGCGGATCGCCTGCCGCACGATGGCGAGGTCCTGCTCGATGCCGTCGAGGTGGCGCACCCGGATGTTCACGGAGCTGCCGGCGACTCCCATCAAGCGATCGGCGCACTGGGAGGCGGTGAGCCCGAACGTCGTCTCGCCCTCGATCGAAAGCACCACGTCGCCCGCCTGCACGCCCGCGGCGAGCGCCGGGCTGTCGTCGAGCGGGCTCACGATGTTGAGCCAGCCATCGACGATGTCGATCTCGGCGCCGATCCCGACGTAGGTGCCCCGCATGTCCTTGTTGAACTCGGCGGCGTCGCTCGGCGGGACGTAGACGGTGTAGGGGTCGTCGAGCGACTCCACCATCGCGGCGATCGCGGAGTCGCGCATCCTGGCGTCGTCGACCGGCGAGACGAACCGTTCGAGGACCAGACCCCGAACCTCGACCACCGGATCGAACCAGCCGTAGTCGCCGCGGGCGCCGCGGAAGGCGAGCGCCGACTGCAGGAGCACGACGGCGAGGAGGGCGATGGCGGCGAGGGCGAGCGTGGGTCGAAGTGGTCGCACCTGGAGGTTCCTCGGGACGATCGAGGAGCGATCATAGAGGCGACGCGACCGCGGATTCCCTACGATCGTCGATTCGATTCTCATGGCGACCGCGGCGAGGAGGCGTCGGATCCTCCGTGGACGCGCCCTTGGAGCCCGTCCGTGTCCGGAAGCGTGCGCGAGGACCTCAAGCTGCAGCGGGAGCGGGCGGTGCTCGCCGCGATCCCCTCCGACGCGGAGGATCCTGATCCGATCGCCGAGCTGCGTTCCCTCGCGGAGACCGCGGGCGTGCAGGTCGTGGGATCGATCCTGCAGCGACGAGCGCGACCGGACTCGCGGACCTGGTTCGGCAAGGGCAAGATCGAGGAGCTCGCGGCGCTCTCCGCGGAGCTCGACGCCGGCGTCGTCATCATCGACCACGACCTCTCGCCGCAGCAGCTCCGCAACATCGAGGAGGCGGTGAAGCGGAAGGTGATCGACCGCAGCGAGCTGATCCTCGACATCTTCGCGAACCGCGCGACGACGAGGGAGGCGCGGCTGCAGGTCGAGATCGCCCAGCTCGAGTACACCGCGCCGCGGCTCCGGGCGATGTGGAGCCACCTCGGGCAGGTCACCGGCGGCGCCCCGGTCGGCGTGGGCACCCGCGGTCCCGGCGAGCAGCAGCTCGAGATCGACCGCCGCCTCGTCCAGCGGCGCCTGCAGCACCTCCGCGGGCAGCTCGCGGAGATCCAGGCACGATCGTCGCGGCAGGTCGCCTCGCGGCGCGAGGAGCACCTCGTGATCGGCGTGGTGGGCTACACCAACGCGGGCAAGAGCACCCTCTTCAACGCCCTGACCCGCGGCGGCGCGTACGCCGACGACCGGCTCTTCGCGACGCTCGGCACCCGCGTCGAGCAGTGGAACCTCGGCGGCGGCAACGTCGCGATGCTCACCGACACCGTCGGCTTCATCCGAAGCCTGCCGCACCACCTCGTCGCGAGCTTCCGCTCGACCCTCGAGCAGGCGGCGGCGGCGCACCTGCTCCTCGTCGTGCTCGACGTCTCGGATCCCTCCGCGGAGCGGCAGCACGAGGCGGTGACGCAGGTGCTTGGCGAGATCGGCGCGGACGAGGTGCCGAGCCTGCTCGTCCTCAACAAGGTCGATCGGCTGCTCGAGTCGCGCGGCGATCGCGAGGGGCGGGAGATCCTGGAGGACTGGCGATCGCGGCATCCGCAGGCGATCGAGATCTCCGCGCGGACCGGCGAGGGGCTCGAGCAGCTTCGCCAGGCGGCGCTCGAGGCGGTGATCGGTCCCCGCCGCGAGGTCGTCGTCGAGATGCCGCTCGCCTCGGCGCGGGCGATCGACGGGCTCGAGAAGCGTGCCGAGGTGCTGTCGCGCGAGTATCTCGACGACCGCGTCCGCCTGCGGGCACGGATCGGACGCCGGCACGCGGAGTCGCTGCGGTCGGTGGAAGGCGCCTTGATCGACGGGCAGCCCGTCGCGGAGGCGATCGCCGCGCTCTGGATCGAGCCCCCTCGGAGCACCGCGCCGCGGATTCCGCCCCATGAGCGATTCGTCGGCGAGTCCGTGAGGTCCGGGAAGGCGCCGCGGGGCTGGTCGACCTGAACGCGCCGGAACGACTCGTCGAGCCGCAAGGCAGCGCGTCGGTCGATGCTTGACCTTTTGCCTGCCGGACCTACTCTTCGCGTCGTAGGCAACTTAGCTCAGTTGGTAGAGCACCGCATTGAAAATGCGGGTGTCCGCGGTTCGAGTCCGCGAGTTGCCATGCTCCCGAGTCGCTGCCACGGCGTGGTCCGAATCGCCTCGGTTCGGCCGGCGCACGCGACCACCCAAGGAACCATCGAGTCCTCCGAGGGAACGCGACCACGCATGGTGGTCCATCGGGATGGTGCTGCTGGTCCTGCCTCATCGAGGTAGTGCAGCGCGTCCCCGCGTTCGAGCCTTGGATGGTCAGGCGCGTCGGGATCGCCGCGGCGCGGGCACCGAGACCGGCAGGTGATCCTGCAGCCGATCGCTCGCGAGGCTGCGGGCGTCGAGTCCGGCGAGGGGGTGACGCCGCACCAGCTCCGCCGCGAGGCGGTCGGCATCCACCAGCACGAACACCGCCGGATACTTGATGACCTTCGTCGCGAACCGCAGCGCTCGGGCAAGCGACGAGCGCGTGGTGGCGAGGATGAGCGATCCCTCGTCGAACCGCACCGGGAGCACCCGGAACTGCCACGCCTGACGGGCGGTCACGATCGACGAGACCGCCGGATCGAACTCCTGGTCCTCGAGCCGCCAACCCTCGGTGAGGCGGGAGTACTGCTCGGTCCACGCGCCCTCGATCACCTCGGGCGAGATCCCGAAGACCCGCTCGCAGATCAGCCCGAAGGGCTCGGCGACCTCCCGCTGGATCTCGAGCACCCGCTCCACCTGCTCCTCGGTGAGGACTCCCTGCGCGACGAGCAGTTCGCCGATTCGAAGCACCATGGCGTTCTCTCTCCTCCGCCCCGTGGGACGACCCACGGTGATCGGGCGAAGCCGCGACTGCCTTCGACGCTTCGGGAGCGCCGCGGCGTCATCGCTCCCCGGTCCCGCGGACTGGCGCACGTGGGGGGGTCATGAGGTTGGCTTGGAGGTCGCGGCGCGAGCGAGGCACGAGGTTCTCGGAAGCCCGCCTCGAGCGGACTGCCCGCTAGCATGCGTGGAGGTGACGACGCGACGACGCGAGAACGCACCGACAGGCGGACCGGGCGTGCTTCCGGACCGGACCGCCCTCGAACGGGTGCGCCGGGGACTGCGGGCGATGCGGGGTCGGCGAGATCCCCGAGCCGCGCTGATCGCCGCCTCCCTCGAGGACTCGATCGAGTCCTCGATGCCGCGGACGAGCGGCTCGACCTCCGGCGGTCTCGTCGACGCGACCACCCACCGCCTCGCTGGTCGGCTCGTCGAGGCCGCGTTTGGTCTGCGGCTGCTGCGTCAGGGGTTCGAGGTGGAGCGGGAGGTCCGCGGTCCCCGCGACCGCACCTGCGACTTCGTCGCGCGGCGCGACGGCGTCACCCTCGCCTTCCACCTCAAGCAGGTCGAGTGGATGCACGGGACCGGGGCGATCGACCCGACCTCGTCGCGCGTCGAGCGCTCGCTCGAGCGCGTGCGTCGCGGGTGGATCGTCGGATGGAGGCGGCGTGCCGACCTTGATCCCGACGCCGTGGCATCGCTCGTGGCGGTCGCCCGGGAGTTCATCCTCGGCGCGGGCGTCGGCGAGGAGTTCCGCTCGCTCGATGCCCGCGGTCGAGAGCTCGCCGCCGCGAGGATCCTCGCGCCTCGGTCGTCGGGCAGGGTCCGCTTGATCCGGCTCGAGTCGCTCGACCTCGAGGAGCGCGTCGATCGACTCCGACGCCTGCTGAACAAGGCGGCGCTGCAGTTCCTGCCTCGCGCGACCAACGTGATCGTGTTCGGCATTCCCACGCCGCGACCGACGCCGGACCTCGAGGTCGCGCTGGATGCGTCGCTCTTCGGCACGATCGTCGAGCGCTGGGACCGCTTCCCGCCGCGGGGCGAGCGCGTCGCGCATGGGCGTGCCGGCGACGGCTTCTGGGAGGGCGCTCGCGTGCCGGACTCGAGGCTGGCGGGCTGGTTCAGCGCCGTCGCGTCGACGCGGGCGCTCCCGGGCGGATGGTGGAGCCGGACCGAGGACGTGCCGGCGCGGGCTCGGACGATCCTCGATTCCGTGCTCGGTCGGAGGACTCGTCCGACCGACCCCGCGTGAGGCACTCCCCGCCGATCGCTTCGATGCGGCGGCGGCGAGGAGCGCGTTGGCAACGTGTTGGTCAGTCGGCGAGGCGAAGGGGACCGCGGCAGTCAAGCGGCGTCGACGAGGTCTGCGCTCGGCGATGCGGGACCCACGTCCCGGCGGCAGACTCCGTCTCGAGCCGACCGAGCACGCGGTCGATGAGCCAGGTCCGGAGCGGTCGCGTCCCCATGTAGTCCTGCAGCGCCGGGCGGTCGGAGCGGCGCTGCGAACGGTCGAGGCGGCGCTTGGAGGTCTCCTCCTCGAGATCGGTCCAGAAGCGCTGCACGAACACCTCGGACTCCGCCTCGGAGAGCCGAATGCGGGCGGCCCGCAGAAGGACCGACTGGAAGTGCTGGAACGCATCGAGCCAAGCCCGGGGATGTCCGTCGGAGCACGCCGCCGCGACGGCGAGATCCTCGACCCAGTGGAGCTGCCTCACCGCCGTGGACTGCGAGACCGCCCCGGCCGAGTCAAGATGCAGGAGGATCTGCTCGGGCGTCACGCCGTACCGAAGCGCCACGCTCCCCGACTCCGCGAAGAAGCCGCGAAGGACCCGCTGGATCACGCGTTCCGCGAGAAGCGCCGAGGACGCCTTCGACGAGGAGCCTCCGCCGCGAGCCGACCGGCTCTGCGGCTCCGCAAGGCATCCTTCGTGTCCGGGTTGAGACATCCGTCCGCCGCCTCCACGCTCAACCGCGTCGGCGGTCGAGCGGGGCGGAGTGTACCGAGGGACCTCGCGGGGTCAACGATCGA
This sequence comes from Phycisphaerae bacterium, assembly GCA_016873275.1. Taxonomy (GTDB): domain Bacteria; phylum Planctomycetota; class Phycisphaerae; order Phycisphaerales; family SM1A02; genus VGXO01. Next base: position 21,071 of record VGXO01000043.1, read on the forward strand.
GCGTCACGAAGCGTCGCGGGGCGCCGACGGCACGACCAGCAGTCCGCCCCGTGCAGTCGACGCGGTCCGATTATCGGCGTTCGATCTCGATCGATCCGAGGAGCGATCCGCGCCGGTCGGACCATGCGGGGAATCGGCGCCGCCACTCCTCGAGCGAGGCGAGGTCGAGCTCCGCCGAGATCACGCGGGGCTGGTCGTCTCCCTCCGCGAGCACGACGCCGAGCGGATCGACGATCAAGGAGCCGCCCGCGTACGCATGCTTGGGATCGCGACCAACCCTGTTGCAGGCGACCACGAAGCACTGGTTCTCGATCGCCCGCGCGACGAGCAGGCTCCGCCAGTGCCCGGCGCGGGCGGCGGGCCAGGACGCGCCGATCGTGAAGACGGTCGCGCCCGCCGCCGCGGCGAGCCGCCAAAGCTCGGGGAACCGCAGGTCGTAGCAGACCATCGGGCACACCACGAACTCGCCGCAGCGGGCGAGCAGCAGGCGATCTCCGCCGGTGAAGTGCTGGTCCTCGCCAGCGAACGAGAATGGGTGGATCTTGTCGTAGGACCCGACGACGCCGCCCTGCGGCGCGAGGATGGTCGCCCGGTTCCGACCGCGACCGTCGGCGCCTCGCTCGGCGTGTCCGACCTGGATGAAGCAGCCGGCCGAGGAGGCGAGCCGCTGCGCGAACTCCACGCTGCCGACGCCCGCGATCCGATCGACCGCGAAGCTGAACCCGGTCTCGCCAAGCTCCGGAAGCAGCAGGAATCCGCCCCGCGCGGGCACCGCGCCGCCCAGCAGGGTTTCGACCATGCCGCGGGTGGCGGGGGGGTCCTCCCAGGCGATGTCGTGCTGGACCGCGGCGAACCTCACGGGAGGGCCGCGCCGACCGCCGACCAGTGGCGGCAGGAGTGAGGGAAGGGCGACCGACGGGATTCGAACCCGCGACGTCCGGAATCACAATCCGGTGCTCTAACCAACTGAGCTACGGTCGCCATCGAGGGGGCGACGATACGGCATCCGGCGGATCGTGGTCAACGCGGCGGAGGCTTCGGGGGTGGGGAACCTTCGTGCTAGATTGACCGCCTCGCCGATTGGAACGCCCATGAGCACCGCCACCTCTGACCCCGCGGCGATCGCGGGAGCCTCGATCCACCGGAACCTCAGCACCGCCGCCCTCGTCGAGGCGGCCGTCCGACGCGGCGAGGGGCAGTTCGCCGCGAATGGCGCGCTCGTCTGCGACACCGGAGACCGCCGCGGTCGGAGCCCCAACGACAAGTTCCTCGAGGACACCCCGGGGATCCACGGCTCGATCAACTGGGGCAAGGTCAACCAGGCGATCTCGCCCGCGAACTTCTCCGCGATCGAGCAGATGGCGCGGAAGTGGCTTGCGGAGCGGGGCGAGCTCTTCCGGTTCGATGGCTACGCCGGCGCCGATCCCACGCACCGCCTGCGGGTCTCGGTGGTCACCGCCGAGGCGTGGCACGCCCTCTTCGCGAAGACGCTCTTCATCAACGTGCCGCCCTCCGAGATGGGCGGCTTCCGGAGCGACTGGACCATCCTGAACGCCGGAGGTCTCCGGATCGCCGATCCCGCCAAGCACGGGCTCACCGGACCGGTCGGCATCCTGCAGAGCCTCGAGCGGCGCCTCGTCGTGATCGTCGGCACCCGATACGCCGGCGAGATCAAGAAGAGCATCTTCTACGCGATGAACTACGACCTCCCCGCGCGGGGGGTCTTCCCGATGCACTGCTCGGCGAACGTGGCGCTCGGCGATCCCTCGAACGTGGCGCTCTTCTTCGGTCTTTCCGGCACCGGCAAGACGACCCTCTCCGCGGACCCGCAGCGGGCGCTGATCGGCGACGACGAGCACGGCTGGAGCGATGGAGGCGTCTTCAACATCGAGGGCGGCTGCTACGCGAAGTGCATCAAGCTCTCGCGCGAGGGCGAGCCGCAGATCTGGAACGCCATCCGCTTCGGCTCGGTGCTCGAGAACGTGGTGATGGATCCGGTCACTCGCGTGCCGGACTACGACTCCGCAAGGCTCACCGAGAACACCCGGGTCACCTACCCGATCGACTTCATCGAGAACGCCCGCATTCCCTCCGTGGGCGGGCATCCGAAGAACGTGATCTTCCTCACCGCCGACGCGTTCGGCGTGGTGCCGCCGGTCTCGCGGCTCTCGCCCGAGCAGGCGATGTACTACTTCGTGAACGGCTACACCTCGAAGCTCGCCGGCACCGAGGCGGGCGTCACCGAGCCGCAGCCGAACTTCTCTCCCTGCTTCGGAGGTCCGTTCCTTCCGCGCTCGCCGCTGGTCTATGCGGAGATGCTCGCGGCGAAGATCCGCACGCACGGCGCCCGGGTGTGGCTGCTCAATACCGGATGGACCGGCGGTCCGTATGGCGTCGGCGAGCGGTTCAAGCTCGCGTGGACCCGTGCGTTCGTGAGCCGCATCCTCGACGGCAGCCTCGACAAGGTCGCCTGCAAGGAGCATCCGATCTTCGGTCTGCACATGCCGACCGCCGTGCCGGGCGTGCCCGCCGAGGTGCTCGATCCGGTGAACACGTGGAAGGACAAGTCCGCGTACGAGGCAAAGGCCCGCGACCTCGCCAAGCGATTCCGCGAGAACGACGCCAAGTACCAGCTCACCGACGAGGTCCGCCGGGGCGGTCCCAAGGGCTGACGCCGGCTCCCGGACCTTGATCACGTCCAGCGAGGACCGAGAAGGGTTCTCGGGGCGGAAATCGCGGATCGACTCCGACCGAGGCATGAACACCCGGGGGTGGTCGCCCGATCTGCATGGGGTCGACGGACGCGGCGTCGCGCGTCGACGCGAGGAACCCAGCCCCATGAGCGAGACTCCCAACCGCATCGAGAAGGACGTCCTGACCACCGGCGAGGTCGCCCGGATCTGCAACGTCGCGAGCCGAACCGTCAGCAAGTGGTTCGACTCCGGCCAGCTCCGCGGCTACCGGATCCCCGGCTCGAAGGACCGCCGCATCCCGCTCTCGAACCTGCTTGCGTTCATGAAGCAGCATCAGATCCCCATGGATGGGCTCATGAGCGGCAACCCCCGCCTCCTCGTGGTCGACTCCGACCGCGCCGCCGCCGACGTGCTTCGGCAGGTGCTCGTCGAGCAGACCCGCTACGAGGTCCGCGTCGCGACCACGCCCTTCGAGGCGGGTCTCGAGTGCGAGCGTTTCCGCCCGCACGTCATGCTGCTCGACCTTCACATGACCGGCGGCGACGCGGCCACCGTCCTCGGCATGGTGCGCTCGACCGAGGAGCTCCAGATGACGAAGGTCATCGGGATCTCGAACCGGCTCACCGAGGGTCAGACCGCCCAGTTCGCCGCGCAGGGCTTCGACGGCGTGCTCCGCAAGCCGTTCACCGTCCGGCAGGTGATCGAGTTGGTCGAGGGCGCGTACGCCATCGCCTGCTGATCGCCCTTCGACATCGCGAGACTTCGATCGACGCCCCCGGCCCGTCCGGGGGCGTCGTCGTTCTCTCCTCGTAGACTCCTCGACCCATGAAGGTCGCCCTCGCCCAGCTCGATCCCGTCGTCGGCGACGTGGTCGGCAACGCCGACCGGATCGAGCAGGCGGTTCGCCAGGCGCGAGTCGGCGGGGCGTCGATCCTGCTGACGCCGGAGCTCTCGCTCGTGGGCTACCCGCCGCGGGACCTCCTCGAGCGGAGGGACCTCGGTCCGGCGTGCGTCGAGGCGCTCGAGCGGCTCGCACGCTCATGCGGCGACCTCGCGGTCCTCGTCGGCACGCCGCGGCAGGTGCCGGGCGATCCCCGTCCCTGGCGGAACTCGATGGCGCTCCTGCGGGGTGGACGCATCGAGGCGTTCGCGGACAAGATCCTGCTTCCCACCTACGACGTCTTCGACGAGGAGCGGCACTTCACGAGCGGCGGGGGAGCGTTCTCCTTCTCGCTCGATGGGCGCCGCGTCGGGATCGCGCTCTGCGAGGACCTCTGGCAGGCCGACGACGTGGGCGGCGTGCGGGGCTACGCCCGCGACCCGATCGCGGAGCTCGCGAGCGCCGGCGTCGACCTGATCCTCGCCGCAAGCGCGAGTCCCTTCCTGCGGCAGAAGGACGAGCGCCGCGGCGAGCATCTCCGGCAGGTCGCCCGCCGCGCCCGGGTCCAGCTCGTCTTGGTGAACCAGGTCGGGGCGAACGACGAGATCGTCTTCGACGGGGCGTCGCGGGTGGTCGACGCGGACGGCTCGCTGCGGGCGAGGCTCCCGTCGTTCCGCGAGGTCGTGGAGGTCGTCGATCTCGCGGGACCTCCCGGCTCCGCGGCGCCGGCGGAGGAACCGCTCGGCGAGCTCTTCGCGGCGCTCTGCTGCGGCGTGGGGGGCTACGTCCGGAAGTCCGGTCACGAGCGGGTGCTGCTCGGGCTCTCGGGCGGCATCGACTCCGCGCTCGTCGCGACGATCGCCGCCGCGGCGCTGGGCGGCTCCAAGGTGCGGGGCGTGATGCTTCCCTCCCGCCATAGCTCGGCGGGCTCGCTCGCCGACGCGCGGGAGCTTGCCCGACGGCTGGGGCTCGGGGCGCTCGAGGAGGTCCCGATCGAGGCGGCGCACCGCACGCTCCGCGAGGTGCTGCAGGCGCCGCTCGGCGAGGTCGAGGGGCTCGTCGACGAGAACCTCCAGAGCCGTCTCCGCGGCGTGATCCTGATGGCGTTGTCGAATGCCCGAGGGGAGCTCCTGCTCACCACCGGCAACAAGAGCGAGCACGCGGTCGGCTACGCCACGCTCTACGGGGACATGTGCGGGGCGCTCGCGCCGATCGGCGACCTCCTCAAGACCGACGTCTGGGACCTCGCCCGCTGGATCAACGCTCGCGCCCGCGGACTCGGCTTCTCGGAGCCGCCCATTCCGGAGAACTCCATCGAGAAGGCGCCCTCGGCGGAGCTGCGTCCCAACCAGACCGACCAGGACTCGCTGCCGCCCTACCCGGTCCTCGACTTGGTCGTCGAGGGCTGGGTGGTCGAGGAGCGATCGGCGGAGGAGATCGCCCGATCGAGCGGGATCCCGCTCGAGGAGGTCCGGCGAATCACCGCCATGATCGACCGCGCCGAGTTCAAGCGGCGCCAGGCGCCGCCGATCCTCAAGACGAGCCGGCGAAGCTTCGGGACCGGACGCCCGATGCCGATCGCGGCACGCTGGCGACCCGCGAGCCGCTGAGGACCTCGCTCTCGACCGACAGGAAGCGGTCGGCGTGGACGAGGTACGCCGTCAGCGGACCTCCCTCGACGCATCCGGTGTCCACGTTGACGGCGACCGGCGCGCGGTCGATGGTCCGCCGCAGGGGGGCGTCGAGCGGCTTGTGACCGAAGACGAGGAGCCCGTCCTGTCCCCCGTACTGCTCCCACCAGGCGGTCTCCCCGGGTCGCGCCTTGATCGACCACTTCACCTCGTCGCTCGACCGGTCGAGCCCGAGGCGGGGGTCGATGCCCGCGTGAAGCACGGTCCAGGCTCGGGCAGGTCCCTCGATCGTCACGCGGCGCACGGCGTCGCACAGGATCTCCCGTGCCGAGGCGAGCTCGCCATGCGCGGCGAGGCGGACCCAGCAGCGGCGTTCGTGACCCGGCAGTTCCTCCAGCGACGCCCCCTGCTCCATCGCGAGGAGCGCCGCGAGCATCCGGCGGTCGTGGTTCCCGCAGACCGACTCGATCGGTCCGCCGCGGCGCCGCTCCCGCACGAGGCGCACGACCCGCTCGGGGGTGGGTCCCTTCGTCAGGAGGTCGCCGACGAGGATGACGCGTGCCCGGGGGGAGGTTCGGTCGAGGCGATCGAGGAGGCGTGCGAGCGACGTGCCGCAGCCATGCACGTCCCCGACCACCGCGACCTCGACCTTGTCTCCGACGCTGACCATCCGTGGTCCCTCGAGTTGGTTCGTCCCGACCATCCGACCTGCCGCGGCGGTCGCCCGGCGCCACGCTTCTTCTTCGGTCTCGACGCGCCCCGACGCTTGAGGGATCTGCGATGAGGATTTCGTGAGCGGTCTTGGCCCGTAGACTCCGCCCGATGCCGATCCGCCGACTGCCGCCGCACGTCGTCAACCAGATCGCCGCGGGCGAGGTCGTGGAGCG